>NZ_JAVDYB010000001.1:4448636-4755000 GCF_031458235.1 Catenuloplanes atrovinosus | reverse complement strand
CCCGGTGAGTGGTTGTGCCGGGGTAAGCGTGTAGGCCGTGTCATAGGCAAATCCGTGACACATGTAGGCTGAGACGTGATGCCGAGCCGATTCAGGTGAAGTCAGTGATCCTATGCTGCCGAGAAAAGCCTCTAGCGAGTTCTTAGCGGCCCGTACCCTAAACCGACACAGGTGGTCAGGTAGAGAATACCGAGGCGACGGGTGAACTGTGGTTAAGGAACTCGGCAAATTGCCCCCGTAACTTAGGGAGAAGGGGGGCCGGACGCGTGAAGCCCCTTTGCGGGTGGAGCGTGGTATGGCCGCAGAGAGCAGGGGGAAGCGACTGTTTACTAAAAACACAGGTCCATGCGAAGTCGTAAGACGATGTATATGGACTGACGCCTGCCCGGTGCTGGAACGTTAAGGGGACCGGTTAGCTCTTCGGGGCGAGGCTGAGAACTTAAGCGCCAGTAAACGGCGGTGGTAACTATAACCATCCTAAGGTAGCGAAATTCCTTGTCGGGTAAGTTCCGACCTGCACGAATGGCGTAACGACTTCCCCACTGTCTCAACCACAGGCCCGGCGAAATTGCAGTACGAGTAAAGATGCTCGTTACGCGCGGCAGGACGGAAAGACCCCGGGACCTTTACTATAGCTTGACATTGGTATTTGGGTTGGCTTGTGTAGGATAGGTGGGAGCCGGTGAAGCTCGGACGCCAGTTCGGGTGGAGGCAATCTTGAAATACCACTCTGGTTGATCTGGGTATCTAACTTCGGGCCCTTATCGGGTTCAGGGACAGTGTCTGGTGGGTAGTTTAACTGGGGCGGTTGCCTCCTAAAGGGTAACGGAGGCGCCCAAAGGTTCCCTCAGCCTGGTTGGCAATCAGGTGTTGAGTGTAAGTGCACAAGGGAGCTTGACTGTGAGACTGACGGGTCGAGCAGGGACGAAAGTCGGGACTAGTGATCCGGCACTTGCGTGTGGAAGCGGTGTCGCTCAACGGATAAAAGGTACCCCGGGGATAACAGGCTGATCTTCCCCAAGAGTCCATATCGACGGGATGGTTTGGCACCTCGATGTCGGCTCGTCGCATCCTGGGGCTGTAGCAGGTCCCAAGGGTTGGGCTGTTCGCCCATTAAAGCGGTACGCGAGCTGGGTTTAGAACGTCGTGAGACAGTTCGGTCCCTATCCGCCGCGCGCGTAGGATACTTGAGAAGGGCTGTCCCTAGTACGAGAGGACCGGGACGGACGAACCTCTGGTGTGCCAGTTGTCCTGCCATGGGCATGGCTGGTTGGCTACGTTCGGAAGGGATAACCGCTGAAAGCATCTAAGCGGGAAGCTCGCTTCAAGATGAGGTATCCCACCCACTTGTTGGGGTAAGGCTCCCAGTAGATGACTGGGTTGATAGGCCGGAGATGTAAGCACGGTAACGTGTTGAGTTGACCGGTACTAATAGGCCGAGGACTTGACTACAGTCTTCAAAACTTTTGATGTTTGCGTCCACTGTGTGATGTCTGAGCAAACAACCGTGACCTATTTCCGGTTGATATGTTCATAGTGTTACGGCGGTTATAGCGGAGGGGAAACGCCCGGTCACATTCCGAACCCGGAAGCTAAGCCCTCCAGCGCCGATGGTACTGCACTCGGGAGGGTGTGGGAGAGTAGGACACCGCCGGACTTCTTCATGATCAGGGCCACCCCATTCGGGGTGGCCCTGATGTGTTTTCCGGGTGATTCAGTCAGCCATTGCCGGGCTCCGCCGGCGAGGCGTAATGCGCGGCAGTCGCGGCGGACACCGCCGCGAGATCCGCCAGCACCGAGGCCGGCGACAAAACCCGCACATCCGTGCCGAAGGCCAGCAACGTCCGTGCGGCCGTCACCGTCGCAAAACGCAGCTCCAGCAGCACCGGCCGCTCGCTGTCCGCGTGCGACGCGGCCGGCTCGGCGCCGTCCGCGTGCGGGGAGGACGAGGCCGGCCCGTCGCCGTCCGCGTGCGGCGAGGGCGAGACCGGCCCGGCGCCGTCTGCCTGCGGCGCGTCCGCGTGCGGCGAGGGCGAGACCGGCCCGGCGCCGTCTGCCTGCGGCGCGTCCGCCTGCGGCGAGGGCGAGACTGAGCCGGCGCCGTCCGCCTGCGGCGCGTCCGCGTGCGGCGAGGGCGAGACCGAGCCGGCGCCGTCCAGCTGCGGTGAGGATGAGACTGGCCGGTCGCCGTCGAGGTGCGGCGAGGGGGAGTCGTTGGCGGACGGGGGAGGTGAGACCAGTTCCGCGCGGTGCAGCAGCGTGAATCGCGCCAGGGATGCGGCCTTCACCAGTACCCGGACCGTCAGGCCGCCCGGGAAGTCCTCCACCCGGGCGCGCAACCGTGACCACTCGTCGGCGAGGGTGGTGGTGCGGCGGCGTACCGGCTGGTCGAGAAGTTCGGCGGCGACGACGCGGTCCGCGCGGTAGAGGCGTGGGTGGCCGTCGCGGTCGGCGACCAGGTACCAGACGCCGGCCTTCTCGACCAAGCCGTACGGGTCCACGATCCGATCGGTGGGCGCGGGGGCGTCGCCGGAGCGGTAGCGCAGCCGCAGCCGGCGGTCGGTGAACACGGCCTCCTGCAGCGTGGACAGGCCGGCCGCGGGCGCGGCGGCGGTGCGCCAGCGCACCGGGTCCACGATGATGCGGCGCGCCACCAGGTCGGCCGCCTCCCGGTGCGGCGCGGGCAGCGCAGCCATGATCTTGCGCAGCGCGGACCCGACCGCGGCGCCGAGCCCGAGCGAGGCGTGGGTGCTGCCGGTCAGCATGACGAACAGGGCCCGCGCCTCGTCCGCGGTCATCCCGGTCACGTCGGTGCGGAAGCCGGGTAGCAGTGCGATGCCGCCGTGCCGTCCCCGCTCCGTGTAGACCGGGATGCCGGCCGCGGAGAGCGCCTCCACGTCGCGCAGCACGGTGCGGACGGACACCTCGAGGCGCCGCGCCAGCTCGGGCGCGGGCAGCCGGCCGTGCGCCTGCAACAGCAGGAGCAGCGACAGCAGCCGGTCCGAGCGCATGGCGTGCCTCCGAGGAAATACACGACGGAGGGTGTCATGTATCGGCGGCATCATCTCCCGTGACGCACGAGAGAGGGAAGAGATCATGACCGAGAACATCACCGTCGCCGAGCGGTACGCCACGGCCTGGATGGGCCGGGACCTGGATGCCGCCATGGCCTTCGTGGCGGATGACGTGGTGCTGGACGCGCCGTCCGGGCGGTTCGAGGGCGCGGCGGCGTACCGTGGATTTTTGGAGCGGTTCATGGGTCTGATGACCGCGGCCGAGATCACCGCCGTGTACGGCGGCGAGGACGGCGCGGCCGTCCACTACGTGACGCGGACGAAGCCGGTGGCGGTGAGTCGCGGCGCGGACCGCCTGGTCATCCGCGACGGCTTGATCCGCGAGGCGGTCACCATCTTCGACCGGCAGCCGTTCACCGAGGCGCAGGCGCGGGCGCAGGCGCAGGCGTCAGACCGTGAGTGAAACCGGCCCGCGGGCGCCTCACCCGCTACGTTGAGATGGTGAAGCTGAAGTTCAAGCCCAGTCGTCAGATGGTGATCATCCTGGTGATCGCCGCCGCGGCCGTGGCCTGGGGTCTGCTGGCCGGCCGGTCGCCGGAGGGTGCCGAGCCGGGCCCGCTGGACGACGCCGCGCGGCAGGCGTGCACGGACTTCGCGAACGGCCGGGACGACGCGGACGACAAGCGCACCCGTCTGTCGCTGGCGGACCAGGTGATGGCGTCCGCGCGCCGTACCGACAACTCGCGGATCGCGGACAGCGCGTCGGCGCTCGGCCGGAACGCGAACGACTCGGATCAGGAGTGGACGGACAGTGCGGACGCGCTGGCCGCCGCCTGCAAGGACGCCGGATGGTCCGCCGGGTGACAGATCCGCTGGTCTTCAGGTCTATCGTGCGGGTATGACCCTGCTCGATCTTGATCCCGATCAGTTGCTCTCCACCACCCGCGCGGTCCGCAAGCGCCTCGACCTGACCCGGCCGGTGCCGGACGACCTGATCCGCGAGTGCGTCGCGCTCGCGCTCCAGGCGCCGTCCGGCTCCAATGTGGTCACCATGCGCTTCGTCGTGGTGCGCGACGAGGCGAAGCGGCGCGCGCTCGGCGACGTCTACCGGCAGGTCTACGCCGGATACCGGGCGTCGCCGGGCTACCCGGGCAACCCGACCGGCGATCCGGAGCGGGACCGGGTGCAAGCCCGGGTGGCGCGGTCCGCGGACTTCCTGGGCGAGCACATGGGTGAGGCGCCGGTGCTGGTGCTCGGCTGCGTCGAGGGGCCGAACCGGGCGATCGCGGAGGCGAGCGTCGGCAACATCATGCCGGGGATGTGGAGCTTCATGCTGGCCGCCCGGGCGCGTGGGCTCGGCACCGCCTGGACGGCCATGCACCGTGCGCGCGAGCGCGACGTGGCGGAGATCCTCGGCATCCCGTACGACACCGTGGCCCAGGCGGTGCTGACGCCGCTCGCGTTCACCAAGGGCACGGACTTCAAGCCGGCCGAGCGCCCCGCGCCCGACGAGGTCATTCACTGGGACACATGGTGATCACAAACCAGGGGGTTGATCATGGCCGTACGCAGGGAGGTGTTAGGTTAGGCATCCCTTACTGAGCAAGAGTGGAGTCCCCTTATGCGATCACACCGGTTTCTGGCCGGGGTCGTCGCGGCCGTGGCCGCGGTCGCCCTGACCGCCTGTGGGTCCGATAGCGAAGAGACCCCCGCGGCCGGCGGTTCCGCGGCCCCGGCCGGCGACACGTTCCCGCTCACCGTCACGCACGCGCTCGGCACCACCACCATCCCGGCCAAGCCGGTCCGGGTCGCCACCGTGGCGTGGGCCAACCACGAGGTCCCGCTGGCGCTCGGCGTCGTGCCGGTCGGCCTGGCCAAGGCCAACTTCGCGGACGAGGACGGGGACGGCTACCTGCCGTGGGCCTCCGACAAGATCAAGGAGCTCGGCGGCGCGACCCCGGTGCTGTTCGACGAGACCGACGGCATCGACTTCGAGGCGGTGGCTAACACCCAGCCGGACGTCATCCTCGCCGCGTACTCCGGGCTGACCCAGCAGGACTACGACACGCTGAGCCAGATCGCGCCGACCGTGGCGTACCCGACGACGGCGTGGGCCACGCCGTGGCGGGACTGGATCAAGCTGGAGAGCAAGGCGCTCGGCCTCTCCGCACAGGGTGACGCGCTGATCGCGGACATCGAGGGCCGGATCAAGACCGAGATCGCCAAGTACCCGGCGCTGGCCGGCAAGTCCGCGATGTTCATGACGCACGTGGACCAGACCGACCTGAGCAAGTTCAGCTTCTACACCACGCACGACACGCGCGGCGCGTACTTCGCGGACCTGGGCCTGACCACGCCGCCGAGCATCGCCGAGCTGTCCGCCAGCACCGACCAGTTCGCGCTGTCGGTCAGCGCGGAGCAGGTCGACAAGCTGGCCGACGTCGACATCATCGTGACCTACGGCGACGCCGAGATGGTCAAGAAGATGCAGGCCGACCCGCTGCTGTCGAAGATCCCCGCGGTGCAGCGCGGCTCGGTGGTCGCGCTGGTCGGCACGTCCACGGTCGGCGCCGCCGCGAACCCTACGCCGCTGGCCGTGCCGTACGTGGTCGGCGACTACGTCAAGCTGCTCGCCGACGCCGCCGCCAAGGTGTCATGACGCAAGTTCGAGAGCCGGACGTCGCCTCGCTGCGGCGTCCGGCCCGCGTCCGGCTGCTGTGGTTCCTGGCCGCGCTGGCCGTGCTGGCGCTGGTGCTGCTCGCGTCCGTGGCGTTCGGCTCCCGGACCGTCGGCTGGTCCGCGATCGTCGACGGCGTGGCCGGCCGCTCCGACACGATCGACCAGGCCGCGGTGCTCAAGCGCGTGCCGCGTACCCTCCTCGCGGTGATCGCCGGCGCCGCGCTGGCCGTGTCCGGCGCGGTCATGCAGGGCGTCACCCGCAACCCGCTGGCCGACCCCGGCATCCTCGGCGTCAACTCCGGCGCCTCGCTCGCGGTGGTGGTCGGCATGACCACGTTCGGCCTGACCTCCGCGGTCGCGGTCAGCTGGGTCGCGATCGCCGGCGCGGCCGTCTCCGCCGTCTTCGTCTACGCGGTCGGCTCGCTCGGCCGCGGCGGCGCCACGCCGCTCAAGCTCGCGCTGGCCGGCACCGCCACCACGGCCGCGCTCGCGTCGCTGATCAGCGCGGTCATCCTGCCGCGCGCGGACGTGTCGGACATGTTCCGGGACTGGCAGATCGGCGGCGTCGGCGGCGGAAGCTGGGAGAGCATCCGCCAGGTCGGGCCGTTCCTGCTGGCCGGCTTCGTCATCTGCCTGCTCTCCGCGCGCCCGCTGAACTCGCTGGCGCTCGGCGACGAACTGGCCACCGGCCTGGGCGAGCGGGTCGCGGTCGCACGCGGCGTCGCCGCGCTCGGCGCGGTGGTGCTCTGCGGCGCCACCACCGCGGTCACCGGGCCGATCATGTTCGTCGGACTGATCGTGCCGCACGTCTGCCGCCTGCTGATCGGGCTCGACCACCGCTGGATCCTGCCGTTCGCCGCGCTGCTCGGCGCGTCGCTGCTCACGCTCTCCGACGTGGTCGGCCGCGTGGTCGACCGGCCGCAGGAGATCGAGGTCGGCATCATCACCGCGCTGATCGGCGCGCCGTTCTTCATCTACATCGTCCGCCGGCAGAAGGTACGCGAGCTGTGAGCACCACGACCCTGGAGGCCGTCACCCGCGGGCGGGCCCGCCGCGCGCTGCGCCGCCGCCTGGTGCTCGGTGTGCTCGGCGGGCTGGTCGTCGCGGCGTACGCGGTGAACGTGATGTTCGGCAAGACGTTCTACCCACCGGACGACGTGTTCCGGGTGATGCTCGGCGAGACCGTGCCCGGCGCCACGTTCACGGTGGGCACGCTGCGGCTGCCCCGGGCCACGCTGGCACTGCTGGCCGGCAGCTGCTTCGGCCTGGGCGGCGTCACCTTCCAGACCATGTTGCGCAACCCGCTGGCCAGCCCGGACGTCATCGGCATCAGCTCCGGCGCCAGCGCGGCCGCCGCGTTCGCGATCGTCACGCTGCAGCTGAGCGAGGCCGCCACGTCCGCCGTCGCGATCGCGGCCGGCCTGGCCGTCGCCATGGTCATCTACCTGCTCTCGTTCCGGGACGGCGTGGCCGGCACGCGCCTGGTGCTGATCGGCATCGGCATGGCCGCGATGCTGGAGAGCGCCACCTCGTACGTGCTGTCCACCGCGTCGCAGTGGGACCTCCAGGAGGCGCTGCGCTGGCTGACCGGCAGCCTGAACGGCACCAGCTGGAGCGAGACCGTGCCGGTGGCCGTCGCGCTCGCGGTGCTCGGCCCGGTCCTGCTCGGCCAGGGCCGCGACCTGTTCACGCTGCAACTCGGCGACGACCTGGCCGCGGCGCTGGGGGTACGGCTGGAGCGCACCCGGATTCTGCTCATCGTCGCGGCCGTCGGGCTGATCGCGTTCGCCACCGCGGCGTGCGGGCCGATCGCGTTCGTGGCGTTCCTGGCCGGGCCGATCGCGGCGCGGATCGTCGGGCCGGGCACCTCCCTGCTCGTACCGTCTGCGCTGATCGGTGCCCTGCTGGTGCTCGTCGCGGACTTCGCCGGGCAGTACGCGCTCGGCATCCGCTACCCGGTCGGCGTCGTCACCGGCGTGCTGGGCGCGCCCTACCTGCTCTACCTGCTCATCCGTACCAACCGGGCCGGAGGCTCGCTGTGACCACCGACCACTCGATCCGGGCCGAGCGGCTCACGCTCGGCTACCGGGACCGCGTCGTCATCGACCGGCTCGACCTCACGTTCCCGCCCGCCAAGATCACCGCGATCGTCGGCGCGAACGCGTGCGGCAAGTCCACGCTGCTGCGCTCGATGTCCCGGCTGCTGCCGCCGCGCGCCGGGCACGTGCTGCTGGACGGCCGCGCGGTGCACCGGATGCCGGCCAAGGAACTGGCCCGCACGCTCGGCCTGCTGCCGCAGTCGCCGATCGCGCCGGAGGGGATCACGGTCGCCGACCTGGTCGGCCGCGGCCGGCACCCGCACCAGAGCGTGCTGTCCCGGTGGTCGAAGCAGGACGACCTCGCGGTCGCCGCCGCGCTGGACGCCACGCACACCGCGGACCTGGCGGACCGGTCCGTGGACGAACTCTCCGGCGGTCAGCGGCAGCGCGTGTGGATCGCGATGGCGCTGGCGCAGCAGACCGACGTGCTGCTGCTCGACGAGCCCACCACGTTCCTCGACGTCAGCCACCAGGTCGAGGTGCTGGACCTGCTCACCGACCTGAACCGCGCGCGCGGCACCACGATCGTGATGGTGCTGCACGACCTGAACATGGCCGCCCGGTACGCCGACCACCTGATCGCGCTGGCGGCCGGCACCGTGCACGCGGCCGGCGAGCCCGCGGACGTGCTCACCGAGGACTGCGTGCGCGCGGTGTTCGGCCTGGACAGCCGCATCATCGTGGACCCGACCTCGGGCAAGCCGCTGATGCTGCCGCTCGGCCGGCACCACGTGGCGGAGACCGCCTGAGCCGCAATCCCGGGCCCGAGGCGCGCAACGCGCGGCTCTTGATCCTCCTCGCCACCGGGGACTTCCGGTCGTGGCGGCAGTTCGGCCGCCCGTAACCCGGGAGAGGCAGTATGGACAACCAGAGGGTCGCGGTCGTCACCGGCGGCTCCGGCGGCATCGGCCGCGTGGTGGCGGAACGGCTCGGCGCGGACGGGATGAGCGTGCTCGTCCACTACGCCGGCAACCGCGAGAGGGCGGACGAGGCGGTCAAGGCGGTGGAGGCCGCCGGTGGCCGGGCCGTCGCCGCGCGCGCCGACCTGACCGATGCCGACCAGGCCACCGCGCTCTTCGAGACCGCGGAGCGGACCTTCGGCGGCGTGGACGTGGTGGTCAACACGGCCGGCATCATGGTCCTGGCACCGCTCACCGAGCTGAGCCTGGACGACTTCGACCGCATGCTCGACACGAACGTGCGCGGCACGTTCCTGGTCGCCCGCGCGGCCGCCCCGAAGCTGCGGCGCGGCGGCGCGCTCATCACGTTCTCGTCGTCCGTGGTCGGGCTGGCGCACGAGACCTACAGCGGGTACGTGGCCGCGAAGGCCGGCGTCGAGGCGATGACCCGCGTGCTGGCCAAGGAGATGCGCGGCCGGGACGTCACCGTGAACGCGGTCGCGCCCGGCCCGACCGCCACGTCGTTCTTCCTGGACGGCAAGGACCAGGCGACCATCGACCGGTTCGCGTCCGCCGCGCCGCTGGAGCGGCTCGGCACGCCGGAGGACACCGCCGAGGTCGTCGCGTTCCTGGCCGGCCCGGCCCGCTGGATCAACGGTCAGATCGTCCGCGTGAACGGAGGAATCATATGATCATCGTCGTCACCGGTGCGTCCAGCGGCTTCGGCGCCATGACCGCCCGGGCGCTGGCGGACGCCGGCCACACCGTCTACGCCGGCATGCGCGAGACCGAGGGCCGCAACCAGGACGCGGCCAAGGAGTTCGACGGGTACGCCGAGCACACGCACACGCTGGAGATGGACGTCTCCGCGCAGGACTCGGTGGACGCGGCCATCGCCCGGATCATCGACGAGAACGGCCGCCTCGACGTGGTGGTGCACAACGCCGGCCACATGACGCTCGGCCCGGCCGAGGCGTTCACGCCGGAGCAGCTCGCCGCGGTCTACGACGTCAACGTGCTCTCCGCCCAGCGGGTCAACCGGGCCGCCCTGCCCCACCTGCGGCGGCAGCGGGACGGCCTGCTGGTCTGGGTGGGATCCAGCAGCGCCCGCGGCGGCACCCCGCCGTACCTGGCGCCGTACTTCGCGGCCAAGGCCGGCTTCGACTCGCTGGCGGTCAGCTACGCGGCGGAACTGTCCCGGTTCGGCATCGACAGCACGATCATGGTGCCGGGCTCGTTCACCACCGGCACGAACCACTACGCGCACGCGGGCCACCCGGACGACACCGCGGTCGCGGACGAGTACACCGCGCTCTACGGCTCCGCGATCGACGACCTGCTCGCCCGGCAGGCCGAGCAGTCGCCGCCGGACGCGGACCCGTCGGAGGTGGCGCGCGAGATCACCCGCGTGGTCGGGCTGCCGAAGGGCGCGCGGCCGTTCCGGGTCTACCTGGACCCGGCCCGGGACGGCGCGGAGGAGGTGTTCCGCGTCGGTGACCGGGTGCGCCGCGAGTTCTACCGCACGCTCGGCTTCGCCGACCTGCTCGGCCCCGCGGTCTGAGCGCCACGGCCGGTTCCCCGCCGGGAACGGGGGACCGGCCCCGGTGCGCCGGGTCAACGAAAGTCGCACCGCCCACCTCACTTCCCGCAGACGCGCGGACCGGGCCCGCACCGGCAGACTTCCGGGCATGGCAGAAGTGATCGCGGTAGGCATTTACCTGGTGGGCAGGCTGATGACGTTCGTGGCGGAGCGCCGGCGGCCGTCCCGGGCACCCGGAAGCGCGGCGGAGTGATAGTAAGGCTCCATGATCGTGGATACCGACAGCCCGTTCGCCGACCTCGCCGCCTACGCTGCGCTGCCCCGGGTGTCCGGGCTGCGCCTGTCCCCGGACGGCCGCCGGATCGTGGTCGGCGTGGCCACCCCGGACCCGGAGAAGAACCGGTACGTGACCGCGCTCTGGGAGGTCGACCCGGACGGCGAACGGCCCGCCCGGCGGCTGACCCGCAGCCGGGCCGGCGAGTCCGCGGCCGGCTTCACGCCCGGCGGCGACCTGCTCTTCGTCTCGACGCGGCCGGAGCCGGACGCCACCGGGAACGGCGACGACGAGACCGCCGCGCTGTGGCGGCAGCCGGCCGGCGGCGGTGACGCCCGCGTGGTGGCCCGGCCGCCGGGCGGCGTGCGCGGCGTGCACGTCTCCGACACGGGCGGGCTGGTGTTCGGCTCCGCGCTGCTGCCGTCGTCCGCGGACCTGGAGGCGGACCGCGAACTGCGGAAGCGGCGCAAGGACGCGGGCGTGACCGCGATCCTGCACGAGGAGTTCCCGGTCCGGTACTGGGACCACGACCTCGGCCCGGGCCGTACCCGGCTGCTGACCAGGGCGGACGTCGAGGACGGCGAGCTGCGCGACCTCACCGGGCACGTCGGCTCGGCGCTGGACGACAACGCGAGCTGGGACCTCGGCCGCGACGGGCACACGCTGGTCAGCACCTGGAACGTGGCCGGCCACCGCTCCACCGTGGTCGCGATCGACGTGGCCTCCGGTGAGCGCCGCACGCTGGCCTCGGACGACGACCACGAGTACGACGGCCCCCGGCTCTCCCCGGACGGTACCCGCGTCGCGGTCGTGGTGCACCGCCGCACCACGGCCGACGACCCCGGCGACGTCTGGCTGGCCGTGGTGCCGGCCGCCGGCGGCGAGGTCGAGGACCTGACGGCCGGCTGGGACCGGCGCCCGCACTCGGTCCGCTGGACGCCGGACGGCACCGCGCTGATCGTGATCGCGGACGACGCCGGCCGCGCCCCGCTGTGGCGGGTCGAGGTCGCGGACGGCACGGTCACCCGCCTGACGCCGGACGACGGCGCCTACACCGACGTGGAGATCTCCCCGGACGGGCGGTGGATCTACGCGCTGCGCGCCACCATGGACACGCCGCCCGCGCCGGTCCGCGTCCCGATCGACGGCGGCGCCGCCGAGCCGCTCCGGGGGCCGGTGGAGACGCCGGCCGTGCCGGGGCGGCTGACCGAGGTCACCGCGACCGGGGCGGACGGCACGCCGGTCCGCGCCTGGCTGGCGCTGCCGGCCGGCGCGAGCGCGGACGCGCCCGTACCGCTGGCGGTGTTCATCCACGGTGGACCGCAGGCGTCGTGGAACTCCTGGTCGTGGCGGTGGAACCCGTGGATCCTGACCGCCCGCGGGTACGCCGTGCTGCTGCCCGACCCGGCGCTGTCCACCGGGTACGGCCGCGACTTCATCGTGCGCGGCTGGGGCCGCTGGGGCGACGCGCCGTACACCGACCTGATGGCGATCACCGACGCGGCGGAGGCGCGCCCGGACATCGACGCCACCCGCACGGCCGCGCTGGGCGGCTCGTTCGGCGGCTACATGGCCAACTGGATCGCCGGCCACACCGACCGGTTCGCCGCGATCGTCACGCACGCGTCGCTGTGGTCGCTGGAGCAGTTCGCCGGCACCACGGACGCGTCGTACTACTGGACCCGCGAGATGACCGAGGCGATGGCCGAGGCGCACTCGCCGCACCGCTCGGCCGACGCGATCAGCACGCCGATGCTGGTCATCCACGGCGACAAGGACTACCGCGTACCGATCGGCGAGGGTCTCCGCCTCTGGTGGGACCTGATGTCACGGTCACGCGCCGCCCACCGTTTCCTCTACTTCCCGGATGAGAACCATTGGATCCTCACACCCCGACACAGCGTGATCTGGTACGAGACGGTGCTGGCGTTCCTCGCCGAGCACATCGGGGGCGAGCGATGGCAGCGGCCGTCGCTGCTCGGCTGAGAGCGGCCGGAGGCTGGCGGCTGGCCTACGAGGCCGGCCTGACCGCGCTGGTGACCGCCGTGGTGCTGGTCGCGGCGGTCACCGAGCCGGTGCACCCGCTCGCGCCCTGGCTGGAGGTCGCGACCGCGCCGGTCCTGGTGCTGTCGCGCCTGCGCTATCCGCTGCCCGCCTATCTGGCCGCCGCGCTGGTCGGCCTGGCCACCGGCGGGCCCAACACGTTCCTGCTGGTGGTGTTGAGCGCCTCGCTGGCCTACCGGGCCGCGAGCACCTGGCAGGTGGCGGCCGGGCTCGCCGGCGGCTGGGCCGCGTTCGTCGGCGCGGTCCAGTGGTGGGAGGGCCCGCTCGACCCGGCCACGCTGGTCACCACGTCGGCGCTGTTCGCGCTCTTCGCGCTGATCCCGGCCGGGGTGGCGCGGGCCGTGCGGCGGCGGCGCGTGCTGCTGGACGCGATGCACCGGCGCAACGTGCAGCTCCACTCCCAGCAGGAGGAGGTGGCCCGGGCGGCGCGGGCGCGGGAACGGACCCGGATCGCCCGGGACCTGCACGACTCGCTCGGCCACAAGCTGACACTGATCTCGCTGTACGCCGGCATGCGGCGCCCGGCGGACGACGACGAGACCGCGGAGCTGCTGCGCGAGACGTCCGCGGCCGCGATGACCGAGCTGCGGCAGATCCTCGGCCTGCTCGGCCAGGACGACGAGCAGCCCTCGGTCCGGTCGCTGGACGGGCTGGACGAACTGGCGCGGGGCGCGCGGTCGTCCGGCGCCGAGATCGAGATCATCCGCGAGGGTACGGCCCGGCCGCTGACGCCGCTGATCGAGCACGCGGCGTACCGGGTGATCCAGGAGGGCGTGACCAACGCGCTGCGCCACGCGCACGGCGGCCGGATCGTGGTGTCGCTGCGCTACGAGCCGGACGCGCTGGTCGCCGGCGTGACCAACACGGCCGGCCGGCGCGTGGTCCGGCAGACGTCCGGCCAGGGGCTGCTCGGCCTGGCGGAACGGGTCCGGGTCGCGCGCGGCATGCTCTACCACGGCCCCACGCCGGACGGCGGGTTCCGGCTGGCCGCGACGCTGCCGTACCCGTCGTCGCCGCCGACCGCGGGCGTGCCGCCCGGCCCGGACTTCGCCGAGCTCGTCGAGCGCGACCGCCGCCGCTCCCGGCTCACGCTCGCCGCCACCGCGGTCGGCATCGCGGCCGTGCTCGCGCTCTGCTGCGCCGGGATGTGGCTCAGCATGGCGGTCGTGGTGGTCGACCGCGAGACGTACGACGCGGTCCGGGTCGGCCAGGCCGAGCGCGAGGTCCGCGACCTGCTCCCGGACGCCGACGCGGCGGTCACCGACGCCACCGGCGGGCGTGCCGTGCCGGGCGCGGACTGCGTCGACTACCGGGCGTCCCTGCTCGACGCGGACGGCGCGGACCGGGTCTACCGGTTCTGCTTCCGTGACGGCGTGCTGGTAGACAAGCAGGAGTTCCTGGACCGAGAGACGGTGTGATGAACGCGCCCATCCGAGTGCTGCTGGCCGACGACGACCGCCTGGTCCGCGCCGCGATCGAGACGATCCTCCGCACGGCGGGGGACGTCGAGCTGGTCGCGCAGGCCGGCGACGGCCGCCAGGCGATCGACCTGACGCTGCTGCACCGCCCGGACGTGGTGCTGCTCGACATCCGCATGCCGGTGCTGGACGGCCTCGCCGCGCTCCGCGAGATCCGCCGCACCGCGCCGGCCGTGCACGCGGTCATGCTCACCACGTTCGGCGAGGACGACTACGTGGCCCAGGCGCTGACCGCGGGCGCGGCCGGCTTCCTGCTCAAGGACTCCGCCGCGGACGAGCTGCCGCACGCGATCCGCGCGGCCGCGGCCGGCGACGCGTTCCTCTCCCCGCGGGTCACCCGCCAGGTCCTGAACCGGCTCCCGGCCGCGCCCGCGGTGCCGCGCGAGGACCTGGCGCGGGTGGAGTCGCTCAGCGGCCGGGAGCGCGAGGTGCTGATCCTGCTGGCGCAGGGGCTGTCCAACGCGGAGATCAGCGCGCAGCTCTTCGTCACCGAGGGCACGGTCAAGACCCACCTCTACCGCGTCTTCACCAAGATCGGCTGCGACAACCGGGTCCAGGCCGCGATGCTCGCCCAGCGCGCGGGCCTGCTGGACTGAGTTCTCCCACTTCCGGGAGAGGCGCGTTCGCACTTTCGGCAGACGTGAGCGGGTCCGGCGCGGTGCTGTACTCAGGTCATGGAGAACATCCTGCTCGAGGATTCGGACGTGCTCCCGGTGTTCGGCTTCGCGGTGCTGCGGGCGGACACGGACGAGCCGATCAGCACGGACAACCTGCTGGTCGGGCTCGCGTCGGCGGCGGGCACCCGGGAGATCCTGCACGCGGCGGACGTCACCCGCACGGTCGCCGACTCCGTCTACCGGCGCCGCCGGGCCGGCTGGCACAGCGACGACCGGGGCGGCCCGGTCGCGATCGTGGTCGCCGAGGGCGGCACGCCGGCCGACTTCACCGCCGCGGCGGCGGACGCGCTGCGCCGGGCCGGCCGGGCCGCGACCGCGCACGGCCGGGACGTGTGCGACTCCCGCGACCTGCTGCTCGCGCTGCTCGACGACGACGGCAACCGGGCGTCCGAGCTGCTCGCCGCGTGCGCGGTGCCGGTCGCGGCGCTGCGCGAGAGCCTGGAACACGACCGGCCGTTGCGCCGCGCCGACCGGGTGCCGCGCGAACTGCACCGGATCCGGGACATGCTGATCGGCCTGACCCGCTACCCGCGCGTGCCGCTCTGGCGGAACCCGCTGCTGGCGATCGTGGCGCCGGCCCGGCCGAACCTGGCGCCGCAGCCGTTCGTGTGGCTGATGCTGGAGTCACGCGAGCAGGCCCGGGAGCACGGCCGCCGTAGGCCCGGCACGGACGACGCGCTGCTCGCCCTGATGGCGATGCACGAGCTGTCGCGCTACTACCCGCACCTGTACGAGCAGCCCTACGACGGCGCGGCGGCGCTGGCGTCGGCCGGGGTCACGTACGCGGCGCTGCGCCACGTCTCGGCCACCGCCGACCTCGGCACCGACCCGCGCCCGCTGCGCCGGGCCGTGCCGCGGCTGCCGGCCGACACGGTGGAACTGGTGCGGCTGCTGCTCGCCGACCGGCACAACCGGGCGAACCGGCTGCTGGCCGCGGCCGGGTTCGGCGGCGTCACGGTGTGATCCGGATCCGCGGGCGGCCGTCGTCGCCCGCGCTCACCTCCGCCTCCACCCCGTAGACGTCACGGATTCGCGCCGGCGTGAGCACCTCGGCGGGCGTACCGGCCGAGACCAGCCGGCCATCGTGCAGCAGCGCGATCCGGTCGCAGAACGCGGCGGCCAGGTCCAGATCGTGCAGCGCGGCCACCACGGTCCGGCCGGAGCCGCGCAGCCGGTGGAACAGCGCCAGCCGGTGCCGGATGTCCAGGTGGTTCGTGGGCTCGTCGAGCAGCAGCACATCCGGGTCCTGGAGCAGCGCCCGCGCGAGATCGGCGCGCTGCCGTTCGCCGCCGGACAGCCGCGACCAGCGGCGGTGCCCGATGCCGGGCAGACCGGCCGCGGCCAGGGCGTCCTCGGCCCGGCGCTCGTCGTCCACGGTGGCCGGTGCGAGCGCGGGCCGGTGCGGAATGCGCGCCAGCAGCAGCACGTCCAACACCGACATATCCACATCGGACGGCACGTGCTGGGTGACGATCGCGATCCGCCGGGCCAGCGCGCGCCGGGGCAGCGTGGCACGATCCACGCCGTCCAGCAACACGGTGCCGGCGTCCGGGCGGCGCAGCCCGGCCAGCACGCGCAGCAGCGTCGACTTGCCGGAGCCGTTCGGGCCGAGCAGCCCGGTCACCGCCCCCGCCGGCGCGTCCAGCGAGACCTCGCCGAGCAGCACGCGCCCACGTACCCGCACGATGATCCCCTCCGCCCGGATGCCGCGATCGGGTCTCGGTCGGCGCTGAGTCGATGATTCGCTCGCAAGCTCGCTCATGCCGGGCTCTCCTCGATGCTGCGGTCGCGTGGTGGTCGGCGCTGAGTCGATGATTCGCTCGCGAGCTCGCTCATGCCGGGCTGCCCTCGATGCTGCGGTCGCGTGGTGGTCGGCGCTGAGCCGATGATTCGCTCGCGAGCTCGCTCATGCCGGGCTCCCTCCGCGGCGCAGCAGCACCGCGAACGCGGGGACGCCGATCAGGGCGGTGACCACGCCGACCGGCACCTCCTGTGGTGCGAAGACGGTACGGGCCGCGGTGTCGGCCCAGATCAGGAAGATGGCGCCGGTCAGTGCGCAGACCGGCAGCAGCACCCGGTGCCGCGACCCGGCCAGCGCGCGCGCCGCGTGCGGCACGGTGAGGCCGACGAACCCGATCGCGCCGCTCGCCGCGACCAGCGTGGCGGCCAGTACGGCCGTGGCCGTGAACAGCAGCGCGCGCACCCGGGCCGGGGAGAAGCCCAGCGACTGCGCCACGTCCGTGCCGAACGTGAACGCGTCCAGCGCCGGCGCTGCCGCCCAGCAGGCGAGCAGCACCGCGGCGCCGACCGCCGCGCACAGCGCCACGGACGCCCAGGACGCCGCGGTCAGCGAGCCGAGGAGCCAGAACGTGATGCCGCGGGTGGCCTGCGCGGTCGCGTCCGACACCACGATCAGGCTGGTGGCGGCCGAGAACAGCTGGCCGGCCGCCACGCCCGCGAGCAGGATCCGGGACGGCTCGGTCCAGCGGCGCCCGGCTAGTGCCAGCGCCACCGCGAACGCGGCCGCGCTGCCCGCGAACGCGCCCAGCGACAGCGCCGCGGCGCCGGTCGCGAAGCCGAACACCAGGATCGCCACCGCGCCGGTCGACGCGCCCGCGGAGATGCCCAGCAGGTACGGGTCCGCGAGCGCGTTGCGGGTGAGCGCCTGCAGCACCGCGCCGCACACCGCCAGCCCGGCGCCGACCAGCGCGGCCAGCAGCACGCGCGGCGTACGCAGGTCCCAGATGATGCTGTCGGTCAGCGGGTCGAGCGGCGTGACCGGCAGTCCCGCGTGCCAGGCGAGCGCGCGCAGCACCTGCGGCACGGTCAGGTCCGCGGCGCCGACCGCGACCGCCCCGGCCGTGCTGAGCAGCAGCGCGGCCAGCGCGCCGGCCAGCACGGCCGAGTGCCGTATCGGGCCGGTCATCGGCGGGCGAAGACCACGAAGTCGTCGAGGTACTGCCACACCGTGCCGGTCTCGGCGAACCCGGCCGCCTCCAGCGCGGCCAGGTGGAACGCCAGCGGCGCGAGCGGCTGCGGCGGCCGGTCCGCGAACCGCGCCGCGCGTTCCGCGGTCAGCGCCGCGAGTTCCGGCCGGCGCGCGGCCTCGGCGTACCACTGCTGGTAGTCGAGGGTCCCGGCGGCGAAGGCCGCGGCCTGCGTCCGCGCGTCGTGCCGCTCGGCGACGTCGCGCAGCGTCGGGTGGGAGGCGCCGTAGCGCAGGTGGTCCGCGTTGAGCAGCACGCCGCCGGGCCGCAGCAGCGTCGCCGCGGTGGCGTAGACCGCGGACAGTTCGGTGGGGGAGAGCCAGTGCAGCGCGGTGGAGCTGAGCACCGCGTCGATGCCCGTGGGCAGCGCGCGTTCCCAGCCGGGCGCGGCCAGGTCCGCGTCGGCGATCGTGATCCGGTCGGTGCCGTGCCGCTCGGCCAGCGCGCCCCGCGCCACGGTGAGCAGGATCGGGTCGTGGTCGACCGCGACCACGCGGGCCTTCGGGAACGCGGCCAGCACCCGGTCGGAGATCGCGCCCGGCCCGCACGCCAGGTCCAGCACGGTGAACTCGTCGCCGTGCACCAGCTCCAGCACCTCCAGCATCACCGTGAAGCGCTGTTCGCGGTGCGCGATGTACGCCTCCTGCTGGCGGTCCCACGCGGTCAGCAGGTCCCTCACCGGGTCAGCTCCTTGAGGCCGGCCGCGAGCTGCTCCGCCGCGGTGATCGAACGGACGGACGGGTCCATGGACGAGCCGGAGACCGTGACGAACCGGTCGTTCTTCACCGCGTCCAGCTCCCTGGTGACCGCGTTCGCCCTCAGGAAGTCCTTCTTGGACTGCGCGCTGTCGCCGTCGCCGCCGCGGGTCAGGTCGGCCAGCACGATCACGTCCGGGTTCCGTTGCGCGATCTCCTCCCAGCTGCCCGCGGGCCAGGGCTGGGTGGCGTCGCCGTACGCGTTGGTGACGCCGAGGTGCGCGCTGATCGCGGCCGGCAGCCCGCGCTGTCCCGCCACGTACGGCGTGCTGGTCCCGGAGTAGTACCAGAGCACGCTGGTGCCCGCGGTGCCGGCGCCGGCCGTGGCCGCCAGCCGCGCCCGCTGGTCCGCTACCACCCGCGCGCCCCGGTCGGGCACGCCGAAGATGCCGGCGATCTCCTCGATCTCCGCGAGGATCCCGTCGAAGCTCACCGCCGCCTCGCCGGTGGCCGGGTCCTCGCAGGCGAAGCGGGACAGGTACGCCGGCACGTTCAGCCTGCCCAGGTCCGCGCGCGGCCCGGCCGCGTCGGTGGCGTAGGCGGATGTGAACGTGGAGTAGACGAAGTCCGGCTTCGCCTGGAGCACGGTCTCGCGGTTCGGGTAGAGCTTCGCCAGCACCGGGACCGCGTCGTAGCCGGCCTTGAGTTCCGGCAGCACCGGGTCGGTCTGGTAGCTGGTGCCGGCCATCCGGTCCGCGAGCCCGAGCGTCAGCAGGATCTCGGTGGCGTTCTGCTCCAGCGCGAGCGCCCGCCGTGGCGGCGCCGGGACGGTGAGCGGCAGTCCGCAACTGGTCACGGTGGCGGCACTGGCCGCGGGTGCGGCCTCGCCCTCGGTACGCGCGCATCCCGCGGTGACGCCGAGCGTCACCAGCAGAACGGATATGACAACGGTTTTCATGACGGGCAAGCTAGCACGTGTTCAACGTTGATCGGCACGGCGGGTGGAATCCGGTTGCCGGGCCGCGGGCTCCGGCGCAGGATGCCGCCATGACCGACGCGACGCTCGCCGCGCTGATCGCCGCCGCCCGCGACCCGGACCCCGGGGAACGGCTGTGGGCCGCGGAGCACCTGGCGACGGAGATGGACGACGAGAATCCGGCCGGCGTCGCGGAGCTGCTGGCGCTCTCCGCCGACCCGGACGTCCGCGTGCGCGACTGGGCGACGTTCAGCCTCAGTCACCTGGTCCACCGGGACGGGCCGGAGGTGCGCGCCGCGCTGTGGGCGCGTGTCGACGACCGGGACGAGGCGGTCCGCTCCTACGCGCTGCACGGCCTGGCCCGCCGGCGTGACCGGCGGGCGTGGCCGCTGATGCTGGCGGCGTTCGAGTCCGGCGTGGTCAAGGAGCACCTCTTCGAGGCCGCCGGATTCCTGCGTGAGCCGGCGCTGGCGCCGCACCTGCGCGAGTTCGACGACGAGAAGGGGCGCATCGCGGCCGCGCTCACCGAGTGCGACCCGGCGTTGCGCGCGGCCCGCGACGCGCTCGTGCTGCGCGTGGCCGACCTGCTCCTCGCGCGGGCGGCGGAGTTCGAGCCGACCCTCTACTGTGAACGGTTCACCCTGGACATCCTGCTGGAGACGAACGTCTACCGGCCGCATCACGTGACGGACGTGGTCGCGGTGCTGCGGTCGGTGGGCGACGATCCGGACCGCGCCGCGGCGAAGATCATCGACGATCTTCGCGCGCGGACGCCGTACCCGCGAAGGGTCTAGAGGTCCCGCCGCTGGAAGGCGAGCGCGGCCAGGGACAGGATCAGCACGGTCCAGACCGCGGCCCAGCCCAGGTAGGCCGGGGTGAGCGGCGCGGCGCTCAGGAACGGATGGCCCTCGAACGCCTCGCTGAAGCCGGCGAGCAGCGACGGGTCCTGGAAGGCGTTCATCGCCCCGCGCCAGAGCCCGTCCGTGGGCAGGATCGCCTGCGAGACCGTGCCGATCCGGCGGACGCTGTCGTTGCCGAGCGCGGCGCCGAGCCCGCCGATCACGCCCGCGATCCAGGTCGCGCCGAACAGGCCGACCGCGACGATGCCGGAGGCCATCGGCGAGATCGTGGTGGACAGCAGCAGGCCCAGCGTGAGCAGCACCACCGCCTGCGCGGCCAGCAGCGCCAGGCCGGTGACCGGCGACGGCGGCCAGTAGCCCGTGGTGACCAGCACGATGAGCAACTGCGCCAGGCCCGCCACGGCCACGAAACCGGTGCCGAAGGCGACCAGGCCGAGCCACTTGCCGAACAGCACGGACGCGCGCCGCACCGGCCGGGTCAGCATGGCCAGCGCGATGCCGGACTCGGTCTCGCCGGCCAGCGTGGGCCCGGCCAGGAACGCGGTGCCGAGCGCCGCGATCAGGCTCAGGCCGAACATCACCAGGTTCAGCACCAGCGACGCGGCGAACCGGGACTCTCCGCTGGTCAGGCCGCCGAACTCGGCGTCGATGCGGGTGAACCCCCAGGCGCTGAGCGACAGCAGCAGGATCGTCAGCACGGCCAGCGAGCGCAGCACCCGGCGGCGCGCGGCCTCCCGCAGCGTCAGCGCGGCGACGGTGAGCACGGTGGTCATCGGTTCCCTCGCAGGATGGTGAGCAGACGGTCCTCCAGGCTGATCCGGCCGGGCTCGACCGCGTGCACGCGCACACCCAGACCCACGAGATCAGAGATCAGCGCCGGTACGTCGTCCGGCAGCGCGATCGTCCACCAGTCCCCGTCCCGGGCCGTCACGTGGCCGAGCCGGGCCGCCGCCGCGTCGCCGACCGCGTCCAGGCGCAGCCGCAGCTCCCGGGCGCCGAGCAGCTCCGGGAGCGTGCCGGACGCGGCCACCCGCCCCTTGTCCAGGATGACGACGCGGTCGCAGACGCGCTCCACCTCGCCGATCAGGTGCGAGTTGAGCAGCACGGCCACGCCGCGCTCCCGCAGCGCCAGCAGCAGGTCACGGACGTCGGCGCGGCCGATCGGGTCGAGCGCGCTGGTCGGCTCGTCCAGGACCACCAGCTCCGGGCGGGCGACCAGCGCCACGGCCAGGCCCAGGCGCTGCTGCATGCCCTTGGAGAAGCCGCCGACCCGGTCCCCCGCGCGGTCCGCGAGCCCGACCGCGCCGAGCACGTCCCGGTCCGGGTCCCGGGTGCCGGCCAGCCGGGCGTGCAGGGTCAGCACCTCGGCCGCGGTCAGCCACGGCTGGTAGCGGAACAGCTCGGGCAGGTAGCCGACCGCGGCCCGGGAGCGCGGGTCGCGGGACGGGCGGCCGAGCAGCATGGTCTCGCCCGCGTCCGGGTGCACCAGGCCGAGCAGCATCTTGATCACCGTGGTCTTGCCGGCGCCGTTCGGCCCGAGCAGGCCGAGCACCTCGCCGCGGCCGACCGTGAACGACACCCCGTCCACCGCGACCCGGCGCCGGTAGCGTTTGCGCAGCCCGTCCGCCCAGACGGCCGGGCTGGTGGCGGTCACCGGCCCGGCGGTGAGCGCGGCGGTCACCGCAGGCCCCGCGCCACGGTCAGCACCTCGTCCGCGCTCAGCGACCCGGCCACGGCCGTGACCACGCCGTTCTCCACCCACACCGCGGCCGCGAGCACGCCGTCCCGGGAGGTGATCACGGTGGCCGGCACGCCGTTCACGTCCGCGGGCGCGCTGGTCAGCTTCTCGTCCATGACGTGCAGCGGCAGCGTCGTACCGTCGCCGGTGAACCGCCGCAACTGCCCGGCCACGTCCTCGGGCAGGCCGGACAGCGACAGCAGGTAGTCGCGCGCGGTCGCGAAGTCGACGCCGGAGTCGGCGTAGGCCACCGGCGCGACGGCCCGCCCGACGATCAGCGACGGCACGCCCCGGTCCTCCGCCCAGACCGCCGCGACGCCGGGGCCCGCGGTCAGCCGGAAGCGGCTGCCGTCCAGGCCGGGTGGCGGCGTCGGCCCGCCGGCCTCGCCGGCCTCGAACGTGAAGATCACGGTGGTACGGTCGCCCACCTGGTAGGCCGGGTCGCCGCCGACGCCGCGCGGCAGCGCGTCCACCCGGGGGACGGCCAGGCCGGTCGCCTCCCGGGCGGCCGCGGCGTCGGCCACCTCGCGCACGTGCGGCTCCTCGGTGACCTCGACGTCGCCGTACGCGGACAGGTCCGGCAGCGCGAGCAGGTCCGCCTGGCTGACGGTGATCGGCGCGATCTCCTCGGTGTGGAACACGCGCAGCCAGTCCGTGGCCACGGCCGCGGTGGCGCCGGTGAGCACCGCGACCACGGCGGCGACCGCGACCAGCGGGCCGCGCCGCAGCGCCCGGCGAGTCCGCCCGGTCTCCGCGCGGACCGCCTCCGCGGCCGTCATCGGCGCGGCGAACGCGGTCGACAGCCGGCGCCAGCCCGCGTCGACGTCCGGGACGGCCCCGGTCCGCAGCGCCGCGCCGATCAGCGCGGCCTCGTCGCGTACCGTGGCGAGGTCGTCCCGGCAGAGCGGGCAGTCCGCGACGTGCGCGCGGTCCGCGTCGGTGATGGCGGACGGCTCGTCGGCGAGCCGCCGCAGGATGCCCTCAGAGGGATGACGCATGACGGATCAACTCCTTGCGCAGAGCGGTTTCGGCGCGCCGGACGGTGGTGCCGACGCTGCTGGGGGACAGGTCGAGGGCGGCCGCGACCTCGGCGTAGCTGAGCCCGCTGTGCCGCAGGACCAGCGCGATCGCCTGCTTGCGCGGCAGCTTCGCCAGCGCCTCCCGCACCCGGCGGCGCTCCTCCCGGGTGACGACCGTGTCCGCGACGTCCGGCGCCGCATCCGCCCGCACCTCGTCCGCCTCCCGGGCCGCGCGGCGGCGGCCGGAGCGCAGATGATTCAGCGCGGTGTGCGCCGCCGCGACGCACAGCCATCCGATCGCCTCCCCGGCCGGCACCGCGGACCGGCCGAACGACAGGAACACCTCCTGCGCCACGTCCTCCGCCTCGTCCCGGCCACCCAGCACCCGCGCCGCGACCGACACGACCCTCGGGTAGGCATCCCGGAAGATCTCCTCCAGGTCGGCCCTCACCATGTCCTCCACACCCTTGGAGCACCGCCGCCCCGCCATCTGTGACAGGGCCTCTACGCTGCTGTTTCGCCCTCGGACGGTAGGCGGCGAACGGCCTGCGGACACCCGGACGCACCACATCCGCCCGGGACCTTCACAGTTCCGTCACGGACCGGGCGCCACGGGCGCGGCGGCGGTCACGCGGGGTCGGTGTGGGGTGACCGCTGGGTCAGGTAGTGGTTCCAGCCGTGGTCGAGGAGGCGGAAGCCGGCGTCGAGGGTGGCGGTGGGGTCGGGGTCGGTGTCGGCGAGGAGCTCGAGCTGGAGCGCGAAGCGGACGTAGGCGCGCAGCTCGGGCGTGGGCTCGGGGAGGCCGAATTCGTCGGTGAGCGCGGCGGTCAGCGCGTCCTCGCGGCGCAGCCACATCTGGGTCGCGTAGCCCTGAAGCGCGGGCGTCTGGTCGATGAGCGCGAACAGGCGGCCGGACGCACCCTCGCGGTCCAGGTCCATGCCCGCCAGCTCGGCGCGGAAGTGGGCGTGCAGCGCGGCGGAGACGGACGTGCCGGCCGGCCGGTCGCGCACGGCCGCGACCAGGCGCTCGTGCTGCGCCTCCTCGTGGTGGAAGACCAGCGCCTCCTTGCGCGGGAAGTGCGCGAACACGGTGGTGGGGGAGACGTCCGCGCGGTCGGCGATCTCCCGCACCGTGACGTCGTCGAAGCTGCGCTCCAGGAACAGCGCCGTCGCGGCGTCCACGATCGCGGCGCGCGTGGCGGCCTTCTTCCGTTCCCGCCGGCCGATCGGTGCGTGCGTGTCCACCGGGCCACCTTACCGAACCTGGATTGACCACAAAACTGTATCCCGCTACAGTTTCGTATCCGGATACAGCGAACGTGGGAGAGGGAAGCATGACGGACATCAGGACGCGGGCCGCCGGGACGGCGCTCGTGGCGGCGGGCGCGATCTTCTTCGGCGCGGAGTTCATCGCGGCCGCGGCGTGGACCGACCCGCCGTACAGCTACACGCACCACTTCATCAGCAACCTCGGCGTGCGCGGCCCGGCCGAGGCGTTCGGGCAGTTCATGTACTCGCCGCTGGCCTGGGTGATGAACGCCGGCTTCTTTCTGTTCGGCATCGCGGCCCTGGCCGGCGTCACGCTGCTGCCGGCCCGGCGGCGCTGGCCGCTGATCCTGATGGCCGCGGTGCTGGCCGCCGGCGGCGTGCTGCTCGCGTTCTTCCCCGGCTCCGGCGAGGAGACGGCCGCGGGCGACTACCACGGGCTGGGCGCGTTCGCGGCCATCGTCGGCGGCAACGTCCTGGTGATCCTGCTCGGCCGGATCGGGCCGGCCCGGGAGGGCGGCCGGCCGCTGGTCGTGCTCGGCGTGCTCGGCCTGGTCGGCCTGGGTGTCTTCTTCGCGGTGCTGATGTCGGGCGCCGGCATCCTGATCGGCCTGGCCGAGCGCGCGGCCGTCTACCCGCTCCTGCTCGGGCTCATCCGCGCCGGACTGGTGATCATGAAACGGCGGTGAGCAACCAGCAGGCGGCCGTGAACCGCACCTCGTCCGCGTGGACGTACGGCGCGAAGGCGGGCCGGACCGCCTCCACCACGGCGGCGCGCGTGGCCTCGTCCGCGTCGGCCAGCACCAGCCCCACCGGGCCGAGACGGGTGAAGTAACCGGTCAGCTCGCTCTCCGGCATCGCGCACTCCACGTCCACCGGCGTGAACGCGACGTCGCGCCACCCGGCCTCCCGGAGCATCGGCGAGACCCGGTCCGGTTCGGCGAAGGCGAACTGACCGGGACCGTCGGGCCGGCGCGGCGGCAGGCCGGGCAGCAGCGGGGCGGCGGCGTGCTCCGCGGTGGTCATGAACGGGTTCTCGGCGGCCGAGCGCCAGACGAGGCACCGCAACCCGGCCCCGGGGCGGGCGGCGCGGCGCAGATTGGCGAACGCGCGCACCGGATCGGCGAAGAACATCACGCCGAAGCGGGACATGACCAGATCGAACGACGCCGGTACGAACGCATGCTCCTGCGCGTCCGCCACGATGAACGTCGCCTCCGGGCAGCCGCGGTCGCGGGCCGCCTCGATCATGCGGGCGGAGACGTCCACGCCGGTGCACCGGCCGGCCCGGCGGGCCACGGCGACCGTGGTGGCACCGGTGCCGCAGCCCACGTCCAGCACGTCACCGCCGGTGACCGGCTCGACGAGGAGCCGTTCCAGCGGCAGGAAGAGCGCGTCCAGCAGGCCCTGTGCCCGCGTCCACGCGTCACCGGCCCGCCCGTTCCACAATGTGTCCATGACGACCTCCGACGATCAAGGGGAGATCACCGTGTCACCTCAGGCGGACTTGAGGTCAACCCTGGACATCGCGGAGGTCGCCGCGCGCTCCGGCGTGACCGTGTCCGCGCTGCGCTACTACGAGGAGAAGGGGCTGATCGCGTCGTCCGGGCGCCGCGGGCTGCGCCGGCAGTTCACGGACGACGTGCTGCAACGGCTCGCGCTGGTGGCGATCGGGCGGGACGCGGGCTTCACGCTGGACGAGATCGCCGGCATGTTCGGGCCGGACGGCGAGCCGGCCATCGACCGGGCGCTGCTCAGCACCCGCGCGGACGACCTCGACCGGACGATCCGCCGGCTGACCGTGCTGCGCGACGGGCTCCGGCACGCCGCGGCCTGCCCGGCGCCGCGGCACCTGGAGTGCCCGACGTTCCGCCGCATCCTGGCGGCGGCGCAGCGGCGGCCCGGGCGGGTCAGCGGCAGGCGACCTGCCGGTCGATGAGTGCGTCCAGTTCCGCCACCTTCGGCGTGTGGCCCAGCTCCGCGTAGATGTCCCGGGCCTCCCGCCACGCGGCCAGCGCGGCCTCCGGGTCGATCGCGGCCCGCGCGTCGCCGAGCGTGCGCAGCGCGTCGGCCAGGAACGTGCCCCACCCGCGCTGCCGCCACAGCCGGACCGAGGCGGAGAGGTGGTCGACCGCGCTCCGGTGGTTGCCGTCCGCGAGCTCGACGGCGCCGAGCACGCCGAGCGCGTCCGCGGTGTGGTGCGGCAGGTTGTACTCGCGCGCGATGGTCAGCGCCTCGGTGGCGTATCCGCGCGAGGACGGGTCGGGCAGATGCGCGCGGGCCAGCGTGAGCAGCGTGAGCACCTCGGCGTACCGGTCCTGGTACCGCCGCAGCACGCGCAGCGACTCGTCCAGCGCGGTGATCGCCAGGTCGTTGCGCCCGGCCCGGGTGTTGAGCACGCCGATGAACTGCAGCACGGTCGCGACGTACCGCTGGTTGCCGACCTCGCGGGCCACCCGCAGCGCGACGGCGAGGTGCTTCTCGGCCACCTCCAGCTTCAGCGACTCGCCGTGCACGACCGCGCTGGCCACGTGCGCGCGGGCCTGCCCGCCCAGGTGGTCGTGCTCCTCGGCGAGCCGGATCGCCAGCTCGGCGGCGGACGCGGCCGGGCCGTACTCGCCCTTCGCGGCCAGCGCCCACGCCTTCATCACGGCCGCGTCGGACAGGCCGGGACCGTGCCCGAGCGAGGCGAACAGCGCGGCGGTCTGCTCCGCGTCCGCGAGCATGCGGTCCATCGCCTCGCCGGGGTGGTCCACCTCGTGCCAGGCCGCGAGCTCGGTCAGGCCGCGCAGCATGACGGCCTCGCCCAGGCGGTGCCCGGCGGCGCGGCAGGCGGCCAGCACGTAGTCACTGGTGGACCGCCAGTCGATGTAGATGCCGCGGATGTCGAAGTACTTCTCCATGCAGCCGGCCAGGTCGAACGCGGCCTCGATCTCACCGGCGTCGCAGGCGTGCCGCACCACCGCCAGCAGCGACAGGCGCTCGACCGCGAACCAGTCGATCGGGTCCACGTCGTCCAACGCGGTCACCGGTACGACCGGGAACGTGCCGTGGATCGCCGCGTAGCAGGGCCCGGGGATGAGCGCGGCCATCCGCTGCGCCAGCCCGAGGTAGGCGCCGAAGCCGGCGCGCAGCACGTCCGTCCCCCCGGACGGTTCTTCGGAGAGTGCGCGTTCGCGCAGGTAGAGGCGGACCAGATCGTGGAAGCGGTATCGCCCGGCGCCGGTGGCGTCGGTGCCGGCGTCCAGCAGCAGGTGCGCGTCGACGAGCCGTTCGAGTAGGTCCTCCGCCTCGGCCGCGGGCACGCCGGCCACGGCCGCGGCCAGCCAGGACGGGAAGTCCGGCACGGTGAACAGGCTCAGCCGGCGGGCGAGCCGCCGCCCCGGCTCGCCGATCGCGCGGTAGCTCGACGAGATCGACGTACGCACCGCGAGGTCGCCGGCGACCAGATGATCGAGCCGGCGCTGCTCGTCGCGCAGCGCGACGGCCAGCCGCGACATGGGCCAGCCGGGCCGGGAGCGCAGCCGCGCGCCGGCGATCCGCACCGCCAGCGGCAGCCGCCCGCACAGCCGGAGGATGGTGGCGCTCTCCGCGGGCTCGCGCGCCACCCGCTGCGGCGCGGCGACGCGGCCCAGCA
The DNA here is from genome assembly GCF_031458235.1 of Catenuloplanes atrovinosus. Lineage (NCBI taxonomy): Bacteria > Bacillati > Actinomycetota > Actinomycetes > Micromonosporales > Micromonosporaceae > Catenuloplanes > Catenuloplanes atrovinosus. The sequence continues at coordinate 4,727,098 of NZ_JAVDYB010000001.1, read as the reverse complement.
GCGACGTCGCCTCCTCGTCGGAGAAGACGCCCAACTGCACGCGGCGCGCGCCCTCCAGGCCGTCCAGGCCCGCGCGGCTGGTGACGATCGCGGTGCAGGAGCCGTCGCCGGGCAGCAGCGGGCGGATCTGCGCCTCGTCGGCCGCGTCGTCCAGCAGCACCAGCACGCGGCGGCCGGCCAGCCGGGACCGGTACGCGTCCGCGCGCTCGGTCAGATCGATCGGGATCGCGCGCTCGTCCACGCCGAGCGCGCGCAGGAACCGGGCCAGCACGTCGCCGGGCTCGACCGGGCGGGGGTCGGTGCCGCGCAGCGTGGCGAACAACTGCCCGCCCGGGTAGTCGCCGGCCGCCCGGTGCGCCGCGTGCACCGCGAGCGTGGTCTTGCCGACGCCGCCCATCCCGGTGATCGTGACGACCGGCAGCGGCCGGCCGATCGGGGCGAGCGCGGCGTCGAGCTGCGCGACCTCGGCGGCCCGGCCGGTGAAGTCCACGATGTCCGGTGGCAGCAGCGCGGGCACCCCGGGCTCCGCGGGCGGGGCCTCCTCGCGCAGGATCAGCCGCTCGGCCTCCTGGAACGCCGGGCCCGGCTCCAACCCGTGCTCGTCCGCCAGGAACCGGCGCAGCTCCCGGCCCGCCGCGAGCGCGTCGGCGCGGCGGCCACAGCGGTGCAGTGCCAGCATCAGCGTGACCCACAGCCGTTCCCGGGTCGGCTCGTCCCGGGCCGCGCGGGTCAGGTCCGGCACGATCTCGCGGTGCCGGCCGAGCTCCAGCTCCGCCTCGTAGAGATCCTCGCAGGCGGCTAGCCGCTCCTCGCCGAGCTGCAGCCGCGCGGCGTCCACATAGGCGCCGGCCGCGTCCGCGAGCGCGGGGCCGTGCCACAGCGCGAGCGCCTCGCGCAGCAGCGGCACCCGCTCGGCCGCGGGCGCCCCCCGGGCCTGCCCGGTCAGCGCGGTGAACCGCAGGTGGTCGAGCTGGTCCGGGCCGGCCTCCAGCACGTATCCACCGCTGCGGCTGAGCAGAAAGAGCGCGCCGCCACCGGCCCGGCGGATCGCGGAGACGTCGGCCTGGAGCTGGTTGCGGGCGGTGGCGGGCGCGGCACCGCCCCACAGCGCCTCGGTCAGCGCGGACACCGTGACCACGCGATTCGCGTTCAGCAACAGGTAGCCGAGGACCGCGCGGTGCCGGGGGCGCGGCAGCGCGGCCGGTGCCTCGTCGACCCACAGCTCCACACCGCCCAGGATCCGGAAACGCACGCGTGAGGCTGGCATCGAGGCCAGACTATAGTCACGGACGCGGGCATGACGACACGCCGCCCGGTCCCCCTCGCCCGAGCGGCGTGCGCGTTATGTGCCAGCCGATGCGGGTACGCCCCGTGTCGCACCGAACCGGTTGTCCCCCGATCGTCCGTCACCGCGCTTATACGAACGCTATACGCGTCAACGTCGCAGGTCGTGGCGCCGCTGCGTGGCCCGCTCGACGAACGCGGCCGGTGCGAGGCGGCGCAACGCGAACACGGCCGGCGCGCCGCTGCCCACGGCGTACCGTGCGCGGGGCCGGCGGTCCTCGACGGCTTTCACGATCGTGGCGGCGACCCGTTCCGGCGGCGTGCCCGCCCGCTCGTTGCGGTCGAGCGCGCCGAGCATGGTCTCGAAGTCGCGCCGGTGCGGCGAGTCCGGCGCGACGAAGGAGGTGCGCCGCCCGCTGATGCCGGTCGCGATCGCACCCGGCTCCACCGTGGTCAGCCACACGCCGAACGGCGAGAACTCGTGGCGCGCCGCGCTCGCGAAGCCCTTGATCGCGGCCTTCGAGGCGACGTAGGCCGACCGGTACGCCAGCGGGAACGAGGCCACCATGGACCCGACCATGACCACCCGGCCGTGCCCGCGCGCCCGCATCCCCGGCAGCGCCAGCTGGGCCAGCCGCACCGGGCCGAACACGTTGACCTCGAAGAGGCGCCGGAGCATGTCGCCCGGCAGGTCCTCCAGCGGCGCGGACTGGCTCTCACCCGCGTTGTTGACCAGCACGTCCACCGTGCCCAGCACCGGCGCCAGCGCCTCGACGGAGGCCGGATCGCTGAGGTCGAGCGGCAGGAACTCCACGCCGCCGAGCCGCTGCGCGCCCGGATCGCGGCTGGTGCCGAGGACCCGGTAGCCGCGCGCCACCAGCAGTTCGGCGGTCGCACGGCCGATGCCTGACGATGATCCGGTGACCAGCGCGGTGCGGCTCATCGCAGCACTGTATAGCGATCAGTCGCCGACCGCCCGCTCGTACCGTCGCATGGTCTCGACCACGATCCGCCGCTGTTCCGCGGTGAGCGGCGCCAGCGCCTCCCGCCACGCCTGCCCGCCGCGGGCCAGCCACGCGGTGATCGCCGGCCGGCTCTCCGGCGAGATGTCGACGATGCGGCGGCGCCGGTCGGCCTCGTCCTCGCGGCGGGCCAGCACGCCCTTCCGGCTCAGGTCACCGATGATCAGGCTCACCGTGGTCGGCGCGACGCCGAGCGACGCGGCCAGTTCGGACACGGTCTGCGGCCCGTCCAGCAGCAGCATGGACAGCAGCGACAGGTGGCGCGGCGCCAGCTCCAGCGACCGCAGCGCCTCCGGGACCGGGATTCGCTTGATCCGGCCGACGATCCGCGGCATCACCAGCAGCAGCTCGCGCACCTCGTCGTCCGTTGACATGGGACGGCGCCTCCAATACGTTTGCCATCAAAGCTAATTTGACGTCAAAGTGACCAAGGAGGATGGTAATGCCTCACCTCAGCGTCGACGTGCTGGAGTCCGACCTGGCCGGCCGGGAGAGCGCGCTGATCGCCCGGCTGACCGACGCGGTCGCCGAGGTCTACGGGCCCTGGGCGCGCGACATCGCGGTCGTGCGGCTCAACGGCGTGCCGGCCGGCCGCTGGGGCATCGGTGGCGTGCCCGCGACCGCCCCCGCGCCGGCCGTCACGTTCGGCATCAAGGAGGCCGCCTTCGGTCGCCCGGAGATGATCGCGGCGCTCGCCTCCGGCGTGACCGACGCGATCGCCGGCGTCCTCGGCGACCACGTTCGCGACGGCGTGACCATCGATTTCATCGGCTCCCGCGAGGGCCGTTCCGCCTCCGGCGGAAAAATCCAATAACCCATCACCGGCGGTACGGGTGGCGGGCGCCCGGCCCGCACGGGAGTAACCGCAGCGGCCCCGAAAGCGGCCGGCCTCGCCTTCGGGGACCCGCGTGGAGCGCGTTCGGCCGCGCGGCGTGGTCGAGCCGCGCGGCAATCCCGCATCGCCGGGGCGCAGCCGCCCGTGACATGCCCTTAAGCGCTGCGCGAGCAGGTCTTAAGGGCACGTCTTCGGTGTTGGCCGCGTCCCGCCAGGACCGGGTGGGCACGTGCCTGCCACCGGTGCCTGGGACTCGCAAGACCAGGAAAGGCGCGGCACTGCCTGCTCCGGCACCGACGAGCGACTCTGGTCGCACGAGGTTCACGACAGGAGAAACGCATGGCTTCCACCGCATCGCCGGCCGGCACCGCCGTCGGCTTCATCGGGCTGGGCGATCAGGGACTGCCCATGGCGGTTGCGATCGCCGAGGCCGGGTTCGCCCTGCACGTGTGGGCTCGGCGGGCGGCGTCAACCGAGGCGCTGCGCGACACCCCGGCGACCGTGCACCGCAGCCCCGCCGAGCTCGCCGCCGCCTGCGACATCGTCGCCGTGTGCGTCAGCACCGACGAGGACCTGCTGCGGCTGCTCACCAACGGCACCGACGGTTCCGACGGCCTGCTGGCCGGGGCGCGGCCCGGAACGATTGTAGTCAACCACGGAACCGGGACGCCGCAGAGCAGCCGGCACCTGGCCGAGGTGTGCGCAGCCGCGGGTGCGGTCTACGTCGACGCCCCGGTCAGCGGCGGGCGCCCGGGCGCCGAGGCCCGAACCTTGACGGTGTTTGCCGGCGGGCCGGACGAGGCGCTGAAGCGGTGCCGCCCGGTCCTCGCCGCCTTCGCCACCAACGTCGTGCCGATGGGACCGGTGGGCGCCGGGCAGACCGCCAAGTTGTTCAACAACGTCCTGCTCATCCTCAACCAGGCCACGATCGGCGAGGTGGTCAAGCTGGCCTCGGCCGCCGGCGCCGACCCGGATCGCCTGGTCGAGGCGCTGCGGCTGGGCAGCGGAACCAGCCGCGCCCTGACCCTACTGGGCGAGATGGTCAACCCGGACACCGTGCAGCACCTGTCCGCGGTCGAGGATCTGGACGTCGACCTGTTCGCGGCGGCCATGGACGAGGCCGGGCTGGACGCCGGCGCGGTGGTGGCGCGGGCCCACGAGGGCGCTCGCGGACTGCCGGCGCTGGTCGGCAGCCTTCCCCGGACCGCCGCCGGGCCGCGGGCGGCCTCGTGAACTCGCCGGTGGGCGCGGTGACCGCCCTCGTCCTCCGGGAGCGCCAGAGCCGCGACCGCGGGCTGTTCGACGAGATGGCCGACTGCTGCACCGCCGACGCGACCATCGCGATGTCCTGGTTCGAGGGGCCCGCGTCCACCTTCATCGAGCGGTCGCGGGCGATGAACGTCGGCGGTTCACGCGGCGTACACCCACGCGCCAGGGCATGGACCTCAGCGCAGTGCCGCGGATGAGCGCCGACGACGTGGTCACCGCTGGCCTGCGCGGGCTGGATTTGGGCGAGGTCGTGGTCGCGCCGGGCGTGGCGGATACCGGTCTGCTCGACGCCGTCTTCGCCGCAGACCTGGCCGCCTTCGACGGGCAGAGCCCCGCGCTGGCGTCCCGCTACCGCGAGCAGTGAGAGAACAGCGGCGCGTCCGGATAGCCGAAGATCTGGGCGCGCAGGTCTTCGTGCCGGTGGACGCGACCGTGGTCACACACGTGACGCCCGCTTGTGCGGCAGATCGGCGCCACCGTCCCGCCGTAAGTGGGATAGCCACTCACGGCGGGGCGGAACGCTCGGACCATCGTCCACCGCTTGCGGGACCGGAGCCGGCAGCGAGACACGCGGCCCGGACCGGCCGCGGGGGCGGTGGTCAGGCCGCGCGGACCGGGGCCAGCGCGGTGGACCAGGCGATGAGCTGGTCGAGCATGGTGTTCACGGTCGCCTCGTGGTGCGCGCCCGGCGTGAAGACGGTCCAGTTCTGGAAGTCCGTGGACAGCGAGAGCGCGACCTGCGCCCGCACGTCCGCGACCTGCAGCTCACCCATGATCAGGCGCAGGTGCTCGACCGCGCGCGTGCCGCCGGCGGAGCCGTAGGAGACGAACCCGGCCGCCTTGTTGTTCCACTCGTTGTAGACGAAGTCGATCGCGTTCTTCAGTGCGCCGGACGGCGAGTGGTTGTACTCCGGCGTGACGAACACGTAGCCGTCGAACTCGGCGACCTTGGCGGCCCACCGGCGGGTGTGCTCCTGCTGGTACCGGCCGGCCGACGCCGGGATCGGCTCGTCGAGGTGCGGCAGGTCGTAGTCGAGCAGGTCGACGAGCTCGAACTCGGCGCCGCCGTGCTTCTGCGCCAGCTCGAACACCCACTTCGCGACGGCCTCGCCGTTACGTCCGGGCCGGGTACTGCCGAGGATGATGCCGATCTTGATCATGTCCATGATTCCTCTGAAGGCGGTTGTTCTGTCGCCGCGACAAACGACGACTTCCACGATCGTGCCTACAGATGGTTGACGCATCAATAAAATCGCGCCGCACGAGACGAGGCCCACAGAAATCAATCCAGCCTCCTAGGATTCTGTAGGCGGGGTGACCGCGCGCCGACCTCGGCGGCTGGGCCGAGATCGGCGGTGATGCGCGGGTGGGAGCTGCATTCGGCGTGCCGCGCGCGTTACCCGGCGAGCGCCAGTCCGGAAAGCCGCTTCGGCTCGACGCGGGGGAACGTCACGCCGGTGAGGTCTTCGGAGACGGCCCACAGCCGCTGCTGGATGGCCACCTCGTACGACTGCGGGCTCGAGGTGACCAGCCGGGGGTGGCCCGTGATCTCGCCGCGTCCGCCCGGGCCGTAGTACTGGCCGCCGAGGGCGGCGGGGTCGGTGGCGGCGCGCAGGGTCGGCAGCGCGCCCATCGCGGGGGTCTGGGTGATCACCGGCCCGAGCCAGGTGAGCGGCAGGCGGAGGGCCGCGGGGCTGTGGCGGGCGAGTTCGGTGCTGGACAGGCCGGGGTGCGCGGCCATCGCGACGGTGGTGCCGTGTGGGGCGAGCCGGCGCTGCAACTCGTAGGTGAACATCAGGTTGGCCAGCTTGGACTGACCGTAGGCGGCGGCCCGGCTGTACGACCGCTCCCAGTGCAGATCGTCGAAGTGGATCGCGGCCCGGATGCGGTGGCCGGTGCTGCTGACCGTGACCACCCGCGAGCCCGGCACGGGCAGCATCAGGTCGAGCAGCAGCCCGGTGAGCGCGAAGTGGCCGAGGTGGTTGGTGCCGAACTGCAGCTCGAAGCCTTCGCGGGTGGTCCGCTTCGGGGTGTACATCACGCCGGCGTTGTTGATCAGCAGGTCGATCCGGTCGAGCCGCGACCGCAGCGCCGCCGCCGCGGTGCGGACGGAGTCGAGCGAGGTCAGATCCAGCGCCTGCACGGTCACGTCGCCGGACAGGCCGGCCGCGGCCCGCTCGCCCTTCTCCACGTCGCGCACGGCGAGGATCACGGACGCGCCGCGTGCGGCGAGCGCCTTGGCGGTCTCGTACCCCAGTCCGGTGTTGGCTCCGGTCACCACGGCCGTCCGCCCGCGCTGGTCCGGGATGTTCGCCGTCGTCCACTGCTCGCTCATGTCGACTCCTCGCCCTGTAAAGTACCGAAGGTATCTTGCTGCTACGACGATAAGATACCCCCGGTACGATGTCAACGTACCGGGGGTACGTAACTTAGGATGGCGATCGTGACGTTCCAGCGGGCGCGAACCGAAGAACAGCGGGAGATCCGCCGGAAGGCGATCCTCGACATGGCGTCGACGATGCTCGACGAGATGCCGGTCGCGGCGGTGACGCTGAACGAGCTCAGCCGCCGGGTGGGCCTGGCGAAGCCGAACGTGTTGCGCTACTTCGAGTCCCGCGAGGCGGTGCTGCTGGAACTGCTGGACCACCTGCTGGGGGAGTGGCTGGCGGAGCTGGCGGGGGAGTTGGCCGCGGGCATCGACGGGAACCGGCCGATGGCCGAGCGGGCCGCGGTGCTGGCCGAGATCCTCAGCCGCTCGCTCTCCGGCCGCATGGTGATGTGCGACCTCTTCGGCGCGCAGAGCGGCGTGCTGGAGCACAACGTCTCCGTCGAGGTCGTCGCCCGCTACAAGCGCGCCTCCCTGGACCGCCTGGCGACCATGACCGCGCTGATCCGCGAGCACCTGCCGGAGCTGGGCGAGAACGCGACGCTGTTCAGCCTGCAGACCATGCTCACGGCCGGCGCGCTGCCGGCGTACAGCACGCCCCCGCCCAGCCTGCGGGCGGCCTACCAGGCCGAGCCCGACCTGGCCCGCCTGCACCTGGACCCGAAGGACTACCTGACGCAGGCGCTGACCGCGACCCTGCTGGGCGTGCTACCGCGCCCCTGACCGGAGAAGCCGGAAAACGCGGCGGCCCTCGTCGCCGGAACGACGAGGGCCGCCTTCAAAGGGACGAGGGCTACGCACGCATGACCGTGGCGATCGGGATGCGGGCCGCCCGCAGGGCCGGCACGAATCCGCCGAGCACGCCCGCCACCAGGCCCGCGATGATGCCCGCCACCGCCGCCTCCCACGGGAACTGCAGGCCGGCCAGGAACGGGTCGGACGAACCCAGCACGGTCGTCGCCACCTTCAGCGCGCCGGCCGCGAAACCGATCGCGGCCGCGGCCGTGAGCAGCCCGGTCAGCAGCGTCTCGGCGAGCACGATGCCGGCCAGCAGTGATCGTGGCGTGCCCACCGCGCGGCGCAGCGCGAACTCCTCCACGCGTTCACCGACCGTGGCCAGGCCGACGTTCAGCACGCCCGCGACGCCGATCAGCAGCACGAACGCGGAGAGGCCGAGGAACAGCAGCCGCATCAGGTCGATCTGCTGCTTGAAGTCCTCGCGCGACTGCACCTCGTACACGCCGAGCTCCATGCCCTTGGCCCGCAGCTTGGTGCCCAGCACCTGCTCGACCGGGGTCTGGCCGGCCAGCAGCACCTGGATGCCGGCGCTGTCCGTGGCGGTCCACGCGGAGAGTTCGTCCATCCGCACGTACGCCTGGGGCCAGCCGGAGCCGTCGTCGACCACGCCCACGAACTGCGGCGTCACGCCGTCGCCGGTGCCGCCCTCGATGCGCAGCGCGGCCGGCACCGGGTACAGCGCGAACGCGGCCGCGGCCTCCTTGTTGAGCACGATCCGCGGCGACATCGCCGGGACCGTGCCGAACGACAGCCACTCGCCGCTCAGGTGCCGGTACGGCCGGAACGCGCGCACGTCGCCGGTGAGCGCGTTGAGGTTCACCGACAGTGCGCGGCCGATCGGCGGGCACGCGCCCGCCGGGGACGGCTGGTGGCAGAAGTCGGTGGGGCCCTCGGTGACCGCGTCCTCGTAGCCGCCGCTGGGCCCGGGCTGGATCGGGCTGACGCCGGACTCGCCGATCACGGCCGACACCTGGATCAGCGCGACCGCGTCCGTCCGCCCGTCGACCGTGTCGGTCACCACGCCGACCGTGCCGGGCGGTCCGCCGTAGATGTCGGCGACCCGGGTGCCGTCCAGGCCGGCGGTCAGCTCCATGTCGGCGAGCAGCGCGCGCTCCGCGATGCTGGCGCCGGCCTGGACCGCGACCACGGCGAGGATGCCGAGGAACAGGCTGACCATGGACAGCAGCGTGCGCAGCTTGCGGGCGCGGATGCCCTGCATGCCGATGATCAGCGCGGACCGGTTGCGCCCGGAGAGCCGCCTCATGCGCGGACCCGCTCGGTCAGCACGCCGTCGGTGAGGTCGCAGATGCGGCCCATCCGGGCGGCGTGGTCGCGGTCGTGGGTGACCAGCACCAGCGCGCAGCCGCGCAGCGTGGCGCCGAGCAGCGTCTCGATGACCGCGGTGCCGGTCTCGGTGTCCAGCGCGCCGGTCGGCTCGTCGGCCAGCAGGATGCGCGGCTCGCGGACCAGTGCGCGGGCGATCGCGACGCGCTGCTGCTCGCCGCCGGACATCTTGGCCGGCCGGTTCTTGGCCAGGTGGGCGATGCCGACCTGGTCGAGCGCGGCGAGCACGCGGCGGCGGCGTTCCCGGCGGGGGAGCCAGCCCTGGCCGTTGACCAGCGCCATCGCCACGTTCTGCGCGGCGGTGAGGTGCTTGAGCAGGAAGAAGCGCTGGAAGACGAAGCCGAAGTGGGAGCTGCGCAGCTTCGCGGCGCGGCGCTCCGGCAGCCGGTTGATCTCGCGGCCGTCGAGCAGGTAGCTGCCCCCGTCCGGCCGGTCGAACAGCCCGAGAATGCTCAGCAGCGTGCTCTTGCCGGACCCGGACCGGCCCACGATCGCCATGCTCTCGCCGGCGTCCACGCGCAGGTCGACGCCGTGCAGGATGGTGCGCCGCTGCTGGCCCTTGAGCGTCTTGGTGACGCCGGCCAGCTCGATCAGCGCGGTCACTGCGGCGTTCCCGGGATCGCTACCTCCGGTCCGGCCGTCTGCTGGGCCTCCGGCAGGTTCGGCCCCGGGATGGCGATCTTCTCGTCGCCCTTGAGCCCGGACTTGATCTCCACGACCTTGCCGTCGGTCAGGCCCAGGACCACGTCGACGGTACGCCGCTGCTGCTCGCCGTCGACGATGTCGACCTTGCCCTTGCCCTGGGTGCCCGCGACCGCCTCGACCGGCAGGACCAGCACGTTCGTCGCCTTTCCGGTGACCAGTTCCAGCGTCACCTCCACGCCGTTGATCAGCTTGACGTCGGCCGGTGCGGTGCAGACCAGCCGCAGCCCGGTGGCCTCGGACCCGCCGGCCTGCTGCTGCGGCCCGGCCTCGGGCGCCGGGGCGCCGGTGGTCTCGGGATCCGGTTCGGGGTCGGGCGCGGCCGGGATCGTGCCGGCCGGCAGTGCCGCGATCGCGCCGAGCGGCTTGCAGTCGAACGGGCCGGGACCGTTCTTGATCTGCGCCTTGACCGTGTCGACGGTGTCCGCGACCCGGTAGGCGTGCTCGCTGGCGATCTCCGCCACGATGCCGTAGCCGGCGCGGGTGGCGGAGACGACCGGCATGCCGGCGGTGACCGTGGCGCCGTCCGCGAGCAGGCGTCCGGCCAGGATGGATCCGGCCGGGATGTTGACCTCGTGCGGTTCGCCGCCCTTCCAGACGCTCGCCACCCACAGGTCCGCGGTGGCCGGTTCGGTCGCCGGTTGCCGATCCAGGTAGCGGATCTCGCCGTCGATCGGTGCCGCGATGCCGAACACCGGGTCGATCGTCACCTTGCCGGTCAGGCTGATCGCGTTGTTCACGTCCTGCCGGGTGGCCTGCACCGTGGTCAGCACCGTGCCCGGCGCCTCCAGCACGGGCGTATCCGTCTCCTCGCCCGACGGAAGCGAGCATCCCGCGACGGCCATCATCAGTGCCCCGACGGCCGGCAGCCAGCGTCTACCCACATGTCCTCCATCACCGAGAGTGACTGAATGGTAGCCGGGTCTCATCGATGTCCCGGCCCGGGAGACCTTACAAGACCACAGCAATCCGGTGGGGTACGCGTCGATCCTCCTCCGGTGGCCGTCACTTTCCGTATCGGCCCCGGCCGTACCGGTGGGATCAGAAGTCGGCGAGCTCCGCGCGGAGCCGGAGCAGGTGCTGCAGCCGGGCCGCGTCCGACGACGTCATGCCGGGGTGGCTGCGGTAGACCGTGATGGACTCGTCGACCGCGGCGTACGCCTCGGCGCGGCGCCCGGCGTCGCGCAGGAACATGGCCAGGTTGGCCAGGTTCCCGGCGAGCCCGTCCGCGTGCGCGCGCGGCTCCTCCGCGGCCAGCGCGCGGTAGTGGCGGATCGCCTCCCGGGCCGCGGCGACGGCCTCGTCCAGCAGGTGCAGGCGCGCGGCGGTCGGGCCCAGCGTGGTGCACGCGCGGGCCAGCTCCGGCAGCAGCGCCGGGTCGTCCTGGACCAGGCGGGTGAGGCGCGCGACCGCCTCGCGCTTGGCCTCCAGGCTCTCCTGGTCGAGGCCGAGCGCGTCGAGGCGGGTGCCGAGGTTCAGGTACGCCAGCGCCACCTCGGCCGTGAACGCGCCCGGCTGCTCCTCGTCCAGCCCACGCATCAGCGTCACGGTCTCCCGGCCCAGCTCGACCGCGGCCGGCCAGCGGTTGGCCTGGCCGAGGTGGACGCCGGCGTTGTTGACCGCGGCGGCCAGCCCGCGCCGGGCCTGCGCGGAGCGGGGGGCCAGCTCGCGGAGGATGGCGACGGCCTCGGCGTCCGCGTCGGCGGCCTCCGGGAAGCGGCTCTCCCGGGCCAGCCACTCACCGAGGCTGACCAGCGTGCCGGCGAGTTTGCCGCGCGCCTCGTCGTCGGTGGCGGCGAGCCGCCGGTACATGTCGACGGCCTCGGCGGTGACGGCGGACGCGGCCTGCCAGCGGCCCTCCCGGCCGAGCCGGTCGCCGCGGGCGGCCGTGGCGTCGGCCTGGGCGGCGAGCGGCCGGTGTCCGTCACGGTGCCGCGAGAACAGACGACGCCACATGACGATCACGGTATCGGCGCGAGCTGAGCACGAGACGGACACCATGTGGCGCGAGAGGGAATTGCACGGACGCGGTCAGTCCTCCACGGCCACCATGATCCAGACCGAGGCGAGGATGGCGGCGAAGGCCAGCACCGAGGCGACCACCAGGACCGTGCGCGGGCGGCGGGCCAGCGGCGCCGGGCCGTGCCGGCGCGGCCGGAGCGCGTGCAGCCGGTCCGCCAGCGCGACCGTGGTCAGCCAGGCCGCGCCGAGAATCCAGCCGGCCAGCACGTCCGTCGGGTAGTGCACGCCCAGGTAGATCCGGGACAGCCCGATGCCGGCCGCGAGCAGCCCGGCGGCCACCCACGCGGTGGCCCGGACGGTGTGCGACGCGACGGTGGACGACACCAGCCAGGCGACCGTGCCGAGCACCACGACCGAGGTGGTCGCGTGCCCGGACGGGAACGAGAAGCCGTGCTCCACGATCGCGCGCAGCAGCGGGTCCGGCCGGTCCCGGGCGATCAGCGCCTTGATCGCGGCGACCAGCAACCCGCCACCGCCGCCGGCCAGCGCCGCGATCAGCACGGGACGCCAGGAGCGCAGCCGCACCGACACCGTGACCGCGGCCGCGACCAGCAGCAGCGTGAGCAGCACCCAGCCGCCGATGTCGGTCAGCCCGATGACCAGCGTGTCGCGCCAGGCCTCGCGCTGCTCGGCCACCCAGGCGATCACCGGCCGGTCGATGGTGCTCAGGTCGTCGCGCTCGATGACCGCGTCCAGGATCTCCAGGAAGACGTTCATCAGGGTCGCCACCAGCAGCGCGCCGGCCGCGGTCACCAGCAGGCTCGGCGAGAACCGGGTGCCCAGCCAGGCCAGCGCGGTCCGCCCGCGCTCGGCGTCGCGCAGCCACCGGGCGGCGGGCCGGCCGGCCAGCACCGCGCCGAACGCGACCAGCACCGTCAGGAGCGCCAGCGCGACGCTGATGATCGTGGTCATGCTCATCGGTCCATCTTGCCCGATCGCGCGGCGGACAGGCGCTGACCGCTGACGAGGCTAGCGTCGGCGCCATGTACACCACGGTCGCGCCCTGGGTCGTCACGGACGACACCGGCGCCCTCATCGATTTCGTCGTGGCCGCCTTCGACGGCGCGGAGCTGGCCCGGGTACGCACCGAGGACGGCCTGATCGGGCACGGCGAGGTCCGGGTCGGTGACACGGTCGTGCTCGCCTTCGACCGCCGTCCCGAGTGGCCGCGCATGCCGAGCCTGCTGCGCGTGTTCGTACCGGACGCGGACGCGGCGGTGGCCCGGGCCGTCGACGCCGGCGCCCGGGTGGTCACGCCGCTCGCGGACGACGCGTTCGGGCAGCGCGGCGGCCGGATCCGCGACCCGTTCGGCAACATCTGGTGGGTGGTGGCCCGGGTGGCGGAGGTGCCGGAGGAGGAGATGTGGCGCCGGCTGGCGCAGCCGCGCTACGCCGAGGTCATGCGCGTCGCCCAGGAGACGCTCGACGCGGAGCTGAGCGGGCGCGCCGAGGGCCGCGGCAGCGCGCCGGTCCGGCCATAGTCAGAAGCTCTGAATATACAGTTGCTCTTATAGTCAGAGCCTCTTTATATTGGCGGCATGCACGAAGCCACGCTCTGGATCCTCTCCGCACTCGCCGACGCGCCCCGGCACGGATACGGCGTCATCCGCGAGGTCCAGCGCCTCTCCGACGGCCGGGTGCGGCTGCTGGCCGGCACGCTCTACGGCGCGCTGGACCGGCTCGCCGCCGACGGCCTGATCGCCGTCGACCGGGAAGAGGTGGTCGGCGGGCGCAGCCGGCGCTACTACCGGCTCACCGGCGACGGCGAGGCCGCGCTGGAGACGGAGAGCGAGCGGCTGCGCCGCGCCGCCGAGGCCTCGGCCGCGCAGCTCGCGGCCCGCCGCCGCCTCGGGCATGCGCACCGGATCGCCTGGTGACACCCCTGCGCCACCGGCTCGCCGCGATCGCCTTCCCGCCCGGCCGGCGCCGCGACGAGCTGCTGGACACGCTCGCCGAGGCGGAGGAGGAACTGGGCGCCCGCCAGCCGCGCCCGCGCGAGGCCGCCGACATCCTGTGGCACGGCACGCGCGCCCGGCTCGGGTGGGCCGGCAACCCGCTGGTCGTACCGGTCGCGCTGGTGGTCATGCTGCTCGGTGCGTTCACCGGCGCGGTGCTGGCCACGCAGCTGGCGTGGACGTTCGTGCCGCCGCTGCCGAGCGGTGTGGCCGCCGCCGAGATCGGCGACACGGTCTTCCCCGGCATCCGCGTCTACGGCGGCGGCGACGTGCCGGACTTCACCACCGAGCCGGACGCCGAGGCCGGCATCGTGCACGGCTACCAGCGCTACACCATCGACGAGCACACCGACGCCACCCGCCGGGTCGCCGAGTACGCGACCGGCGTCCACGCGCGCCTGGCGGCCACCGGCTGGACCGTGCACGCGATCGACACCACCGAGACCGGCGCCCGCCAGTTCTGGGCCGAGCGCGACGGCCTGGTGCTCCAGTTCGAGATCTGGTACTTCCCGGGCGTGCCCTGGTACGACTCGGACGGCAGCGCGGCCTACTCGCTCAGCCGCGCCACGCCGGACTGGATGTGGTGGGCCGCACCCGCCGGCGCCCCGTTCGGCGCGCTGGTCGCATTCGGCGTCTTCGGCTGGGTCAGCCGCCGCGCCGAGCGCGCCGCCGGCCTCATCGCCATCGCCGGCCTGATCGCCGTCTTCCCGCTGCTCGGCGTGCTGCTGCTGATGACCGAGGCGGTGCGGCTGTGGTGGCGCCCCGAGCCGGGCACACCCCCGATCTACCCGTTCTGGCGTCCACTGTTCTACGACTTCACCGCGCTGCCGACGTTCCTGCTGATCTTCCTGGCCGTCACCGCGGTGCTGCTGGCCGCCTGCGTGCCGCCGTTCCCGCTGGCCCGACTGCGCGGCCGGATCGCCCGCCACCGCTGGTGGCGCCGCGCCGCCGCGAGCGTGCAGCGACGCTGGTGGGCCCGCCTCACGCTGGCCGGCGGCGTCGTGCTCCTGGCCGCCGGCGCGGTCATGGCGTTCACCGGCGGCCCCGGCTCCTGCGCCCCGGACGGCACACCGAAGCCGCTCACCGCCGCCGAGGCCCGCGCCAGCACCGACGCCCGCGTCTACGTCGACCCGGCCTCCACACAGGACGAGCGCAACCTGCTCCAAGCCGCCATCGGCCGTACCGGCGGCGCCGCCGCCTGGCTCGGCAACCAGCGCGCCGCCGGCGACTCCGTGCTCACCGTCGGCTGCGAGCCGGAGAGCAGCCTGTGGTTCGACGTCAGCTATACCACCCCCGGCATGTTCGACCTCCTGGTCGACGAGGTCTCCGGCCTCCCCGGCGTCGTCGCCGTCCGGCAGGTCTGAGACCCGCCCGTGGTCCGGCCCCGCCCGCGGGCCGGACCACGCGGCGCCCTCGTGCCGAAGCGTCCCCGCTTCCGGCTGGGCTCGGCCCGCCTGGCCGGCCCGGCCCGGCCCGGAGACGACACCGGGGACCCATTTTCCCGCTTCCGGCGTGGTCGCGGCCCGCACGCTCCCGCGGGCCAACCTCGCGGCGTCTCCGCCGCCGCTCCGCCACCGCATCGGAGCCGGTGCCGCCGCCGGTCACCGAGAACCACGCGACTCCCGCACCCGCCGCCGCCCGCACCGCGCCACCACCTCCGGCCGCGAGCGCGGCGCACCAGGCGATCTCACGGCATGGCGGCCCGGCGGCTCGATGTCTCACGGCCCGTTGGCGCGATGTCACGGCCCGGCGGTGGGATCTCACGGCCCAGGGTCGATGATCTTCACGCGGTTGGTGGGGTCGAGCGCGCCGGTAGTCGCGCAGCCGGCCGCGGTGCAGCGGCGCGCCGTCGAAGCGGATCTCGCCGGTCGTCGGCCGCGCCTGGCCGAGCAGCAGCCGCGGCAGTGTGGTCTCGCCGGTGCCGGACTCGCCGGCCAGCGCCACGCTCCGTCCGCCGTGGACGGCCGGCGAGACGCCGGTGAGCGCCGGAACACCGGCCCGGGCCGCGAAGCCCACCGCGTCCGCCTCGATGATCGGCTCAGTCGTCCGAGTCCATCCCGTCGTCCGTGCCACCGGTGGTGACACGGACGACTCGGCAGGGATCATGAACGCCCGGAAAGCGACGATCTTCCTGGTCGGCGGCGCGATTCAGGACGCGGTGGGCCGGTCACCGCTCCGGCTCGGACAGCGGCGGCGGCCAGTCCGGGTCGGTGCGCGGCGGCGGCGTCTCCTCCGGCCAGTCCGGGTCGGTCGGCTTCGGCGGGTCGGCCGGTGCGGGTGGATCGGTGGGCGTGGGCTGTTCCGGGTCCGGCTCGGCGGGCGGGGCGTCGGTCAGGTCCAGTGTGTCCATGGCATCGACGCTATCGATGGGATGCAATGCCCACGCAATGTGCTGGCGTGACAACTTTAAGTTACTTACCGTGCATGAAAGCACGCAGGGCAAGTATGCATGCGCATTGCGTAATTGTGGCAATTTACCGGAGAAAGCGCAGTTCAATGGCGTGATCGCAGATCTTGCAAAAGAAATCCGGCCGAGCGGCATCTACATTCCGGCCCCCACAGAGAGTTATATGCGAACGGGGACGACTTTCCGTGGGGGGAAATCATGATCGAGCTGGGGGAGCGGGCGGCGTGAGCCAGTCGAATCACGCCGCCCGATGGGACGAGGGCGAACGCCTCGACGACCAGTACGACGCGGAGTGCAACGCGTTGATCGAGGAGACGTACGCGCGGGCCGAGAGCGTGCTGCGGCTCGGCGGCGACCACTCCGACCTGGTCCGTGAGGCGCTGCACGAGGCGTACCTGATCGCGCGGCGCCGGTGGGTGGAGATCCGCGGGTTCGAGGCGCCGCTCGGCTGGGTGATCAAGACGGCGCACCACGTGCTGCGCCGGGAGAAGAGCAAGGCCGGCCGGGAGACCGTGCTGCCCGAGGAACTGCCCGGCGGGATGGTCACCGCGGCCGACTCCTGGGAGGCCGAGCAACTGCGCCGGTACTGGCTGGACCGGCTGCCACCGCGCCAGGCCCAGGTGTTCGCGCTGTCCGAGCAGGGCTTCTCCAACCCGGAGATCGGCCGCATCCTCGGGCTCGCCGACACCAGCGTGCGCTTCTACAAGCACGCGGCCCGCCGCCGGCTCCAGGAACTGGCCGAGGAGACGCTGGGCGGTGATCCGGATGCGACTCGATGACGTGCTGCGGCTCGCGTCCGGCCACCGGCCCAGCCCGCTGGAGCAGATGCGCTTCCGCCGGGTGGCCCGGCAGGTGCTGCTCGACCACCGGCGCCAGGCCGCGGCGCCGCCGCCGGACGAGGCGGAACTGACCGACCCGCTGACCGCGCCCGAGGACGAACTGGCCCGGATCACCCGCGCGGCGTGCCTGGCCGGACTCGGTGTCGTCGCCTGGGACCGGGGCACCGGCGCGCTGACCTGGTCGGCGGCGATGACCGAGATCCTGGGCCGGCCCGCGGCCACCGCGGACCCGCTCACCCTGACCGCGCTGATGGCGTGCGCGCACCCGGAGGACCTGGTCACCATCACCGCCGCGGTGCAGGACGCGTGGACGGAGACGCGGCCGGCCGAGGTGACGTTCCGCGCGCGGCGGCCGGACGGCACGGTCCGCTACGTGCACGCGCTCATCGAGATCCTGGCCGACGGCATCGTCGCCACCTGCGAGGACGTCACCGGCCCGGAGCTGGCCCGGCGGGAGCGCGCCCGGCAGGCCGTGCGCGAGGAGATGCTCTGCGCCGACCTGGGCGCGCGTGAGGCCGCCACCGGGCTGCCCGCGCGGGAGTACCTGATCGACGAGGTGGACCGCGCCCGGCGTACCGCCGACGGGGTGGTCTTCGTGGTGTCGGCGGAGCCGGCGCCGGTCACGCTGCGCGACGGCGATCGCGACGACCTGGCCGCCCAGGTGGGGCGGCTGCTGACCGCGGTGAACCCGGTCCGGGCCATGCACGGGCTGGCCGCGCCCGGCCTGTTCGGCGTGCTGCTGCGCGGCACCACCACGGCCGCGGAGGCGGAGCGGGTCGCGGTCACCGCGGTCGAGCGGGTGCGCAGCCACCTGTTCTCGCTGCGCGGCGCGGCCGTGCGGGTCAACGCGTGGGCCGGCGCGGTCCGGTTCGCCCGCGGCGCCGAGGCAAGCGGGTTCGAGCTGCTGCTGGACGCGGAGCACGCGGCGCGCGAGGCCCGGCGCGGCGGCCACCTGGCCCGGATCGCGCCCGGCCCGGCGCGCGGCGACATCCGGTTGCGGCGCAGCCGGAGCGCGGTGCAGCGCGCGGTGGCCAACGAGCGGTTCGCGCTGTTCGCGCAGCCGATCCTGGACCTGGACCTGAACCGGGTCACCCGGCACGAGATCCTGCTGCGGGTGCGCGGTGAGTCCGGCGAGCCGGTGCCGCCGTGGGCGTTCCTGGACACCGCGGAGCGCATCGGCGAGATCCTGCCGGTCGACCGGTGGGTGATCGACCACGCGATCAAGCTGATCGGCCAGGGCGCGCTGGACTCGCACTGCCAGATCAACGTGTCCGGCCGGTCGCTGGCCGACCCCGGGCTGCTCGACCACGTGACGCGCGCGCTGACCCGGCACCGGGTGCGGGCCGGGCGGCTGACGTTCGAGATCACCGAGACCGCCGCGATCGAGAACCGGAACGAGGCGCTGGCGTTCGCCACCGGCATCCGGCAGCTCGGCGCGCAGCTGGCGCTGGACGACTTCGGCACCGGGCACGCGTCGCTGCTGCACCTGCGGACGCTGCCGGTCGACCTGGTGAAGATCGATGGGCGGTTCATCACCGGGCTGGCGCGTACGCCCGCGGACCAGGCGCTGGTCGAGCGGCTCACGCTGATCTGCCACGACCTCGGCATCCGGGTCGCCGCGGAGAGCGTGCCGGACGACGAGACCGCCGCGCTGCTGCGACGCTACGATGTGGACTTCGCGCAGGGATTCCACATCGGACGGCCGGTGCCGATGGCCGATCCGGGCGGTCAGATCGAGCTCGACCTCCGCCCGATCTCGAAGCTGGGTTGAGCATGACGCATCCGCTGGCCGCCTGGTGGACCGCGCACGCGGCCGCGCTGGCGCCCGAACGCCGTGTCCTGCGGGAGTACGCGGCCACGCTCACGTTCACGATCGGGTGGTGGCACTGGCTGTCCTCGGCGAAGCCGATCCTCCGCGACCGCCTGACGCTGCGCATCGACGACCACGTCACGGCCCTGCGCACGCTGTGCGGGCCGGCCGTCCCGCTGGACGACCGGCTCGCCGCGGTCGACCACGCGGCCGGCCTGTTCCTGGACACCGCGGACACGATCACGCTGGGCCAGGAGGAGGTGATGCGCATGCGCGACCCGCTGCGGCACGCGCTCGACGTGCTCGACGAGATCGAGCTGGAACTGCTCCGCCCGCCGGGGTGACCGTGTCCAACCGTGCCGTCCGGTCGCTTGGTCGCCGATCACCCGTATCGGCGGCCCGGGCGCGCCGGTAGGGTGATCGCCCGTGGCGGTACGCATCGACATCCAAGCCTTCCGGGACTCCGTGCCCACCGAGGTCGCCGGCGCGGCCGACCGGCTCATGTCCGACGGCGCGGTCGGCGACCTGGAGTCCTCCGGCGGCGGCGTGCTGGCCGAGGTCGGCGACGTGCAGACCTGGGTCGGCATCGTGGACGGCGCGTTCAGCGGCGACTGCGACTGCGCGGCCGGTCAGCGGCTGTGCGCGCACGCGGTCGCGCTGGCGCTGACCGCGATCGACGCGCACTTCCCGCTGCTGGCCTCCGCCACGCCGCCCGGGCCGGACCCGGCCGATCCGGAGCAGGCGCGCTACCTGCAGGCGCTGCGCCGGCTCACCGGCCGGCAGGTCGCCGCGCTGGTGGTGGAGACCGCGGTGCGCGACCGGCTCTTCGCGGTCCGGCTGCTCGGCGAGGCCGGCCTGCTGGACGTGGACGCGGCCGCGCACGGGCTGGAGGACTTCCGCACCGCGATCGACGCCGCGTCCGGCGACGACGCGTGGGAGGCCGGGCTCCGGCTGGTCGACGAGGCCGAGATCCTGTTGCAGTACCCGGCGACCACGGCCGCGCTGGAGCTGGTGGAGGAGGCGCTGCAGGTCTGGGACGAGTTGTCCGTGGAGCTGGAGGGCACCGACTACGAGGCGCGCGAGGTGACCGGCCCGCTGGTCGACGGGCACCGGGAGCTGTGTGAGCGCCTCGGCCTGGACGAGGCCGAGGGCGCCGCGCGCCTGGACCGGGTGGCCGCGTCCTGCCGGTACGGGACGATCGTACCGTCGGGCCGGTAGCCTGGTTCCGGTGTTCAGACCCGACGGCACGGACCTGCTCGGCGCGCCGTACGAGCGGTTCGTCCTCGACTGCGGGCGTGACGCGCAGGGCGCGCTGGTCGCGACGCTGGTGCGCCGCTGGGCGGACCACGGCGACGGCCGCCGCGCCGTGCTGATGCTCGGCGGGCTGGCCGACTACTTCTTCCAGACGCACGTCGTGGACCACCTCGCGGCCCGCGGCTGGCACGTCTACGGCCTGGACCCGCGCCGGTACGGGCGGAGCCTGCTGCCGCACCAGTCGGCGAACTTCTGCCGGTCGCTGGCCGAGTACTACCCGGAGCTGGACGCGGCCGTGGCCCACATGCGGGCGGACGGCGTGGACGAGGTGCTGGTCTGGGGGCACTCCACCGGCGGGCTGATCGGCGCGGTGTGGGCGGCCGACCGGCCGGACGGCCCGGTCCGCGGCGCGTTCCTGAACAGCCCGTTCCTGGACTTCGCGCTGCCCTGGGCGTTGCGCCGCCCGGCGATGGCGGTGGTCTCCGCGGTCGCCCGGCTCGCGCCGCACGCGGTGATGCCGCACCCGACCAGCGACGCGTTCGCCGTGGCCACGCACGCCACGCTGGGCGGCGAGTGGGCGTACGACCTGCTGATGAAGCCGGCGCGCGGGCACCCGATCCGGCTCGGCTGGCTGGCCGCGATCCGGGCCGCGCAGCGGCGGGTGCGCCGCGGGCTGGGCCTGCGCGTGCCGGTGCTGGTCGGCTCCTCGGACCGGTCGTTCAACTGGCTGTCCGACCCGCCGGAGGACATCCACCGCACCGACATCGTGCTGGACGTTGGCCAGATCCGGCGGTGGGGGCCGATGCTGGGGGAGCGCGTCACGCTCGTCCGGTTTCCGGGCGCACTGCACGATCTGACCCTGTCCGCGCCGGACGTGCGCGCTTCGGTGCTTCGCCGCTTCGACGAGTGGGCCGCGTGGCATTTTTCCCGGTGACGCGTCTCGCCGAAACTTGAATGATTCCAATCTAGTGGCCTAAGGTCATCCGCGTGATGTCCGACTTCGCGGCGCAGCTGCGGGCGGCCTCGTTGCGCGTGACCCGTCCCCGGATGGCGGTGCTCGCCGCGCTGCGCGACCACCCGCACGTCGACACCGACACCGTGATCTCCCTGGTCCGGGCCGACCAGCCCATGGTCTCCCACCAGGCGATCTACGATGTGCTGCGTGCGCTCACGGACGCCGGCCTGGTCCGGCGCATCCAGCCGGCCGGCGCGACCGCCCGATACGAGACCCGGGTGGCGGACAACCACCACCACCTCGTCTGCCGCTCCTGCGGCGCGATCGTGGACGTCGAGTGCGCGGCCGGCCAGGCCCCCTGTCTCACCGCCTCGGACGACCACGGCTACGTGGTCGACGAGGCCGAGGTCGTCTTTTGGGGCGTCTGCCCCGACTGCGCGGCTGACCGCATTGCCCCGTGATTCGCCAGCTCGGAAGGAATCAGATGACGCAGGACAACGCACCCTCCAGCGCGCAGGGCGTGGACGAGAAGGAGGCGGCCGGCTGCCCGGTCGCGCACGACTCGGTGACCGCCAGCGGCAGCGAGAGCGAGAACCCGGCGATCGACTCGCCGACGCCGAAGACCGGTGGGCGCCCGCGCAGCAACCGTGACTGGTGGCCCAACCAGCTCGACCTGTCCGTGCTGCACGCCCACTCCTCCAAGGGCAACCCGCTCGGCGACGACTTCGAGTACGCGAAGGAGTTCGCCAAGCTCGACGTCGAGGCGCTCAAGCGGGACATCACCGAGGTGCTCACCACCTCGCAGGACTGGTGGCCGGCCGACTTCGGTCACTACGGCGGCCTGATGATCCGGATGAGCTGGCACGCCGCCGGTACGTACCGCATCCAGGACGGCCGTGGCGGCGCCGGCGACGGCGGTCAGCGGTTCGCGCCGCTGAACAGCTGGCCGGACAACGCCAACCTGGACAAGGCCCGCCGCCTGCTCTGGCCGGTCAAGGCCAAGTACGGCCAGAAGGTCTCCTGGGCCGACCTGCTCGTCCTCGCCGGCAACGTGGCGCTGGAGTCGATGGGCTTCAAGACGTTCGGCTTCGGCTTCGGCCGCGTCGACGTGTGGGAGCCGGAGGAGATCTTCTGGGGTCCCGAGGACACCTGGCTCGGCGACGAGCGCTACGTCGGCGACGCCGAGATGTCCGAGGGCGTCGGCGCCACCGAGATGGGCCTGATCTACGTCAACCCGGAGGGCCCGCGCGGCAACGCCGACCCGCTGGCCGCGGCGTACTTCATCCGCGAGACGTTCGGCCGGATGGCGATGAACGACGAGGAGACCGTCGCGCTCATCGCCGGTGGCCACACGTTCGGCAAGACCCACGGCGCCGCGCCGGCCGACAACCACGTCGGCCCGGAGCCGGAGGCCGCGCCGCTGGAGGCCCAGGGCCTCGGCTGGCTGAACACGCACGGCACCGGCAAGGGCGGCGACACCATCACGTCCGGCCTGGAGGTCACCTGGACCGACAAGCCGACGCAGTGGAGCAACCGGTTCTTCGAGATCCTCTTCGGGTACGAGTGGGAGCTGACCACCAGCCCCGCCGGCGCGAAGCAGTGGGTCGCCAAGGACGCCGAGGCGATCATCCCGGACGCGCACGACCCGTCCCGGAAGCACAAGCCGACCATGCTCACCACCGACCTGTCGCTGCGCGTGGACCCGGCGTACGAGAAGATCTCCCGCCGCTTCCTGGAGCACCCCGAGGAGTTCCAGCTCGCGTTCGCCAAGGCGTGGTACAAGCTGCTGCACCGTGACATGGGCCCGGTCAGCCGCTTCCTCGGCCCGTGGGTCCCCGAGGCGCAGCTCTGGCAGGACCCGGTCCCGGCCGTGTCCGGCCCGCTGGTCTCCGCCGACGACATCGCCACGCTCAAGGCCAAGGTGCTGGACTCCGGCCTGACCGTCTCCCAGCTCGTCTCCACCGCGTGGGCGTCGGCCGCCAGCTTCCGCTCCACCGACAAGCGCGGTGGCGCGAACGGCGCCCGCATCCGGCTGGAGCCGCAGCGCAACTGGGAGGTCAACCAGCCCGCGCAGCTCGCCACCGTGCTGAGCACACTGGAGGGCATCCAGACCGAGTTCAACGCGGCCGGCGGCGCGCAGATCTCGCTCGCCGACCTGATCGTGCTGGCCGGTGGCGCCGCCATCGAGAAGGCCGCCCAGGACGCCGACATCAAGGTGACCGTGCCGTTCCACCCGGGCCGCACGGACGCCGCCCAGGAGCAGACCGACGTCGAGTCGTTCGCGGTCCTGGAGCCGCGCGCCGACGCGTTCCGTCAGTACCTGCGGCCGGGCGAGAAGACCCAGCCGGAGATCCTGCTGGTGGACCGCGCCTACATGCTGGACCTGACCGCGCCGGAGATGACCGTCCTGATCGGCGGCCTGCGCGCGCTCGGCAACAACGTGGGCGGCTCGCGGCACGGTGTGCTCACCTCGCGCCCCGGCGTGCTCACCAACGACTTCTTCGCCAACCTGCTGTCCCCCGGGACGAAGTGGCAGGCGTCGGAGACCGAGGAGCACGTGTACGAGATCCGCGACCTGGCCACGGACGAGGTCAAGTGGACCGCCACCGCGGTCGACCTGATCTTCGGCTCCAACTCCCAGCTGCGCGCGCTGGCCGAGGTCTACGCCTCCGCCGACGCCCGCGAGAAGTTCGTCGAGGATTTCGTCAAGGCCTGGGTCAAGGTCATGGACAACGACCGCTTCGACCTGAAGTGATCTCCGCCTGACGTGACGGGCCCGGCCACTCGGCCGGGCCCGTTTCGCGTTGCCGGGGACCTACCTCTTCCAGAACGGCTTGCGCGGCGGCGTCTCCGGGGTGTCGCCGTCGCCGGCCGCGAACGCGTCCAGCAGGCGCAGCGACTCCGACCACAGCGTGTCGAGGTCGCCGATGCCGCGCAGCAGCAGGCGGGCCAGCTCGGCCAGCGGGCGGGTCCGCGACTCCGGGACGCCGGTGAGCACGGCGTGCAGGCGGGTGCCGAGGTCGTCGAGCAGGTCGCGGCGCTCCATCGTGGACAGGTCCGCGGACCGGCGCAGCCGGTCGGCCTCGGTGCGGGCGAACGTGACCAGGTCCGCGGGCGAGGCGCCGCCGCCGTGGCCGGTCGGGGCGGCGGCCACGGCCGGGGCGAACGCGGGCGACGGCGGCGGGACCGCGCCGAACCCGCCGGTGGCGGACGGTGCCGGGGGCGGGCCCGCGTCGTAGGAAGCGGCGTGGGCGCCGCGGAAGCCGCCGGCGGCGCTGAGGCCGAGCCGAGGGCTGCCGGCGGCCAGCCGCACGGGCCCGGCCGGCCGCGCCGCGACGGGCGCCTCCCAGCCGGACGGCAGTTCGACCGGCTGCGTCACCCGGCGGGCCTGGCCGCCCTCAGTGACCACGCGGGTGTCCACGGCCAGCCACGCGGTGAAGCGGCACAGCACCCGGTGGCGCAGCGACGTGGCGACGATCTCGGGTTCCAGGTCCACCTCGCCGATCGTGTAGCGGTCCTCCAGCTCGCGCAGCCGGCCGCGGGCCCACTGGGCGGTCACCGCGGGCTCGTCGGCGCGCCGCACCGGCACGTCCAGCGTGAACTCCGCGTCGTCGCGGGTGCGGCCGCGCACGGTCAGCGCCGCCGGCACGGCGCCGACCGACCGTCCGAACAGGACCAGCGGTACGCCCGGGAAGACGGCCGCCGGGCGACGCAGCTCCACATCGGACACGGTCACGCCGGTGACCAGCGGGGCCGCGATGCGGCGGTGGATGCGGTCCATCGCCTCGTCCAGGCGGTCCTCGCTCTCGACCAGCTCGCAGCGGCCGGCGCCGGTCGCGGCCAGCCGGCCGAGGAACCCGGCGTTGACCGCGCGGTCGATGCCGACCGTGTGGACGCGCACCCCGGACGCGAGCCCGCCGGCCTCGGCCAGGATCTGGTCCTCGTTGCCGACCTGCCCGTCCGTGATCAGCACCAGCACCCGGTCGCGGTCCTCCGTGCCGGCGTCGGCCAGCAGCCTCAACCCGGCGCGCAGCGGCGCAAGGATCTCCGTGCCGCCACGGGCGCCGGCGGCGGCCAGGTGCTCGACCGCGCGGAAGCGGTTGCGGTCGGTCGCGGCGGACAGGCCGTCGCCGAGCGCGGCCGGGCGGTCGACGCGGTTGTCGAACGTCATGACCGCGAACCGGTCGGCGGCGGTCAGCGAGTCGACGAGCCGGGCGGCGGCTCGGCGCGCGGTCACCATCTTCCAGCCGTGCATGCTGCCGGACCGGTCCAGCAGCAGCACCACGTCCTTCGGCCGCGGCGGCGCCTCCGACGCGGGCGGCAGCACGATCACCTGGTACGTACCGCCGTCGGCGTCCGGCACGAACACGGCCCCGGAGCCGGAGCCCGCGTACGGCAGCCGCAGCACGAAGTCGCGGTCCGCGCGCTCGCCCGGCCGGATCGAGATCTCCCCGTCCTGGTGGGTCACCGCGTGCAGGCTGGAGCGGACCTCGCCGAGCGGCAGCCCGGCGGTGTCGATCGTGACGCCGATGGACAGGCGCAGCGGGTTCGGGAAGCCGGGCAGCAGCACCGGCGGCGTGATCCGGGACGCGTCCGGGACCGCGTCGGTGTCCCGCTCCCGTCCGTCACCGGCCTGCTCGCCGGGCAGCGGCGCGCCCGGGATGTAGCGCGGCGCCACGACCAGCGGGAAGCGGAACGTGGCCGCGTCGTCCTCCCACGCCAGCGGGCCGGTCAGTGACAGTGTCACGGTGACGCGCTCGCCGGGCAGGATGTTGCCGACGCGCATGGTGAACACGTCCGGCCGGTCCTCCTCCGCGATCGAGGCGCGCTGCCCGGCGCCGATCGCGGCGTCGTAGGCGGCCCGGGCCGCGCCGCGCTCACGCAGGTCCGCCTCGATGGTGCGATCGTCCGCGGTCATGGTCATGCCCGTCACGGCCGCGCGGTCCGGCAGCGGGAAGATGTACGTCGCCTCCAGCGGCTCGGCGAACGCGTTGACGAACTCGGTGGTGACGACCGTGCGGGCGACCAGGCCGCTGATCGAGGCGCGCACGTCGAGCCGGTCGAGCGGCAGGTTGCCGAGTCGGGTGCCGAGCGCCCCCAGACCGGCGTCCGGCTGCGGCTGCGGCGGTGCGATCGGGACGACGGGCAGGGCGGTCATGCGGTTCCCCCATCTGATAGCAGGCCACGGGCCTTGAGCAGGTCGATCAGCGGCTGGGCGGCGTCGGTCAGGTCCTCCAGGTCGCGCGCCGACGGGCGTACCGGCAGCAGGAGGAAGGCGCCACCGCCCAGCGCGACGCCCCCCACCTCCCGCAACCGGCCGGATGGTGGGGGATCGGCCGGCGGGGCCGGCGGCGTGGCCCAGAACCGCGGCCGGACCGGTGCGTCGTCCGCCGCCGGTGGGCCGTCGGTGGTCAGCAGGCCGGCGGGTACGCGCGCGAGCGCGGCCAGCTCCGCATCGGTGGCGCCGGCCAACTCGGCCTGGATCGCGGCCAGCGAGTGGCCCTCGGCCTGACGCCGTTTGACCGCGACGATCTGCAGCAGGTGACGCGGCTCGTAGAGCGCGGTCCGGCCGCGCATCGCGGTGGCACGGTCGACCAGGCCGGTCGTCGCGTACCACCGGACGGCGCGGCGGTCGGGCAGCTCGCGGACCCGGCCGTTGGGCGCGCCGGGATATTCGGCCGCGAGGGCCTCCCGCACGCGCTCCAGCAGCTCCTCCATCGTCCACACGCCCGCCATCCTGACACTGTCATAGTGACAGTGTCAACCGCGGCGCAGGCCGGTCAGCATGATCTCCAGGTATCGGCGGGTGACCGCGCGCCGGTCCTCCGCGCCGGCCCGGACCCGGACGGCGTAGATGACGCCGCACAGCAGCGGGATCATGTCGGCCTGCGTCACCTCGGGGTGGATCAGGCCCGCGTCGCGGGCGCGGTCGAGCAGTCGGCCGGACAGCGCGTTCAGCCGCTCCAGCAACTCGTCCGTGCGTGGCAGCACGTGCCTGGCGGTGGCCAGCGCCGGCTGCATCGACGGGTCGTCGAGCTGCGCGTCGAGCGCCGCGACCAGGTAGCCGGAGAACGCGCGCCACGGATCGTCGTCGGCCAGCGCGCGCTCGGCGTGCGCTATCAGCGCCTCCAGGCTCGGCGTCGCGATCGTCTCCAGCAGCGCCTCCGGCGTGGGGAAGTGCCGGTAGACCGTGGCCACGCCGACCGGCGCAGCGCGCGCGACCTCGTTGAGCTGGAGCGGGACCCCCTCGTTCACGAAGCGACGGCCGGTGTCCACGATCAACTGCCAGTTGCGGGCGGCGTCCTTGCGCAGCGGGGGCGTGCTCATGAGACGAGCATAACCGGATGTTCCATCCGGATCGTGCTACGTTGAAGCGGATGAGTTATCCAATTCGTTGGCGAAGGGCCGCGACATGAAGACCGACGATCCGCACACGGTACGGCTGAGCAGCGCCTCCATCGAGGCCGGCGGGCGGACCCGGACCTACACGCTGGCCACGCCGGAGGGCGGCTTCGACCGGCTGCTGCTCGCATTCCACGGCTCCCGGCTGAACGCGGCCCGGTTCCGCGCGTTCACCGGCAACGCGCTGGACACCGTCCGCGGCACCGCCGTCGCCTACCTCGACGGGTTCCGCGGCAACTGGAACGACGCGCGCGCCGGCAGCCGCTTCCCGGCCCGCACGCACGGCATCGACGACGTGGCGTTCGCGGACGCGGTCGCGTCCCGGGTGGGGGAGGGCCGGCCGGTGTACGCCGTCGGCTACTCCAACGGCGGCGGCATGGTGATCCGGCTGCTGCACGAGCGTCCCGACCTGATCGCCGGCGGTGCCGTCATCGCGGCCGGCCAGCCCGCGCCGGACAACTTCCTGCTCCGGGACGACGACCTGCCGATCGAGCCGCGCCCAGTGATGATCATCCACGGTACCCGCGACCCGGTCGTGCCGTACGACGGCGGCCAGCTCGCCCTCTGGGCCCGCTACCTGTTCCGCGCGCACGGCGCGCTGCTCTCCGCCCCCGACACGGCCGCGTACTTCGCCGCCCGCAACGGCATCACGGCCGCACCGGTCACCACGTCACTCACGGCCGAGGTCACCCGCACCGACCACCACCAGGACGGCCACGAGCCGGTCCGCCTCTACACCGTGCACGGCGGCGGCCACACCATCCCCGGCCCGGTCCCCTCGCCGGCCCTGATCGGCCGCACCACCCGCGACCTGCACACCGGCCCGGCGATCGAGGACTTCTTCGGGTTCTAGCGGCCCGTCACCGGGGCAGTGGGCTGCGGCCGAGTCCGCACGGCGACCGGCCGCCCACCGTCCATGGTGGACGACGCCTCAGTCGCAGGCGGTGCCGGAGCCGGCGACCTCGCCGTGCGGAGGTCCAGCAGGTCCGGGGTGGCGGCGCTGCCGCCGCAGACGAGCGGGGTGTCGGCCGTCGGCAGCACGGTGAGGAAGGCGACGGTGCTGGTGGCGGGCGGGCGGCCCGCGCCGCGACGGTCGCGGTGGTGCCGGTCAGCCGCTCCAGCGCGCCGACGTCGTAACCGGTGCAGCAGACGATCCGGCTCCGCGGCTCCGGCGGCTCACCGGCGCCGGCCAGCGGGCCGACACAGCCGAGCAGCGGCACGGCGATCAGTGCGAGAAGCACGGCGAGCAGCGGTCGCGCCGACATGCGCCCGACGGTACGGCCGCGGCGCAACGGCTCCGGCGTCCGCCGGCGCCGGGAACCCGATCGCCCCGCGGCCGGGCGGCGGGTTAGCGTCTGGGCATGACGGGGACGTTACTGATCATCGTGGGGGCGCCGGCGGTCGGGAAGATGACCGTGGGCGAGGAGATCGCGGCGCGGACCGGGTTGCGGCTGTTCCACAATCACCTCGCGATCGAGCCGGTGCTGCGGTTCTTCCCGTTCGGAAGTCCGCCGTTCGGGCGGCTCGTCGACCGGTTCCGCCGGGACGTCATCGAGGAGGTGGCGGCCAGCGACCTACCCGGGCTGATCTTCACCTACGTGTGGGCGTTCGACCTGCCCGAGGACGAGCGCGCGGTGCAGGCGCTGGCGGAGCCGTTCCGCCGGCGCGGCGGGCGCGTGCTGTTCCTGGAACTTCAGGCCAGTCAGGAGGAACGGCTGCGCCGCAACGAGGGCGCGACCCGGCTGGCGGAGAAGCCGTCCCGGCGCGACCTCGATGCCTCCCGGCGGCAGCTGCTCGACCTGGACCAGCGCTATCGGCTGCGCTCCGAGGGCCGCTTCGACGGCCGTGCCGACTACCTCCGCATCGACAACACCGGCCTGGAGCCGGCCGAGGTCGCCACGCGGGTGATCGCGCACTTCGGCCTCCCGCCGGTCAGCGGCTACTGATCGCCCGGCGCGCGCGGGGCGGCGAGCGCGTCGTGCGTGCCGGTGTGGTGGAAGCGGTCCGGGCGGAACGCGGACAGCAGCGGCTCGGCCGGGCCGCCGCACAGCTCGCCCGCGATCACCTCGGCCAGCCACGGCGCGAGCGTGATGCCGCTGTGCGTGGCGATCGCCCAGACCGGCGAGCCCGGCGCGATCCGGCCCGCGGCCGTGCGGCCGTCCGCCGGGATCACGCGATGCCCGGCGCGGACCGCGATGACGCGCGGCCTCGTGTGCGGCAGCACGGCGGCGACCCGCCGCTCGATCTCCGCGGCGACGGTCGCGGGCGGTGGGGTGCGCGGGTCCGCCGTGCCGTCCAGGTCCAGGGCCTGCACCAGCAGCGTGCCGTCCTCGCCCGGCCGCAGGCCGAGCCGGTCGGTCTTGACGATCGTGGTGATGCCGTGGCCGGGCGCGGCCACGTCCGTCAGGTAACCGAACGCCGGGGAATCCACCACCGGGGGTACGAGCGGCAGCGCACCGCCCGCGGACGCGACCAGCTCGGCGGTGCCGGTGCCGGCGCAGATCACCACGGACTCCGCGCGCACCCGCCCGCCGTCCGCGAGGTGCACGGTGGCGCCGGCGTCGTGCGCCTCCACCCGGGTGGCCCGCGCGGGGGTGACCGCCGGGGCGAGCCGCGCGATCCACCGGCGCGGAAAGGCGTGGCCCTCGCCATCGAAGATCGCGACCAGCGCGTCGTCCGGGACCGGCACCGGCGTACGGGCCCGGGCCTCCGCCGGCGTCGCCCACCGTGCCTCGTACCCCAGACCGATCAGCCGCTCGGTGCGCTGCGTCAGGCTCGCCCGGTGCGCCTCCCCGACCGCGATCGACACGTGCCCGGTGAACGCGACCGCGTCCGGCGCCTCCGCCGCGATCCGCCGCCACGCCTCGACCCCGCGCAGGTTGAGCGCGTGATAGTCCAGCGGCGTCTTCTTGTGACTGTTGATCCACGCGAAGCTGGTCGCGCTGGTCCCGCCGCCGGGCTCGCCCGCCTCCAGCAGCGTGACGCTCCGCCCGCGCCGCCGGAGCGCCGCGGCCAGCGCGGTGCCGACGACGCCCGCGCCCACGATCACGACGTCCGTACCAGCCATGACCCACCTCCGAAGGCGTCCAGGATAGTCCTTGACGCGGGCATCACAATCGAGTCCGTGAATGGACTGGGCACCTATGAGGGGAATGTCGTACCGCGCAACGTCTGGATCGCCGTCGGCGTGATCCTGGCCTGGTCGCTGGGGCCGGTGGCCCTGACGCTCACCGCACTGCCCGATCTCATCAGCGGCGACATCAACGGACGGGCGCTGCGCTTCCCGGATTTCGTGTCCGCGTTCCAGCCGCTGCTGCTCACGGCCGGGTTCGTGCTCATCGCCGAGATGATCCGGCGCCGGAAGCGGCGGGCGTGGCTGGGGCTGATCATCATCGGCGCGGTGGGCGCGCTGGTCGCGGTGCCGCTCGCGGTCATCGACGAGTTCGACCCGGTGTTCCTGGCCGGCGCGCTGCTCTACGCCGGTGGCCTGGTGGTGGCCGCGCTCCTGCCCGGCGTGCGCCGGTGGTGCGACGAGTAGGCCGTCCGGTGGCGTCCGGCGCGCCGCGATGGCCCGGGGCAGGGATAATCGTCGGCGAGAGCGTGCGAACGACGATCGGAAGGACCTGTCTTGAGCGGCGGACTAGCAGCCCTGTTGGACGACATCGCGGTGCTGGCACGAGCGGCATCCGCGTCCATCGATGACGTGGGCGTGGCGGCCGCGAAGGCCGGGTCGAAGGCCGCGGGTGTGGTCATCGACGATGCCGCGGTCACGCCGCAGTACGTGCGCGGCCTCGCGGCCGACCGCGAGCTGCCGATCATCAAGCGGATCGCGCTCGGGTCGCTGGGCAACAAGGCGATCATCATCGTGGTGGCGCTGCTGCTCAGCCAGTTCGTGCCGTGGCTGCTCACACCGATCCTGATGCTCGGCGGCGCCTATCTCTGTTACGAGGGCGCCGAGAAAGTCTGGGCGAAGGTCTCCGGCCACGGCGCGCACGGCGAGGACGAGCAGCTCAAGGACGAGAAGACGCTGATCTCCGGCGCGATCCGGACCGACCTGATCCTCTCCGCGGAGATCATGGTGATCTCGCTGAACGAGGTCGCCGAGCAGAGCTTCGTCTCCCGCCTGGTCATCCTGTGCGTGGTCGCGGTGCTGATGACCGTCGCGGTGTACGGCGCCGTCGCGATCATCGTCAAGATGGACGACGTCGGCCTGCGCCTGTCCGAGCGCTCCGGCACCGCCGTCGCCGCCCTCGGCCGCGGCCTGGTCAAGGCCATGCCCAAGGTGCTCACCGTGCTCACCATCGTCGGCACCGCCGCCATGCTCTGGGTCGGCGGCCACATCCTGCTGGTCGGCTCCGACGAGCTCGGCCTGCACGCGGTCTACGGCGCCGTCCACCACATCGAGGAAGCCGCCCACCACGCGACCGGCCCGCTCGGCGGCGTGGTCGGCTGGCTGGTCAACACGATCGCCAGCGCCATCGTGGGCTTGATCATCGGCGCGGTGATCGTCGTCATCATGACCTTCACCTTCCACCGCGCCAAGCACGGCTCCGGCGCGCACGGCGACGGCCACGGCACCACCCACGCCGCCCCGGCCACCGACGCCTCCGCCGCCGGGACCGGTACTTCCACCGCAACCGCGGCCGGCGTGCACGCGGCGGCCGGCGCCAACCCGGCGGCCGGCACGGATGCCACGGCGGGCGCGAACGCCGCGCCGGCCGCGGACCCGGCGCCGGCCACGGACGCCGCGCCCGGTACCGATCCCGCGCCCAGGGCCGGTGGCACCCCGGCGGCCAAGCCGGACGCCACGCCGCCGGCGGACCCGGCCGGCGCCTGAACCACGGCCCCGAACGCGAGCCGCCCCGCCACGAGAATCCGTGGTGGGGCGGCTTCGTCAGAATCGCGAGATCGACGTCGCGTGCTTCTCAGGAGCGGACGACCAGCGTCTTCGCGGCCATGTCGCCCAGGCGGCGACGCTTGTCGTTGGTGAGCACGACGACGAACGCGACCAGGTAGCCGAACAGGCCGTCGACGATCCGCAGCAGGGTGCGCAGGGCCGCCTGCCCCCAGCTCGGCGCCGCGCCGGTGGCCTCGTCCACGACCCGAATGCCGGTGACCATCTTGCCGAGCGTGCGCCCGGCCAGGCGCTCCATCAGCACGTAGTACGCGATCGCGAAGGCCGCGTACAGCAGCGTCCCGGCCGGCGACATCGTCCACATCGTGGCCGTGCCCGCCGTCTCCATGGCCGCGCTCCGCTCGACCCCGAACATCATCATGAACCCGCCGCCGACCAGCACCATCAGGAACCCGTCGATCAGGTTCGCGACGACCCGCCGCCCGGTCACCTTGACGTCGCGCGTGGTCGCGGACGGTTCCTCCCAGGGCGCCTTAGCCGGCGCGGCATGGTACTGCGATTCCGTCGTGGTCATCTCAAATCCTCCCCATTGGACGGTGACGGAGGACTCATACCCACTGACCGCTCAGTTCCTAACCTCGGCGGGCTACTTCGTGTCCGAACAGGCGGCGGGCACCGGCTCGCCCTCGGCCAGGTGGCGCTGGACAACGGCGTGACCACGGAGCTGACCGCGACCACGCGCACCGCGGTGAGCCGGTTCGCCTTCGGTGGGAACGCCACGCTGATCCTCGACGTGTCCGGCCCGAACAACCGCACGTTCGGCAGCGCGGTCACGATCGATCCGGCGACGCGCACGGTGTCCGGCTGGATGTACGGCGTGGACGTCTGCGACAACGGCAACTACTACCGCGCCTCCTTCTCCACCACGTACGACACGGACTTCGCCTCGTACGGCGTGTGGAGGGACGACGTGCTGACCGCGGGCGCGACGCGCGTGGAGAAGGGCGGCACGGACACCGGCGTCGACCACCGGCACGACACCGGCGCGTGGGTCACGTTCCCGGCCGGCGCGACCGTGACCGCGAGCACCGGCTTCAGCTACGTGAGCGTGGACAACGCGGCCGCGAACCGTACCGCCGAGGTGGGCCGGAAGGGCTTCGACCCGGTGCGGAGGGACGCGCGGAAGGCGTGGGAGAAGGCGCTCGGCACGGTCGACGCCGAGGGCGGCACGGACGAGCGGCGGGTCGAGTTCTACACCGCGCTCCACCACGCCTTCCTGCACCCGAACGTGCGCGAGGACGTCAACGGCGAGTACCTGGGCTACGACGGGCGGGTGCACCGGGTGGAGCCGGGCCGGCACTTCTACCTGAACATCAACTTCGCCGGCTCCGGCTGGGACATGTACCGCGGCCAGGCGCAGCTGATCGCGCTGACCCACCCGGCGGTGGCGGCGGACATCAACCGGTCGATCGTGCTGCTGACCGAGCAGACCGGCGGCTGGGCGCCCGGCGCGTCCCGCATGCAGGGCGACAACCTGCAGGTCATCCTCTCCACGCTGGACGACATGGGGATCACCGACTACGACCGGGTCGCCGCGCTGCGGTCCATGGTGGAGACCCAGCGGCTGCCCGCGACGGCGAGCCGGCGGACGGACGCCTACCAGTACTTCGCGACCGGCCTGATCGAGAACCGGAAGGGCGACTTCGCCACGTCACGCGTGCTGGAGTACGCGATCGAACCAGCCCGCGTTCGGCACGCCGTGGGTCTACAACTGGCTGCGGGCGCCCGCGAAGACCGTGGACGTGGCGTACCGCGCGGTCGCCGAGATGTACGACACCACGCCGTCCGGCCTGCCCGGCAACGACGACCAGGGCGCGCTCAGCGCCTGGCTGGTCTTCGCCCACCTGGGTTTCTACCCGGCGATCTACGGCACCGGCACGCTGGTGCTGCACGCGCCGATGTTCGACCGGATCGACATCCGCCCGGTCGGCGGCGGCGCGGACATCGAGATCCAGGCGCCCGGCGTCGCCGCCGGCAAGCGCTACGTCAAGGACCTGCGCGTGGACGGCGAGCGGCGGACCGCGTCCTGGGTCGGCGCCGAGTTCGCCCGCGAGGGCGGCAAGCTGCGCTTCGTCATGTCCGCCACGCCGACCGCGTGGGGCACCGGCGCCGCGGACGTCCCACCGTCCTACCTGGACGGGATGGACGCCCGCAACAACGTCGGCACCACGCCGGACGGCCGGGGCGACCTGGGCTCGATGGACCTGAGCGACTGGTCGTACTCCCGTGACTCGCTGGCCGCCGCGGGCGCCTCCCCGGGCGCGGCGCTGCGGCACGGCGACCTCACGTTCACCTGGCCCACCGCCGCGCCCGGCACGCCGGACAACTGGATCCCGCACGGCCAGCGCATCGACCTGACCGATCACTCAGCCCGCGGCGTCTCGTTCCTCGGCCTGGCCACGAACGGCCCGGCCACCGGCACCGCCCACGTGGTCTACACCGACGGCACGGTCCAGGACGTCCCGCTGATCCTCGGCGACTGGGCCGCGGCCGCCCCGGTCGGCAACACCGCGCTGCTGACCGTCACCGGCCGCAACAACGCCGACGGCACCGCCGGCGGGGGCACGTTCCGGGTCTTCGCCACCGACCCGGTCGCGCTCGACCCGGCCAGGACCGTCGACGCCGTGATCCTGCCGCGGGGCAGCGACCGCGGCATCATGCACATCGTCGACGTGGCGATCGGCTGACCGCCACAGCCGGTACCGGCGCGCGACCCGGCGGCCCGCGTCGATGCAGGCCCGGCCCGGCGGCGTCCGCACGGGCGCCTCCGGGGCCAGCTCGCGGAACGCGCTGCCGTGGAAGACCAGCGGCGGTACGGCCCGGCCGTACTCGACCCGGCGGACGGCGAGCAGCGCGATCACGTGGTCGCCGGCCGGCACCTCCTCGGCCGGCGCGCAGTCGAACCAGGCCGCCGCGCCGCCGATGCGCACCGCCCCGGACGGCGCCGCGGTCCAGTCGACGCCGGCGAACCGGTCCACCGGCCCGGCGAGCCGCCGGCTCAGCGGGCCGTGCCCGGCGGCCAGCACGCTCACGCCGATCCCGCGCGAGCGGCGCAGCAGCGGCCAGGTGCGGGAGTCCCGCCGGATCGAGACCGCGAGCAGCGGCGGATCCAGCGAGACCGGGACGAACGAGCTCACCGCCATCCCCTCCGGTGCGCCGTCGACCAGCGCGGACAGTGCGGTGACGCCGCTCGGGAAGCGGGCGAAGGCGGCGCGCAGCGCGGTCGGGTCCACCTAGACCGCCAGGTAGTCGGCGAGGTCCGGCAGCGATCCGGACACCTCGTACGCACCGATGAACGCCATCTTCGCGTCCAGCGAATCGTGCGAGGCGAACGCGCGGGCGTTGCGCCAGTACCGGTCGAACCGGTAGCGGTTGGCGGTGCCGCGCCCGCCGGTCAGGTCGTGAATCCGCGAGCTCACCCGCAGCCCCGCCGCGGTGCTGGCCACCTTCGACCGGAAGCCGCGCACGCCCACCTCGGCCGGGTCCGCGCCGCCCGCCTCGATCTCGGCGGCCACGCTGAGCAGCAGCGCCCGCGCGGCGGCCAGCTCGCTGGACATCTCGCCGAGCTGCCGGTGCAGCAGCGGGTCCTCGAGCGCGCCGGCGAACTTCGGCATGCTGGACCGGCCGACGGCCCGCAGGTAGCCGACCGCGGCCTCGTGCGCGCCCTCGCCCAGGCCCTGCAGCAGCGCCGCGTGGGTCAGCATGACGGCGCTCAGCAGGTACGGGTCGATGGCCGGCGGCGTGAGATGCCACCCGTCCGGCACGAACACGTCCCGGTAGGTGATGGTCTGGCTCTCGGTGCCGCGCTGGCCCATGTTGTCCCAGTCGTGCGCGGCGGTCAGGCCCGGATCGTCCAGCCGGACCAGCGCCTGGTGCGGCTCGCCCTCCAGCAGGAACCGCACGTGCAGCAGGTCCCGGCCGCCGCCACCGCTGTTGGTGTTGAACGTCTTGGTGCCGTTGATGACGATGCCGCCGGGCGCCCGTACCGCGGTCACCGGCCCCGTGCCACCGGCCTCGGACGCGGAGGACACCAGGCGCCGGCCGTCCCGGAGCAGCTCGCCGGCCAGCTGGCGCCGGGTCTCGCACGGCAGGTCGGACATGAACAACTGGCGTGCGACCAGCACGGTGGCGCTCCAGCACTGCCCGGTGGAGCCGTCCGCCGCGGACACCTCCACGATGCTCTCGACCGTCGCGCGCAGCGCGCCCCACGGCCCGCCGTCCCACAGCCCGCCGAACTCGGCCGGCACGGTCAGCCGGTGGAGCCCGGCCTCGGCGATCAGCCGCATGTTGTCCGCGACGTCGGTGCCCTCGGCGTCGGCGCGGAAGCCGTTCGCGGACAGCTCGGGGCGCAGCTCGCGGACGCGGGCCACCAGATCCATCATGTGTTCTCTCCTCGGTGTGCGGTCAACCGGGAGGAACGCTAATCGCGGCGCGGCCGTCCACCCCGGTTCCGCCGGGAAGTGATGAACGCCGGTGCGCGGATGTTCCGGTTGTCATCCGGAGACGGTGCCGGGCACCGCGATCGGGGGCGCGTCGGGCAGCGGCGCGGTGCGCGCGGCGAACGACTGCAACAGGTACGCCACCAGCCGGCGCGCCGCCGGCGGCGAGGTCGCGGCCAGGTTGTCGCCGGCCGTCGTGAGCAGCAGCAGGTCGGCCGGCCGGAAGTCGGCGCGCAGTTGCCCGGCCTCCTGGGCGCGGCGGGTCAGCTCGCAGACGTTGTGCCTCGCGCGGGCGCCGTCCGGCCCGGTGATGGCGTCCCCCACCGGGAGGTCGCCGTCCCGCAACCGCGGGTCGAACATCCGCTCCACCATGCCGTTCAGCCCGCGCCAGGGGTCCGGATCGGCCGCGGCCCGCTCGGTGGCCTCGGTGCACACGTCGATCTGGCGGGCGACGGCCGCCTCGACCAGCGCCTCGCGGGTGGGGAAGTGCCGGGTGAGCGTGGCCGTCCCGACGCCGGCGTGCCGGGCGACCGCGCGCAGCGTCACGCCGGTCCCCTTCGCCGCCATCAGCGCACGCGCCGCGTCAACGATATGGACCCGATTACGAACCGCATCCGCTCGCACCCACCCACGATACGCCCGCCGCCCCCGCCCTCCGGCCCCCCGCCGCCCCGCCCCCGCCCCCGCCGCCCCGCCGCCCCGCCGCCCGGCCCCGGCCCCCCGCCGCCCGCCGCTCGACGTCGATCTAGGACTTGTTCGCGCGATCGGAGATCACACCGCTGGAACAAACCCTAGATCGGCGCGGGAGAGGGGGGAGGGGAGGGAGGGGAGGGTCAGGGGAGGGGGACGCGGGACCAGACGGTGTCGGAGGCGAGGTAGAAGCTGGGGTGGGACGGCTGGTTGTAGGTGGTCTGCTGGCGGGCCACCTCGACGCGGTACTGCGGGTCGTGCATCAGCGTGTAGAGCTTGTGCGCGGTGATCTCCGTGCTCAGGTGGACGCGGATCGCGGAGCTGTCGGCCGTGCGGAGCAGCAGTTCCTCGCGCCAGTCGCCGAAGACGTCGGCGATCAGGCCGGCGTTGCCCTTGGTGCCGTTGTTGGCGCGGGTGCCGTCCGCGGTGAGCAGCGTGCCGCGCTTCCAGTCGTCGACGGTGGGGACGGCGTCGCCGGAGCCGTTGAGGATCTGCGTGGTCAGGTCGGCGGACCAGCGGATGCTCTGGTTGGTGCCGGGGATCGGGCCGGGTGTGACCACGCCGCGGGCGGTGTAGAGGCCGAGTGAGTCGGTGCCGCCGGGCAGGCTGGCCCAGACCTCCAGGCCGCGCGACTCCGGGAGCACGTCGCCGACCATGCCGCGGCCGGTGTCGCGGCCGGAGTAGACGCCGAACAGCACCTCGCCGGTCCGCGCGTCGCGCATCGCCATGCCGTACGGCGCGGACGTGGCGCCCTCGTGCACCGTGAAGATCTCCAGGCCGGGCCGGTCCGGGTCGATGTCCGTGACGTGCATGGCGTCGCCGTGACCGAGCCGCGCGCTCTGCCCCGGCGCCGCGCTGCCCGGCGGCATCGTGGCGAACGAGGAGTAGAGCAGGTCGCCGTCGTCGTCGATGGTGGCGGCGCCGTACACGATCTCCTGCTTGCCGTCGCCGTCCACGTCCGCGGCGGACAGCGAGTGGAAGCCCTGCGTCGTCAGCGTGCCGAACTCCGGGTCGGTGCCGTTCCGGCCGTGCGGGGAGTCGTTGAACGGGTTGGTCATCGGCGTCCAGCCGCTGTCGACGTACCAGTCCTCGATCAGCCTCCGCCCGTCCCACCGGTACGCCACCAGCGTGCTGCGCGTGTAGTAGCCGCGTGCGAAGACCGCGGACGGGCGCTTGCCGTCCAGGTAGGCGACGCCGGACAGGAACCGGTCGACGCGGTTGCCCGGCTCGATCCGGGCCATGGCGTAGTCGCCCCACATCAGGCCGTCGTCGTGCCGGCCCGGCTTGTACGGAACGGTCTGCAGCTCGCGGCCGGTCGCGCCCTCGAACACGGTCAGGTACTCCGGGCCGTCCAGGATGAAGCCCTGGAACGCGCGCAACGCGTTGCGGGTGCTGCGGGCCGGTGCGTACACGTCGATGAAGTGGTCGGCCAGCGCCTCCGCGTCCGTGCGGCTCAGCGGGTACGCGTACCGCGGCGCGATGCCGAACGCCGCCTCCAGCGTGGCCGGCCAGCGCCCGGCGACCACCTCCGGGTGCGCGTGCCAGCCGAGGAACATGTCCACCAGATGCTGGTAGTAGCCGGCGGCGCTGAGCCGGTAGTCGTCGGTGTGGCGGTATCCGGCCCGCACGTCCGCGCGCGGCATCGTGATGTGGCGCTCGGACAGCACGCGCCCGTCCCGCGCGTAGCGGGTGATCTTCGTACCCGGCGCGGTTTTGATCATCATCTCCGCCCGGCCGTCGCCGTCGAAGTCGTAGACCGGGAACTGCGTGTAGTGCGCGCCGGCCCGCACGTTGACGCCCAGGTCGATGCGGTGCAGCAGCGTGCCGTCCAGTTCGTACGTGTCGACGTAGACGTTCCCGGTGTACCCGACCTGGGAGACGTCCTTGGAGTTCGACGGGTCCCA
Source organism: Catenuloplanes atrovinosus (assembly GCF_031458235.1). Taxonomy (NCBI): domain Bacteria; kingdom Bacillati; phylum Actinomycetota; class Actinomycetes; order Micromonosporales; family Micromonosporaceae; genus Catenuloplanes; species Catenuloplanes atrovinosus. The sequence goes on along the minus strand of NZ_JAVDYB010000001.1, from coordinate 4,687,866 downwards.
CTTGACCACGTACTCGTACTGCCCGTCGCCGTCCACGTCGCCGACGCTCAGGTCGTTCGCCGAGTACGTGTACGCCTCGCCGGCCGGTGTCACGCCGTCGGCCGGCTTGCGCAGCGGCAGGTCGTAGCTGCCGGCGGACCACGCGGTCACGGTCGCGCTGCGGTCCCGCTCCCGCCCGCCGGACACGGCCGCGACCCGGTATCGCGAGGCGCCGGTGCCGGCCGGGTCCAGGAAGTTGGTGCTGTCGGTGACCGTGGCGATCCGCCGGCCGTCCCGGTAGACGTGGAAGTTCACGCCGGTCAGCCCGGTGGCGGAGTGGCCGGTCGCCTCGCTCTTGAGCAGGCGCCAGCTCAGGAACACCCCGTCGGCCGTGGACGCGGCGACCAGGCCGCGGTCGAGCTGTTCGAGCCGGGGGCCGCCGCGCCCGGGCGCGGCGACGGACGCGGATGCCGGAATTATCGATAGGAGGACGGCGGCGGCGCAGGCCGCGGCGATCCGGTTCGTCGTGCCAGGACTCATCTCGGGGTCTCCAGCCACAGTGAAACGATAAAATTTTGTGAAGGCTATGAATGGCTCGATGTGCTTGTCAAGGTTTCGGGCCTGTTTCGCCGCCATGAAGCCGCCGCCGTTCACGCACGTGAACGGCGGCGGGGCGGCGCCGGTGAGGCTCAAGGCCCGGATTGCCGGTCTATAGGGCGATGTCGAACGTTTCATCGGCCCGGCCGTGATCGGCCACCAGTGATCTCCTCCGGAATTCCGGCGTTCCGGGGCGCCGGAGGACTCCGGAATTCCGGAGTCCTCCGGTATGGTGGAGCCCGATCGGACACGAGCCGGCGGACGGTGATCCCGGAGTCTCCCGCGGCTGTCCGGAGTGGTCGGTGGTGCGGCGCGCGGGCGTCCCGGTCTGCGACACCGCGCCCGTGCGAGCCGGAAAGGCATCGGTAAGCCGCCGGTAAGTCCCCTCTTCCTAGCTTCAGGTGAGCGTTTCCGCGTCCACCGAGCAATGGGGACACCCATGAGACCTCCGGTACGAACCGCCACCGCCCTCGCCGCCGCGCTGCTGCTCGCGGCCGGGGGCCTGACCGTCACCCCGTCACCCGCCGCCGCGGCCGTGACCTCCTACATCCGCCTCAACCAGGTCGGCTACCAGACCGGCCAGCCCAAGATCGCGTACCTGATGGGCACGGCCGCGCAGGCCGGCGCCACGTTCCGGGTCGTCGACGCCAACGGCACCACCGTGCGCACCGGCACGGCGGGCGCCAGCCGCGGCGGCTGGAACAGCGCGTACACCGGCGTGTCGGAGATCGACTTCTCGGCCGTGACCACCCCGGGCCGGTACACGATCCAGATCTCCGGCGTCACCACCTCGCCGGAGTTCGAGATCGCCGGCCGGGCGGACCTGTACGCGCCGGTCTCGCGCGCGATGAGCACGTTCTTCCAGACCCAGCGCGACGGCCAGAACGTGATCCCGGGCGCGCTCGACCGGCGCCCGTCGCACCTGGCCGACTCGTCCGCGACCGTCTACCACGTGCCCACGTTCGAGGAGGGCAGCGACGCGATCGCCGGCAACCTGACGCCGATCAGCGGTGCGCCCAAGGTCGACGTCGCCGGCGGCTGGTTCGACGCGGGCGACTACCTGAAGTTCACCCACACCACGGCGTACGCGGCCGGCGCGCTCCAGGTCGCGCAGCGCTCCGGCAGCGCCGACCCGGCCCGCGCCGCGGAGATCGACCACGCCATGGCCTGGCTGGACAAGATGTGGGACGAGACCAACGGCGTGCTCTACGTCCAGGTCGGCCTGGGCGGCGGCAACGACACGTTCGACGGCGACCACGACGTGTGGCGGCTGCCCGAGGCGGACGACGCGATCCGGGCCGAGCCCGGCAAGGACGGGTACTACCTGCGCTACCGCCCGGTCCTGCGCGCCAACGCGCCCGGCGCGCGGATCAGCCCGAACCTGGCCGGCCGGGTCTCCGCGGCGTTCGCGCTCTCCGCGCAGCTGCACGCGACCAGCGACCCCGGCCGCGCGGCGCAGGACCTGGCGAAGGCCGCGCTGCTCTACCAGAAGGCGCAGACCACCAACGTGCCGGCGCAACTGGTCACGGCGTACCCGTACACGTTCTACCCGGAGAAGGCCTGGAAGGACGACATGGCGTACGGCGCGACGGAACTCGCCCGGGCCGCCCGCGCGCTCGGCGACGGCCGCGCCGTCACCTGGCTGGCCGAGGCCGCGCTCTGGGCCGACCAGTACATGGACGACGGGGGCGGCACGCTCAACCTGTACGACGTGGGCGGCATCGCGCTGCCCGACCTGGCCGAGGAGATCGCCGAGACGGAGTCCACCGGGCTCGCGGTCACGCCGGAGCAACTGCTCGACCACCAGGCGGCGCGGCTGGACGAGGCCGTAGCCCGCGCGCAGGCCGACCGCTTCCGGGCCGGCGCGGCGTACACCAACTACGACTCCACCTCGTACACGCTGGGCCTGATCGCCCAGGCCACCCGGTACGACGAGGTCAGCGGAACCAGCACCTACGCGGCGTTCGCCCAGTCGCAGGCGAACTGGGCGCTGGGCGGCAACCCGTGGGGCGTGTCGCTGATCGTCGGCGTCGGCGACACCTTCCCGCGGTGCCCGCACCACCAGGTCGCCAACCTCAAGGGCAGCCACACCGGCTCCGGCGCGATCCTGACCGGCGCCGCGGTCAACGGGCCGAACGGCGAGGACACGTTCGACCTGGACGAGCTGGGCGACTGCCCGGCGGACGGCGCCGACGCGTACGCGGCGTTCACCGGCAACGGCGCGCGGTTCCTGGACGCGACCGAGGCGTGGATGAGCAACGAACCGGCGATCGACTTCACCGCCACCGGCCTGCTCGCGTTCGCGCTGCTCGGCAAGGGTGGCACCGGCCCGGAGCCGGTCCCGGTCAAGAGGGACACGATCGGCGTCTTCCGCCCGTCCGCGTCCACCGTCTTCGTCCGCGACAGCCTGACCACCGGCACCGCGACCGCGCAGGCCACCGTCCCGTCCGGTGCCGTGGGCTTCGTCGGTGACTGGGACGGCGACGGCGTGGACGGCATCGGCTACTGGGTGCCGTCGTCCCGGATGGTCCACCTGCGCAACGCGTTCAGTGGCGGCGGCGCCTACGACCACACGTTCCAGGCGTCCTACGCGTCCAGTTCCGACGTGCCGCTGGTCGGCGACTGGGACGGCAACGGCACGGACACGTTCGCCACCTGGCGGCCCGGCGACCGGAACGTGCGAATCCGCAACGACCACGGCAGCGGCGCCACCCAGATCGGCGTCACGATCGGCGACACCGGGGACACCATCCTGGTCGGCGACTGGAACGGCGACGGCAAGGACAGCCTCGGCTACCACCGCACGTCCCAGCGGACGTTCGTGCTGCGCGAGAAGCTGGAGAGCGGCGCGCCGGAGGTCTCGTTCGTCTACGGCGCCACCGGCGACAAGCCCGTGGTCGGCGACTGGGACGGCGACGGCGACGACACCGTGGGCGTGTTCCGGACGGAGAACAGCTGGTTCCTGCGGAACACGAACGCGTCCGGCAACGCCGACGTCGCCGGGTTCACGTTCGGGCAGAGCGCGGACCGGCCGCTGGCCGGCGACTTCGTCCGGGACGCGCCGCCCGGCACGGGGACCCCGGCGCAGATCGCGGCCGCGAACGGCTTCTACACCGACCCGGACTCCAACCCGATGCGGTGGGTCGCGGACAACCCGGCGGACGCGCGCATGCCGGCGATCCGCGACACGCTGGCCACGAAGCCGGGCGCGCGCTGGTTCGGCGACTGGAGCGGCGACATCCGGACCGCGGTGGACGCCTACGTCGACGGCGCCACCGCGGCCGGGCAGGTACCGATCCTGGTCGCGTACAACATCCCGAAGCGCGACTGCGACGGCCAGTCCGCCGGCGGCGCGGCCAGCGCGGCCGCGTACCGGCAATGGATCTCCGAATTCGGTGCGGGCGTCGCGGGCCGGCCGGCCGTCGTGGTGATCGAGCCGGACGCGGTCACCCAGCTCGACTGCCTCACCGCGGCCCAGGTCACCGAACGGTTCGGGCTGGTCTCGCACGCGGTCGGCGCGTTCGGCGGCCAGGCCTGGACGTACGTCGACGCGGGCAACGCCGGCTGGGTCGCGGCCGACGTGATGGCCGACCGGCTGGCCCAGGCCGGGATCGCGCGGGCGCACGGCTTCGCGGTGAACACGTCCAACTTCTGGACCACCGCGGAGTCCACCGCCTACGCGAACGCGATCAACGCGGACCTGGCCACGGCCAAGCCGTACGTGATCGACACCAGCCGCAACGGCAACGGGCACAAGGACGACTGGTGCAACCCGGCCGGCGTGAAGCTGGGCGTCACCTCCCGGCTGAACACCTCCGGCGCGGAGATGCTGCTCTGGCTGAAGGTGCCGGGCGACTCCGACGGCGCGACGTGCGGGCGGATTCGCGACCTCCCGGCCGGCACGTTCAGCCCCGACTACGCCATGTGGCTGATCAACGGCAACTGAGAGTGATCCTGGCGGAGGACGCGCAGGCGCGCCTCCGCCAGGTGCCGGCCCGGATCCACCCCGAGCTCGTCCGCGAGCAGCCGGGTGGTCCGGTCGATCACGTCCAGCGCCTCCGCCTGCAACCCGCACGCGGCCAGCGTGAGCGCGCGCAGCGACGCGGCCGGCTCGTCCAGCGGCGCGGCCTCGGCCATCCGCTCGACCAGCGGCAGCGCCCGGTACGGCGTCCCCCCGGCCAGGCACGCCGTGGCGACCTCGATGGTCACCTCGCGGCGCATCCGGTCCAGCGCGCGCACGGCGTACCGCTGGCGGAGACTCTGCGGCGCGTCGGCCGCGACCGGGCCGCGGCACAGCTCCAGCGCCGCGATGAGCGTGTCCGTGTCCCGCCGGGCCCGCCCGTCCGCGACCAGTCGCCGGAACCGGCCCGCGTCCACCGCCTCGGCCGGTACGTCCAGCCGGTAGCCGGCCGGCGTCAGGTCGAGCCGGAGGCCGCCGTGCGCGCTCAGCCAGCGGCGCAGCCGGTGTACCGCCACGTGTACCGGCCCGGGCGTGGCCGGCCCGCCGCACGCCGGCCCGGCCTGCGCGACCGGCACCGGGTCCGGCTCCACCAGCAGCAGCGTGAGCAGACCGCGCAGCCGTGGCGCGGTCAGCGTGGCGTCGGCGCCGGGCGGCCAGACCCGCAGCGGTCCCAGCACGCCGAACTCCAGCGCTTCGCTCATTGCCGTGGTTCCCCCGATCGACGACGTACCGGCATGGTATTCCGTCGATGTCCGGGACGCGGGGAGCGCCGGTGTGCGTCCCGCGACGGAATGGGACGGCTAGATTCTGCTGGTGGATGATGTTTTCGAGTCGGCCGGCACGCTGCGGGAGGCGTATGCCGCCGTGGACTGGGCGGCGACGCCGCTCGGGCCGGTCTCGTCCTGGAGCCCGACGCTGACCTCGACGGTACGGATGGCGCTGCGCACCCGCTTCGCGGTCACGCTGCTCTGGGGCCCGGAGTACGTGCTGGTCTACAACGAGGCCTACGCGCGGGTCATCGGCGACAAGCACCCGGCCGCGCTCGGCGCGCCCGCCCGGGACATCTTCCCGGAGATCTGGGACACGGTCGGCCCGATGTTGGACCAGGCCGCGACCGGCCGGCAGGCCACCTGGGTCAGTGACCTGCGGCTGCTGATGGACCGGTACGGCTACCCCGAGGAGACGTTCTTCACGTTCTCCTACTCCGCGGTGGCCGGCCCGGACGGTGCGGTCGAGGGCGTGATCGACATCGCGTCGGAGACCACGGCGCAGGTGATCGGCAACCGCCGGCTGGCGCTGCTCTACCGGCTCAACGAGCGGCTGGCCGACGTGGACGACCGGCCGGCGCTGCTGGACCGCGCGTTGCCGGTGCTGCGCTCGGTGCCGGACGACCTGACGGACGTCACGCTCACGCTCGCCCCCGATGACCCGGAGCCGCAGGCCGGTGCCGGACCGGACGGCGCGGTCGCGCGGATCGAGCTCGGCGACGGCGCCGGGCTGTTCACCGCCCGGCTCAGCCCGTACCTGCCGGTCGACGAGAACTACCACGGCTTCCTGCGCCTGATCGGCGGCACGCTCACCCAGGCGCTGGACCGCATCCAGGCCCGGGAGACGGAACGGCTGCTGGCGTCGGTGGAGCGGGCGATGTCCGAGGCGCTGCAGGACAGCCTGCTCACCCGCGCCGCGCAGCCGGAGCACCTGCGGGTGGCGGTCCGCTACCACTCCTCGATCGCGCAGGCGCACATCGGCGGGGACTGGTACGACGCGTTCGTCGTCCGTGACGGCCTGATCACGCTGGCCGTCGGCGACGTGACCGGGCACGACCGGAGCGCCGCCGCCGTGATGGCGCAGGTGCGCAACCTGCTGCGCGGCATCGCGTACACCGTGGAGTGGCCGCCGTCGCGCATCCTGTCCACGCTCAACGACGCCATGCTCGGGCTCGGCGTCGACCGGTTCGCCACCGTGGTGCTCGCGCAGGTCCAGGACCGGCCCGGGCGGCGCACGTTCCGCTGGGCGAACGCGGGCCACCCGCCGCCCGTGCTGCTGCACCCGGACGGCGCGGCCGAGCTGCTGCGGCGTTCCCCGGAGATCCTGCTCGGCACGCCGTACGCGCCGGTCCGGGTGGACCACGAGGTCACGCTCGAACCCGGCGCCGCGGTGGTGCTCTACACCGACGGCCTGATCGAGCGCCGCGGCGCCGGATTCGACGAGTCGCTGCGCGACCTCACCGACACGCTCGCCGGCCGTGGCGGCCTCGACGCCGAACAACTCTGCGACCTGCTGCTCGACCGGTACGGCCGGAGCGCGGAGGACGACATCGCACTGACCGTGGTGCGCTGACCACCACTCGTCTTCCCAGCGTCCCATCCCGGCGGCGTCACAGCAGGTCAGAGGCGCTCTATCCGTCCCGGCGTCCCGAACCGTTGACCGTTGCCGTCCGTACCGCCGAAGCTGTGTCGGTGGCGGCCACGGCTGCCGGGTGCCCGGCCCTCGGGGGCGGCCGGGCACCTCCTCATGCGACCGTGACCGGGTGGCGCACCTGCGCGCCGAACAGGTATCCCAGCGTGTTGTGCGGCACCGTCACCGGCTGGGACGCGCCGGTGACGTCGGTGGCGCGGGCGACCAGCGTGTACGGGCCGGGCGCGGCCGGGGCCCAGTCGATCCGCCACCGCTGCCAGGCCGTGGCCACGTTCGGGCCGACCGGGCGGGCGCGCCGCCAGGTGGTGCCGCCGTCCGTGCTCACGTCCACGTGCCGGATCGGGCCGTTGGCCGACCAGGATCGTCCGGTGAGCGTGGTGCCGGCCAGCGGCAGCGTGGCGTCCCAGGCCAGCTCGAACGCGCTCTTGATCACCTGCTCGTCGATCAGCGTGCCCTCGGCCGGGTAGGCGTCGCCGAACAGCCGGTAGAACTGCGTGTTCCACGGCGAGAACAGCGGCTCGGCCGACACCTCGATCGCGCCGACCCACTTGATCGACGAGATGCCGATCCAGGACGGTACGACCACCCGCAGCGGCGCGCCGTGGTCCGGCGGCAGCGGTGCGCCGTTGAGCTCCCAGGCCAGCAGCACGTCGTCCAGCGCCTTGGCGATCGGCAGCGGGCGCCGGACCGGCCCGAGGTCCACGCCACCGCTGACGAAGTTCGCGTCCAGGCCCTGCGGCTGCACGTCGACCGCGTCCCGGCGCAGGCCCGCCGCGCGCAGCACGGTCCCGAGCGTGACGCCGTGCCACCGCCCGACGCCGATCGCGCCGAGTCGCCAGGCCGTACCGGAGACGCTCTGCCCCTGCTGCGTGGTGAAGAAGCTGCGCCCGTTGCCCGCGCACTCGATCGCCGCCGTGATCGTGCTGCGCGGCAGCCGTCTGAGCTGGTCCAGGCCGAACTCGGCGGGCGCGCGCAGCCCGCTGCCGAAGAGTCTCAGCCGGTACGCGGCCGGGTCGATGATCGGTGTGCTGGTGTGGTTGCGCACGAAGAACCGGTCCACCGGCACCAGGTAGCCGGTGTCCCGCAGCGCGTCCCACCTGGTCTCCGCGTTCGTGCCGAACACCGTGAACAGTTCGGGCGGCAGCGGCTTGACGATCGGGCCGGCCGCCGCGCGCGCCGCCTCGCCCGCCGTGCCCGCGCCGATCGCGGCGCCGGCGCCGATGGCGGTCGCCAGCCGGATCAGGTCGCGGCGGGTGAATCCCCGGCCGCTCGCCCGTCCGTCCCGCCACTGCTCCAGCCGTGTCCGGTCATATGTCGTCTCGTCCATCGGGCCAGACAACCATATCTATAGGTCAGATAGGAATATCCGGGTGGCTGGAACCGTCCGGTACCAGATCTTCCAGTGGCGTGCCATCGGCCGTCGCGGTGTCCGGCGACGTCGTTATCCGGTCCTGAGGGGACGGACGGGCAGTTCTCGCGTCCCGATTTCACCGCTCGCGGGGGCCGTGCGAGGCTGCGATGAACCGTTCCAAGATCTATTTACGGACGGTAGTCGCACGGACGCGAAAAGGCGAAGCAACCAGCGGGGAAGAACTATGGCCAGCATCGACATCGCACTCAAGGAAGCCATGACGATCGACGGCGCCATCGGCGTCGCGCTCGTCGACTACACCAGTGGCCTGACGCTCGGTGTGCTGGGCGGCGGCACCATGGACATGACGGTCGCCGCGGCCGGCAACACCGACGTGGTACGTGCCAAGCTCCGCACGCTCGAGATGCTCGGCCTGCCGGACGGCATCGAGGACCTGCTCATCACGCTCGACAGCCAGTACCACCTGATTCGCCTGATGCAGCCGCGGCGCCCCGGCGAGGCACTGCTGCTCTACATGGTGCTGGACCGCGCCCGGGCCAACCTCGGCCTGGCCCGCCACCGCCTGCGCCGCGTCGAGGCGGAACTCGAGGTCTGACCCGGCCGGGTGGGCGTGCCACGGATCACGCCCGCCCGCGCGGCATTGACAATCCACAGTGCTACCCCGACCATGTCCTGGTTCGCGGACCACGCCGGCGGACGACAGCCGCTGCTCAGTGACGCCGGAGGCGCTCCCGTGACGGGACCGGGTGTTCCCCCTTCGGAACAGGACGCGAACCACCGTCCACCGTTCCAGCGCGCGATCCCGCTGCGCGGCCTGCCACCCTCGGACCGACCCGCCGAAACCCCCGACGACTCGGGCTCCTGGGGTACGCCGAAGCTCCCCTCCTGGCCGGCGAAGCCCTCCGGCGCCAGGCCGAAGCCCGGCGGCGGTGGGACGGCGGAGGAGTCGTCCGGGCTCGAGGCGGCGGCGGAGGATTCGGCCGGTGCGGTGCCGGGCGGTGTGGTGCCGGCGGCGGATCCGGCGGTGGCGACGGAATCCCCGGCGGGCAACCGGTCAGGGGCCGCATCGAGGTCAGCCGCGTCCGCGGCCTCCGCCGTCGCGTCCCGGGCGGCGGAGCCGGCCACGGGCTCGCCCCCGTCCGTGACCGCGACGGCCGCATCGCCCGCGTCGGCCCCCGCGACCACGCCGAGCGCCGAGGCCACCGCCATCGCCGCGACCACGCCGAGCGCCGAGGCCACCGCCATCGCCGCGACCACGCCGAGCGCCGAGGCCACCGCCGCGATCACCGCGTCACCCATGCCCGGGGCCGCGACCGCACCCGAGGCCGCCGACTCGACCGCCACGCAAGCCGACTCGACCGCCACGCAATCCGTGGCGGCCGGCTCGCCGGGTGCGACGCAGCCGCTCCGGGCGCCGGCCGCGACGTCGCCCGGTGCCGTGCCCGGGTGGGCGTCCCCGGCCGAGGCCGTCGGCCTGTGGGAGGACGGCCGCCCGGCCGGCGAGCCGGCGCTCGCGCTGGAACCCCTGCCCCGCCGGCCGGCGACCGGCACCGAGACCGTTCCCGGTGCGCGTCCGGCGCCGCGCTGGCGGCTGTGGCTGGTGCCGCTGGTGCTGATCGGCGTCATCGTGATCACCGCGGCCGCGCTGTCCGGGCGCGCGCCCACGACGCCGGTACCGGAGGCGCCGGTCGCGGAACCGCCGTACACGCTCGGCCCGCCCGCGACCGGCCAGGTCACCATCGTGACGCCGTCGGCCACCCCGAGTGCCGCGCCGTCGTCAGTGAGCGCCGCGCCGTCGTCCGCGGTGCCGTCCCGCTCGGCCTCGGCCGGGCCGACGCCGTCCCGTACCGCGCCCGGCGCCCCGCCCCCGGCACCGGCCGCCACCCGCCCGGCGGCGGCGAACGGCCCGATCACCGGCTACTCCGCGTGCACCACCGGCAGCGCCGCGGTCTTCGCCGTCACGTTCGAGGCGGGCACGTTCGAGTGGCACCACGCCTACATCGACGTGGACGGCAACGCGTCCACCGGCTACGACGTGCCCGACATCGAGGGCCGGCTCGGCGCCGACTACATGGTCGAGAACGACACGTACTGGCGCTCGAACAGCGCCGAGTGGGGCTGGGACCCGATCGAGAACAGTGGCCTGCAGACCTCCCGCACCGGCACCACGTTCCGCTGGCAGGTCCCCCGCTCCGCCCTGGACGGCAGTGCGTCCCTCCGCGTCGTCTTCAACGGTTCCAGCGACGAGTTCGACGCCTACACCGGCATCGTCACCGCCGCCTCCTGCTGACCGCGGCCGGGAGCCGGCGGCTCGCGCCGCGGCCGGCGCCGGGGGAGCGGATGTCGCGGCTCGTGGTGAGTGCGGCGGGACCGGCTCCGATGCGGCGTCGGAGCGGCGGCGGAGACGGCGCGAGGTTGGCCCGCGGGAGCGTGCGGGCCGGGACCACGCCGGGAGTGGGAATGGGAGGAACTCAAACGGTTTCCGCCGTGGGCGGGTGCAGCTGGATGATCTGGATCAGGTTGCCGCAGGTGTCGTCCAGGACCGCGGTGCTGAACGTGCCCATGTTCATCGGCTCCTGGGTGAAGCGGACGCCGAGGGCGCGCAGGCGCTCGAACTCGGCCTGGACGTCGTCGACGGAGAACTGGGTGTACGGGATGCCGTCCTCGACCAGCGCGGCCTTCCACGGCTTGGCGGCGGGGTGGCCGTCCGGTTCGAGCAGCAGCTCGGTGCCGTCGGGGTCGTCGGGGGAGACGACGGTGAGCCACCGGGCGCCGCCGCCCATGTCGACGTCGTGGCGTTTCACGAAGCCGAGCACCTCGGTGTAGAACCGCTCGGCCTCGGCCTGGTCGTGGACGAGCACGCTGGTGATGGTGATGCGCATCTAGGTCTCCTCGGGGTCGCGGCGGCGCCACCGGTCGGTGAGGTGGTCCAGCGGCGCGGTGTCGATGTAGTGGAACTTGTAACGGCCGTCGCGGCGGCTGGTGACGAGGCCGGCGGCGGCCAGCACCTCGAGGTGCTGGGAGATCGCCTGCCGGGACGAGCCGAGCTGGTATTTCATGGTCAGCCGCGCGCAGATCTCGAACAGGGTCTGGCCGTCCCGCTCCGCCAGCTCGTCGAGGATCTTGCGGCGGGTCGGGTCGGCCAGGGCCTTGAAGACGTCCTCATCGTCGTCCACGAACCGATGATAGGCAAGTGGTGACTTGCATATCAAGGGAGTCCGAGCGCGCGTGCGGTGTGCTCGTAGACCGCGGTGACCGCGTCCGGGTCGCGGGCCGGCTTCGGCGGGGCGGCCGGCCGGCCCTTGACGTAGAGGCCGGCGGCGGGCGCGACCGGGGCGGTGGCCAGCGCGACCGGCCAGGCCGCGGCGCGGTCCGGCGCGGTGGCGAAGAGGCCGCCGACGGCCGCGGCGACCGCGAGCGCGCCGCCGGACCGGGCGTTGAAGCCGGTGCGCAGCAGCCCGGGGTTGGCGCTGTAGGCGGTCATGCCGTCCGGGAGCCGGGCCGCGAGCGCGGTGGTCGCCATCAGATTGAGCAGCTTGGCGGTGCCGTACGCGGGGATCTGCGCGTATCTGTCCCGCCAGGAGGCGCCGGTGACGTCCGGGTGGGCGGCGTCCAGGCGGCCGCGGCCGACCAGGTCGCTGGAGATGTTGATGACGCGGGCGCCGGGCGCGAGCGTGCCGCCGTCCAGCAGCAGCCGGGTCAGCAGGAACGGCGCCAGGTGGTTGAGCGCGTGGGTGCGCTCGGTGCCGTCGGGCGTGGCCGCGTACCGGGCGAACGCGGCGCCGGCGTTGTTGATCAGCACGTCGACGCGGCCGGCGGTGTCGTGCAGCCGGGCGGCGAGCGCGCGGACCGCGTCCCGGTCGGTGAGGTCCGCGTGCAGCGTGCGAGTCGACGGAAGGCTCGCCCCGTCGCGGGTGACGGCGATGACCTGCAGGCCGGCGTCGAGCAGCCGCCGGACGGTGGCGCGGCCGAGGCCGCCGGCCGCGCCGGTGATGACGGCGGTACGTGTGGTCACGGTGAGACTCCTCGGTCAGCGGGCGATCTGGAGGGTGATGTCGGCGCGGTGGCCGCCGTCGGGGTCCGGGCGCACGTCCGGCCAGCTCCCCGGTGAGCCGTCGGCCAGCCGGATCTCGATGTCGTGGTCGTTGACGTACGGTCCGCGCCCGCGCCGGTCGTACGGCGGCAGCGCCTGGATCCGCGCGGCGAACTCGTCGGGGAAGTACAGCTCCGTGCCGAGCAGCGGCTTCCCGGCGAGGCTGACCCGGACGTGGATGTGCAGCGTGCGGGGCGTGTACCAACCCGGCACGACGGTGCGGAACTCGACCTGCCCGGCACCGTCGGTGACCTGCTGCCCGCGCAGGAACCGGGCCGTGTCCGAGGGTCGGAAGGCGCGCAGCGTCAGCGAGACCAGCGCGGGGAACCGGTCGGCGCCGTAGCGCTGGTATCCGGAGTAGATCCCGTCCGCGTCGCAGTGCCAGATCTCCACGGTCGCGCCGGGCAGCGGCGCGCCGGTGCCGGTCGCGGCCACCCGGATGCCCAGCGTGAGCGGCACGCCCGCGCGGTCCTCGCGGATGTCACGCCGGTGCGGCGACCCGGGCACGTAGTAGGGGCCGTTGCCCTGGTGCGCCGTGGCCCGGTCCGGGCCGAGCACGGCCGCGCGGCGGATGCGCTCCCGGTTGTCGATGCGGCCCAGCACCGAGGTGAGCAGGCGGCGGCGGATGCGGTCGGGCAGCACATCGGCTCCTCGCGTCAAAGCTTGGACTCTCCAAGTAATACGGAATGATGGCGGAGAAGCTTGGAGTTTTCAAGTATTGTGTGGGGATGGACGGGGAGTCGCTGACCTACGAGCTGTTGCGCCTGGTGCACGCGATGGACGGCGCCACCAACGCGGCGATCGACGACGTGCTGGCCGAGCTGCGGCTGACTCACGCGCTGGCCGACGCGCTCTGGCACCTCGACCCGGCCGCGCCGGCGCCGACCATGCGCGGGATGGCGGCCACGCTGCGCTGCGACCCGTCCACGGTGACGTTCCTGGCCGACCGGCTGGCGCAGCTCGGATACGCGACCCGGGAGCCGGACCCGGGCGACCGGCGCACCAAGGTGCTGCACCTGACCGAGGACGGCCGGGCCGCGCGACGGCGGCTGGTGGCGGCCGCGACCACCCGGACGCCGATCGCCCGGCTCGGCGAGGCCGAGCAGCGGCGGCTGCACGCGCTGCTCACGACGGCGATGCGGCGGGAATGAGCGAGCGTCGTGGCGCCCCGCGGACGGGACGCCACGACGCCGGCACTCAGAAGGACAGGACGGACTGGACCTCGTGGCGGCGGCGGGCGGCCAGGTCGTCCAGCAGTGCGGGGGCCTCGTCGAACGGGACGACCGCGGTGATCAGGTGCCGGCGGATCGCGTCGCCGTCGCGGCGGAGCAGGTCCACGGTGGCGGCGGAGAGCCGTTCGCGGTCCCAGGAGCCGGCCAGCGCGCGCGGCACCCGGCCGATCTGCGCGCAGACCAGGCTCAGCCCGTTGTGGTGGAACTCCTCGCCGAGCCGTACCGCGTCCGCGCCGCCCTGGTAGAACGCCAGGTCGATGACCGTGCCCTGCGGGCGCAGCAGCCGCAGCGCGAGCTGGAGCGCGGAGGCCTGGCCCCGGCACTGGAACACCACGTCCGCGCCGCGGTCGCCGGGCCAGTGCCGCCACCGGGTCTTCAGCGTGACCGCAGGGTCGGCGCCCTCGGTGTCCAGCGTCTCCAGGCCGAGCGACTCGGCGATCGCGCGGCGCTCCGGCGACGGGTCGAGCACGATCACCGAGGCGGCGCCGTGCGCGCGGGCGAACAGCGCGGTGAGCAGGCCCACCACGCCGGCGCCGGTGACCGCCACGCGCAGGCCGGCGACGCCGTCGTCCAGGCCGCGCACGGCCGGGCCGAACCGCGCGGCGGCCGCGTGCAGCAGGCCGTTCGCGCAGATCGGACCCATGTGGGCGGCGTAGATGCCGAGCATCGGGTCGAGGTCGGCGGGCAGCGGCACGATCCGGTCGCGCAGCGGGTCGCCGGTCCAGCCGGTGCGGTGGCCGTACGTCATGGCCACGGTGGTGCCGGTGGTGACCGCGGGCGTATCGCTCTCGGTGACGACGCCGACCTCCATGTAGCCGAGCCGGGTGACCGGGAACGCGTCGTCCGCCGGCCCGCCGAACAGGCCGAGGTCGGTGTCGAAGCCGTGGTGCAGCGCGGGGTTGGTGTTCTTGACGAAGCTCAGCTCGGTGCCGGCGGAGACGCCGCTGAACAGCGTGCGCACCCGGAACGGGCCGGGCGTCACCTCCTCCTCGACGATCTCCAGGTGGCCGGGCTTGCTGACGATCAGGTTGCGGTCACGCATGCGCGGTCACCACCGTCTTGCCGGTGGCGGCCGACTCGGCGACCGCGAGCGCCAGCGCGTGCGTGCGCTGCGCCTCCGGGTAGGGCACGCGCACGTCGTCCGCCTCACCGCGCACGGCCGCGATGAACGCGCGGTCCACCGCGACCCGAGCGGTCTCCGGGTCGCTGTCGACCGTGCGGGTGCCGTCCGCGTCGCGTACGGTCAGGCCGGTCTCGGAGACGTGCAGCGCCAGGCCGTCGGCGTAGATCTCCAGGCCGGCGCGCTCCTTCCAGCCGAGCACGCAGGTCGCGGACAGCGTGCCGACCGCGCCGCCGGCGAAGCGCAGCACGGCCGCGGTCGCGCCGTCGATGTCCGCGCCCTCGGCCGGGGGAGTGCCGTTGCCGGCCGCGGTCACCTCGGTGACCTCGCCGACCAGGTGGCGCGCCAGGTCGAGCACGTGCGCGGCCTGCTCGACGATCGGGCCGCCGGACTTGCCGAGCAGCGGCCACCAGGCGACCGGCGGCACCTTGTCCAGCCAGGCGCCGGAGACCAGCCGGATGTCCCGGCCCGCCAACAGGTCGCGGGCCTGCTCGACCACCGCGAGGTAGCGCCAGTGGTGACCGACCGCGGTAAGGATCTTCCGCTCGGCGACCAAGTCCGTGATCTCCTGGGCCGTGCTGATATCCAGCGAAATGGGTTTCTCCACGAAGAGTGGCAATCCGGCCTCCACCACGGCGCGCTCCGCGGGCCCGTGCGCGAACGGCGGAACGCACACGTAGACCGCGTCGACGCCGCTGTCGATCACGGCGGCCACGTCCGGCAGCACGCGCGCGCCATAGGGATCGGCGAGCGCCGTGGCGGCCTCCGCGACCACGTCGGTCACGGCCGTGACCTGCACATCCGGCAGACTCGACAACACTCTCGCATGGCGCTGCGCCACGCCACCCGCACCGACCAGTCCCACTCTCGTCACCGGCGTCTCCTCGCTCCTCGGCGGCACTCGTACGGCACTGCACTGCTCGGTCCGGCGCTCCGGCAAACCCTTGCCGGAAGACAAATATCAGGTCACACATGCGGTTGGGAGTTGTGTGCCATGGGAAGTGAGGGACCCACACGAGATCAAGATCCGGGGGTACGCATGACGCACGCTGTCTCTCCCGTCCTCGAGGCTTGGGCCTCGTCGCGCACGTTCACCTACACCGAGTGGACCGCCGCGGAGCTCGCGCGGTCGAAGGGGGACACACGCGTCAGCGTGGTCATCCCCGCCCGCAACGAGCAGGCGACCATCGGCGCCATCGTGGCCACGATCCGCGACGCGCTGATGGACGAGATATCGCTGGTCGACGAGATCGTCGTCGTCGACTCGCGTTCCACCGACGACACCGCGATGCTGGCCCGCGCGGCCGGCGCGCGCGTGGTCAGCCAGGACGACGTGACCCGCGGCCTGCCCCGGATGGAGGGCAAGGGCGACGCGCTGTGGGCCGGGCTGGCGGCCAGCGACGGCGACGTGGTCGCGTTCGTCGACGGCGACCTGGAGGACTTCTCCGCGCACTTCGTGACCGGGCTGCTCGGCCCGCTGCTGACCGACGCGTCGGTCGACTACGTCAAGGGTTTCTACCACCGGCCGCTCAACCGGGCCACCGGCGTCGAGCCGGACGGCGGCGGCCGGGTCACCGAGCTGGCCGCGCGCCCGCTGATCAACCTCTTCTGGCCGGAGCTGGCCGGCGTCGTCCAGCCGCTGGCCGGCGAGTACGCGGGCCGTCGCGCCGTGCTGGAGCGGATCCCGTTCGTGTCCGGCTACGGCGTCGAGATCGCCATGCTGATCGACCTGCTCCACGAGGTCGGCCTGGACGCGCTGGCCCAGGTCGACCTGGGCGTGCGGCACCACCGGCACCAGAGCACGGAGGCGCTCGGCCGGATGTCCGCGCAGATCATGGTCACCGCGTGGTCCCGGCTGCACCGCGCCGGCATGGTCACCGACGCGCTGCCGCCGTCCACGCTGATGACGCAGTTCCGCCGCGGCGCCAGCGGTGGCCTGCCGCGCCTGGACCGGGAGATCGTGACCACCGAGATCGGCGTGACCGAGCGCCCGCCGCTGGTCTCGCTGCCGTCCGTGGCCCGCCCGGTCCGCACGCGACGGGCGGCGGTGGCCGGATGAGGGTGCTGATGAACGCGGGGCCGTGGCTGCCGGTGCCGCCGAACGGCTACGGCGGCATCGAGAACGTGGTGGCCACCCTCGTGCCGGAGCTGCGCGCGCTGGGCATCGAGGTGGTGCTGGCCACGGTGGGGGAGAGCACGCTCGCGGCCGACGAGCGGGTGCACGCGTTCGACACCGGCCGGTTCGAGATGCTCCAGCGGCCGTACAACCAGGCCTGCGGCGTCGTACCGGCGCACCTGGCCGCGGTGCTGCGGCGCGTCGCGGCCGGCGACATCGACCTGGTGCACGACCACGTGGAGGCGGCCGGGCTGACCATGCTGGCCGCGCTGGGCAGCGGCGGGCCGCCCGGGCTCCACACGCTCCACTGGGACCTGCGCAAGCACCCGGAGCTCTACGGCACGTTCGACGGTGGCTCCCGGGTGCGGGTCAACGGCGTCTCCGCCGACCAGCTCACCCACGCGCCGGAGGCGCTGCGCGCGCACGCGATCGGGCACGTGCACCTGGCCACGCCGCTGGCGGTCGGCGCGGACAGCCGGGACAAGCACGACAAGCACGGGTACGCGGTGGTGCTGGGCCGGATCAACCCGGGCAAGGGCCAGGACCTGGCGGCGCAACTGGCCCACCGGCACGGCTTCGACCTGGTGCTGGCCGGGCCGGTCGGGCCGTACCACTCGCCGGAGGCGCTGGCCGGCGCCGACCCGCAGAACCCGGACGTGCGGTTCTGGCACGAGCACGTCGCCCCGCACGTCGACGGCGTGCGCGTCCGCTGGGTCGGCACGGTCGCCGGCCGGGACCGGGACGAACTGGTCGCCGGCGCCCGCGCCGCGCTTTTCCCACTGCGCTGGAACGAGCCGGGCGGCACCGCGGTGGTCGAGTCGCTCGCGCTCGGCACGCCCGTGGTCGGCATCGCCCGCGGCTGCCTGCCGGAGCTGATCGAGCACGGGCGTACCGGTCTGCTGACCTCGGACGAGGACGAACTGGGCGAGCTGATGCACGCGGTGGGCGGGCTGGTCGAGGCGGAGTGCCGGGCCGAGGCCGCGCGCCGCTTCACCCCGGCCGTGATGGCCGCCGGCTACGCCGAGCTGTACCAACGGCTGCTGACGCCGGCGGCCTGACGTGCGCGGTCCCGGCGGTGCGGTGCGCACCGCCGGGACCGGTCAGGAGATCTTCCGGCGGTACGCGGCCATCGCGCCCAGGTAGGCGACCGCCAGCACCGCGGCGCACCAGGCGAGCGCGGTCCAGATGTCGTCGCCGACCGGCTGCCGGTCCAGCAGCGCCCGGAGCGTGTCCACGATCGAGGTGACCGGCTGGTGCTCGGCGAACGCGCGCACCGGGCCGGGCATGGTGCCGGTCGGCACGAACGCGGAGCTGACGAACGGCAGGAAGATCAGCGGGTAGGAGAACGCGGTCGCGCCGTCCGTCGAGGTGGCCAGCAGCCCGGCGATCACCGCGACCCAGGTCAGCGCCAGCGTGAACAGCGCCAGGATGCCGGCGACCGCGAGCCAGGCGAGCGGGCCGGCCGGCGACCGGAAGCCCATCACCAGCCCGGCCAGCAGGATGACCAGCGCGGAGATGCCGTTGGAGACCAGCGAGGTCAGCACGTGTCCCCAGAGGACGGAGGAGCGGGCGATCGGCATCGAGTGGAACCGCTCGAAGATGCCGCTCTGCATGTCCGTGAACAGCCGGTAGGCGGTGTAGGAGATGCCGCTGGCGATCGCGATGAGCAGGATGCCGGGCATCAGGTAGTTGACGTAGTTGTCCGTGCCGGTCTGGATCGCGCCGCCGAAGACGTACCGAAACAGCAGCAGGAACGCGATCGGCATGATCGTGACGGTGATGATGGTGTCGGCGCTGCGCGTGATGTGCCGCATCGAGCGGCCGAGCATCACGGTGGTGTCGCCGAGGACGTGGGTGGTCATGCCGCCTTCTCCTTGTCGCGTCCGACGATCGCCAGGAAGATCTCCTCCAGCGTGGGCTGCCGTTCGACGTACTCGGCCTGCGTGGGCGGAAGCAGTTTCCGCAGCTCGGCCAGGGTGCCTTCGACGATGATGGTGCCCTGGTGAAGGATCGCGATCCGGTCGGCCAGCTTCTCGGCCTCCTCCAGGTACTGCGTGGTGAGGAAGACCGTGGTGCCGCCGCCGGCCAGCTTCTGGATCTCCTTCCACACCTCGATGCGCGCCTCCGGGTCGAGGCCGGTGGTCGGCTCGTCGAGGAAGATGACCGGCGGGTCGCCGATCAGGCTCATCGCGATGTCGAGGCGGCGCCGCATGCCGCCGGAGTACGTGGCGACCGGCCGGCCGCCCGCGTCGGTGAGGCTGAACCGGGCGAGCAGGTCGTCCGCGACCGCGCGGGGGTCGCGGACCCGCCGCAGCTTGCCGATCATGATGAGGTTCTCCCGGCCGGTGAGGATCTCGTCGACCGCGGCGAACTGGCCGGTCAGGCTGACCGAGCGGCGGACCCGGCCCGGCTCGGACGCCACGTCGAACCCGTGCACGCTGGCCCTGCCGCCGTCCGCCCGCAGCAGCGTGGCGAGAATCCGCACGACGGTGGTCTTGCCCGCGCCGTTGGAGCCGAGCAGCGCGAAGATGCTGCCCGGGGCCACCGCCAGGTCGACGCCCTTGAGCACGTCGAGCTTTCCGTAGGACTTGCGCAGTCCGCTGACCTTGATCGCTTCCATGCGTGTGGTCACCCCTACTCGACGATCACGTTGGCGGGCTCGACCCCGAGGGCCTTGAGGCCGGCGTAGGTGAGCTTGTCCATCCGCGCGCCGTCGAAGTCGACGGTGCGCAGCGCGTTGCGGTACTTGCGGGCCCAGGCCCGGAACGAGACGTCGCGCAGCACCGCGCCGCGGAACGAGACGCCCTCCAGCCCGGCCCGGTCGAACGTCACGCTGGTCAGCGCGGTGCCGCCGAAGTCCAGCCGGCGCAGGTCGGAGTAGGAGAAGTCGACGCCGGTGAAGGTGCAGCGCTCGAAGACCACGTGCCGCACGTCGGTGGACCGGAACTTGACGTCGATCAGCGCGGTGTCCGCGATGACCACGCCGTTGAGGCCGGAGCCGCTGAAGTCGGTGTGCACCAGCGTCGCGCCGCGGAACGTGGCGCGGGCCAGCTCGATCCCGGTCATGGTGACGCCGGTCAGGTCGGCGCCGTCGAAGTTCGCGTCGGCGACGTCGCTGCCCTTGAACGAGCTGCCGGTCAGGTCGGCCCGGGAGAAGTCGGCGCCGCGCAGCGCGCTGCCGTCGAACCGGCCGTTGCGCGTGGTGACGCCCGCGAAGTCGCCGCCGCGCAGGTCGGTGGCGTCGAAGCGGGTGACGGTCTGCCGTTCGAGCACCCGGGAGAGGTTGGAGACCTCGCGCACGGTCTGCTCGATGTCGCCGATGCTGTCGATGGTCAGCTCCAGCGCGGTCTGGTCGTCCTTGCCCTCCGCGCGCAGCTCGTGGAAGCGCTCGTGCAGGTCCGCGAGGAGGTCCTGCTTCAGCTCGGCGACGCTCTTCGCGCCCTCGTACGGTGCGAAGACACC
Organism: Catenuloplanes atrovinosus; assembly: GCF_031458235.1. Classification (NCBI taxonomy): domain Bacteria; kingdom Bacillati; phylum Actinomycetota; class Actinomycetes; order Micromonosporales; family Micromonosporaceae; genus Catenuloplanes; species Catenuloplanes atrovinosus. The sequence goes on along the minus strand of NZ_JAVDYB010000001.1, from coordinate 4,667,516 downwards.
GTTGACGTATTCGTTGATCCGATCGGTCATGTCCGCTGTCGCCTCACATCAATGTGTCGAGCACGCGCTTCGCGTACTCCCAATTGGCCTTGTTGCGGGCGTAGGTGTCCCTGCCCTTGTCCGTGATCCGGAAGTACTTGCGCCGGCCGCCCTGCGACTCGTCGCCCCAGTACCACGTGATGTCGCCGTCGGCCTCCAGGCGCCGCACGCTGGAGTACATCGTGGCTTCCTTGAGTTCGTACTCACCCTGGGAGCGCTCGGCGATCAACTTGACGATCTCGTAGCCGTAGCGGTCCGACTCCGTCAACAGCCGCAAGATCATCGTGTCGGTGTTGCCGCGGAGCAGATCCGACGTGACCTTGCTCGTCCCCATGTCACCACCTCCGAGGGAAGACTCTCCCTCAAGGTACTGTGACTGTCAAGGTAGTTGGAGACGTGAGGTATCCCGACGGGTGCGGTGGAGGGGAGTGGCTCAGGCCGGCCAGCCGAGCAACCGCGCGCCGAGCACGGCCGCGTGCAGCGTGAACCGCTGCGTGGGCTCGCCGGGGTGGTAGCCGGTGAGCGCCTGGATGCGGTCCAGGCGGTAGGTGACCGCGCGCACGGACAGGTGCAACTGCCGCGCCGTGGCGGTGTAGTTGCCCTGGTTGTCGAAGAGCACGGTGAGCGTGTCCAGGTACGGCCGGGCGCCGCCGCGCGCGCTCACCAGCGGGCCGAGCACCGTGTCGACCAGGTCGGTGATCGCGTCCCGGTCGCGCAGCAGCACCGGGAAGACGAGCAGGTCGGCCGCGTGCAGCACGGCCGTGGTGAAGCCGAGCCGGGCCGCGTGGTCCAGCGCGCCGCGCGCCTCCTCCAGCGAGCGGGCCAGCCCCGGCAGGCCCGGGTGCGCCCGCCCGACCGCGATCTGCCAGCCGTCCGCGCCCAGCTCGCCGAGCAGCAGGTGGGCCAGTTCGGCCGCGATGCCGCGCAGCCCGCCCGCGCTGATGCAGACCAGGTCGCCGCCGCGCGGCGTGGTCAGCGTGTTGCCCTCGCCGAACCGGGCGGCCAGCGCGGCGTCCACCCGGTGCACCACCTGCGGCGTGAGGCCGGGCGCGCGGGCGATCAGCACCACGTGCGTGGCGGAGAGGCGGATGCCGTAGCGGCCGGCGCGCTCGGCCAGCGCGCCCGGGTCGGCGCGGCCGGTCAGCAGATCGTTGACGAACGCGGTGCGGTCGTGGTCGTACCGGCGCAGCTCCGCCCGGTTCTGGCCGGTGTAGCCGTCCAGCACGCCGGCCAGCAGCGCCCGCGTGGTGTCCAGCAGCGCGGCGGCGGCCTCGCCGTCCGGCCCGGCGCCGGCCCGCCAGTGGTCGGCGGACGCGCGCAGCACGCGCTCGACCAGCTCGGGCAGCGGCAGCCCGGCGTCGGCCGCGCGCGCCCCCAGCGCCCGCCCGGCACCGTCCCCGCCGGCCGGGCCCGCCAGCAGCGCCGCGACGCCGTCGGCGAGCCAGGCCGGAGGCTCAGACGCCGAGGTCACGGCGGTCGAACAGCGGGATGCCGGCCGCCGCGGTGAGCACCGCGGCCCCGACCAGCACGGACAGCGCGCCGGGGTGCCAGCCGGTGTGCAGCGGGTCGGTCCCGATGAAGTAGTGGAACGGCGACAGCCAGCGCAGCCAGGCCGCGCCGTCGATGATGCCGCTGAGCGCGTGCGCCATGTAGGTGGCGACCGCGATCGCGCCGGTCACCGCGAGGACCGTGCCGCGCCGCCCGGTGGCCGCGCCGACCAGGAACGCCACGCCGGTGAAACACCAGGCCAGCGCGATCAGGCCGGCACCGGCCGCGGAGACGTGCGACAGCGGCAGATCCATTCCCACCACCGGTACGGTGATCAGCAGCACCAGCCACGGCAGCGCGGCGATCAGCGTGATCGCGGCCGCGGCCGCGCCCAGCCGGCGCAGCGCGAAACCGGCCCGGGACACCGGGTTGGCCAGCAACAGCTCCAGCGCGCCGCCCTCCTCCGGCGCCGCGATCGTGCGCGCGGTCAGCGTGACCGCGCACATCAGCACCAGCAGCGGCCCGAGCAGGCTGAACACGCTGGCCTGCAGGTATCCGGCCGGGGAGACCAGGTCGGCGACGCCGAGGAACTCCAGCACGTCCGGCGGCAGCGCGGTCTGCTTGAGGTCGGCCGCGCCCTGGAAGCTGGCGTAGAAGCCGGAGTAGACCGCGGTGAACACCGCGATCCCCACCGCCCAGCCGATCACCGCGCGGCGGTCGTCCCGCCAGGTCTTACGCACCAGTGCGAGCGCCATCGCCGGCTCCTTCGGAGTGGTAGTAGAAGGACAGGAACGTCTCCTCGAGGTCCGGCTCCGCGGACAGCAGGTCGACCACCCGGTGCCGGGCCGCCGCCTTGATCAGCGGGTCCAGCCGGCCGTCGACCGTGCAGGTCAGCACCGGGCCGGAGACCACCACGTCGCTGACCCCGGGCAGCGCGCGGAACTCGGCCGCGTCCACCGGGTCGTCGAAGTGGATCTCGACGCTCCGCACGGCCCGCCGCCCCAGCGACTCCACCCGCTCGACCGCGGCCAGCCGCCCGTCCCGCACGATCGCGACCCGGTCCGCCACGTGCTGCACCTCGGCCAGCACGTGCGAGGACATGAAGATCGTCTGACCGGCGGTACGGGCGTCGCGCACCATCGCCAGGAACTCCTGCTGCACCAGCGGGTCCAGCCCGCTGGTCGGCTCGTCCAGCACGAGCAGCGCGGGCCGGTGCATGAACGCCTGCACCAGCCCCACCTTCTGCCGGTTGCCCTTGCTCATCGCGTGCACCGGCCGGGTCACGTCCAGGCCCAGCCGGTCGGCCAGCTCGGTCACCTGCGACCACGGCACGCCGCCGCGCGCGCCGGCGAAGAACCGCAGCAACTCGTCGGCCCGTCCCCGGCCGGGGAACGACAGCTCGCCGGGAAGGTAGCCGATCCGGCGGTGCAGCGTGGCCCGGTCCCGGCGCGGGTCCAGCCCGAGCACGGTGGCGCGCCCGCCGGTCGGGCGGAGGAAGTCCAGCAGCAGCCGGATCGTGGTGGTCTTGCCGGCGCCGTTCGGGCCGAGGAAGCCCATCACCTCGCCGGCCCGGACCTCCAGGTCGAGGCCCTCGATGCCGCGCCGGTCGCCGTAGAACTTCGTCAGCTCCTCGGTCCGGATCGCGATGTCGCTCGTCATGCCCCTCATCCTCGCCATCGACGGCGGCCGGGTTCCAGGTCCACGCCCGGTCGAGAATCCGCCGTCTCATTGCCGGGAACCGGCAACCGCGGCCCGCCACCACGGCCGCGGCCGGGAGGGACGATGATCAGGTGATGAGATCACGCACGTACGAGCTGGACCGCGCGCACGTCTTCCACTCCTGGTCGGCGCAGGCCGAGCTCGACCCGATGGTGATCACCGAGGCACGCGGCTCCCGGGTGTGGGACGAGGACGGCCGGGAATACCTCGACTTCTCCTCGCAGCTGGTCTTCACCAACCTCGGGCACGGCCACCCGCGCGTGGTGCGGGCGATCCAGGAGCAGGCCGCGCGGCTGTGCACGGTCGCGCCGCAGCACGCCACCGCGCCGCGCTCAGAGGCGGCCCGGCTGATCGCCTCGCTCGCGCCGGCCGGGCTGGAGAAGGTCTTCTTCACCAACGGCGGCGCGGACGCGAACGAGCACGCGATCCGGATGGCGCGGCTGCACACCGGCCGCCCGAAGGTGCTGTCGGCCTACCGGTCGTACCACGGCGGCACGCAGACCGCGGTCAACGTCACCGGCGATCAGCGGCGCTGGCCGAACGACACCGGCACCGCGGGCGTCGCGCGCTTCTTCGGCCCGTTCCGCTACCGCTCCGAGTTCCACGCGGAGTCCGACGAGCAGGAGTGCGAGCGGGCGCTGGCGCACCTGCGGCGCACCATCGAGGCGGAGGGGCCGGGCACGATCGCCGCGGTCATCCTGGAGACCATCCCGGGCACGGCCGGGATCATGCCGCCGCCGCCCGGCTACCTGCCCGGCGTGCGCGCGCTGTGCGACCGGTACGGCATCGTGCTGATCCTGGACGAGGTGATGGCCGGGTTCGGGCGGGCCGGCGCGTGGTTCGCGCTCGACCGCTACGACGTGGTGCCCGACCTGATCACGTTCGCCAAGGGCGTCAACTCCGGGTACGTCCCGCTCGGCGGCGTGATCATCAGTGACGCGATCGCGGCGACGTTCGCGCACACGCCGTACCCGGGCGGCCTGACCTACTCCGGTCACCCGCTGGCCACCGCGGCGGCGGTCGCCACCATCGAGGCGATGACCGACGAGGGTACGGTCGCGCACGCCGACCGGCTCGGCCGCGAGGTGCTCGGCCCGGGCCTGCGCGAGCTGGCCGAGCGGCACCCGATCGTGGGCGACGTGCGCGGCGTGGGCGCGTTCTGGGCGGTGGAGCTGGTCGCCGGCCCGGACACCCGGGAGCCGCTGCCGGTCGCGGCCACGCTGGAGGTGGTCGCGGCCTGCAAGCGCGCCGGGCTGCTGCCGTTCACCACGGCGAACCGGCTGCATCTCGTACCCCCGTGCAATCTGTCCGATGAGGACGCCGCGGCCGGGCTGGCGATGCTGGACAAGGCGCTCAGCCCCGGTTGTTGAACCGCTCCAGCAGCGCGGCCAGCAGCCGCATCTCCGCGGCAAGCGCCTGCTCGCCCTTGGGCGTGATCGCGGCCCAGGTGCGCGGCCGGCGCCCGGCGTAGCCCTTGGTGATCTCGACCAGGCCCTGCTGGGCCAGCACGTCGAGGTGCCGGCCCAGGTTGCCGTCGGTGAGGTTCAGGACCTTCCGCAGGTACGGGAAGTCGGCCCGGCCGGCCTCGTCCAGCACGGTCAGCAGCGCCAGCCGGGTCTTCTGGTGCACGGCGTCGTCGAGGTCCAGCGCCGGGTGCACCGGTGCCGGCTCCTCCACGGTCACGCCGCGGCCGCCCGGGCGCGCAGCACCAGCGCGACCACGATCAGCGCCAGGCCGGCCGCGACGTCCACGCCGAGCCAGGCCGGGCCGAGCGCGGCCATGACCAGCAGCACCTGCGGGACGGCGGCCACGGCCAGCGCGATCGAGGCACGGCGCAACGCCTGGCTGTGCTGCCGCCGGGCGATGGCGTAGAGCACGCCGGCCGGCCAGACCAGCGGCGCGAAGACGCCGAAGAAGAACACCGGCAGGAACATCAGCGCCAGCAGCGGCACGCTGACCACGTAGCCGAGCGTGACCGGACGGTACGACCGGCGGCCCTCGCCGACGCCGTCCCGGGTGGCGATCCGGCGCGCCTGCCACCACAGCACGCCCAGGCCGACCGCGCCGGCGAGCGGCCAGTACAGGAAGTTCACGCTGTGCCGCGGGCCGCCGGCCGTGGCGGTGGCGAGGCTGACCGCAACCGCGTGCGCCAGGATCAGCAGGCCGAAGACCAGCAGTGGGGCCGTCACGGTGCGCCGGTCGGCGCGCACCCGCTCGCGGAGTTGCTGCACGTCGGCGAGCATCGTGGCCGGGTCGGCGGTGCCACTCATGATCGTGATCCTCTCTCGTTGTCCGCAGAGAACTCTGCTGTACAGAGTGAAGAGTACTCTGCACTGCAGAGCGAACGCAACGAAAAACGCCCCGGGGGTACGCGTACCCCCGGGGCGTTCGCCGGTGTCCCGTCAGTCGTCGTCGTCCTCGCCGGCGCGCGGCGAGGCCGGCGGCGACGCGGGAGGCAGCTGCGGGCTGGAGGCGGAGCCGGACTTGAACGCGATCGCCTGGCTCGGCGCCGGGAAGTCCTTGACCGGCTGGCCCTTCAGCCCGTCGCGCAGCAGCGTGGCGACCGCCCGCACCACATCGTCCTGCGGCTGCTGGCCGACCAGGTCGGTGGGGTTGTCCGGGTTCGCCGCGATGCCGGCGATCGCGAGCTGCGGGGTGACCCCGATGAACGACACCGTGGCGTAGGCGTCCGCGGTGCCGGACTTGCCCGATACCGGCCGGCCCACGATGCCGCTCACCGCGGTCGAGGTGCCGTCGGCGCACTGGCCGTAGGACGGCTGCTGACCGACCACGCAGCGGCCCGCGTCCGCCGCGGCGCGCGCCACGTCCGGCTTGATCGCCTGCGTGCACTCCGGCTGCGCCACCTTCGCGGCCGCGGCACTGGCCGCACCGGTGGAGTCGGTGATCGACACGACCGGCGTCGGCTTGCAGTACTTGCCGTCCGCGGCCAGCGTGGCGTACGCGTTCGCCATGTCCAGCGGCGTGGTGGCGGCCACGCCCAGCGTGAACGAGCCCCACCCGCTCGGGTTCGCCGCCAGCTCCGCGTCCTTCTGGTTGCGGAACTGGATGCCCAGCCGCTTCGCCATCTCGACGGCCTTGTCCACGCCGACCTCCTGCTGGAGGCGGATGAAGAACGTGTTGGACGACTTACCGAAGCCGGTCCACATGTTTTGATAGCCGTCCTGGTACGAGGCGCTCGCGTTGCTCGGGCACCAGAAGCCGCCGCACGCGTCCGGGCCGCCGTCCGGGTAGATGGTCTTCATCGGCCCCTTGGTGTTGTAGCCGGTGTCCAGCGGGAAGCCGTTCTCCAGCGCCGCCAGCATCACGAACAACTTGAACGTGGAGCCCCACTGCATGCCGGCCGAGTCCTCGCTGCCCGCGATGAACTGGTTCACCGTGTTCGGGTAATTGCCGCCGTTCGGGTTCGGCACGATGCTGAAGCGCCGGTTGATCGCGAGCGCCTGCACCTTGCCGGTTCCCGGCTGGACTATGGCAATCGGGGCGGCCCGCGGGTTGTCGACGTCGTAAATGCTCAGCGCCTGGGCCGTGGCCGCGTCCTGGAGCTTCGGGTCCAGCGACGTGACGATCCGGAAGCCGCCCTTCTTCAGCGAGTCCTCCCGGTCCTCCGGCGTCGGGCCGAACTCCTCCTGCGCCTTCCACCAGGACACGAAGTAGTCGCAGAAGAAGCCCCAGTTGTTGTGATCCTCGGGAACCGCGGTGCAGTTGCTGGTGGCCTGCGTCGGCTTGAGGTTCAGCGGCTCGGCGATCGCCTTGTCCGCCTCCTCGCGGGTGATCGCGCCGGTGCCGACCATCGCGTTCAGCACGTAGTCGCGCCGGCCCTGCGCCTCGCCCGGGTCGTTGTTGACCGGGTCGAACTGGTCCGGCGACTTCACCAGGCCCGCGATCGTGGCGGCCTGCGACAGCGTGAGCTTGTCCGGCGTGGTGGAGAAGTACGCCCGCGCGGCGGCGGCGACGCCGTAGGACTTGTTGCCGAAGTAGGCGATGTTGAGGTACCGGCGGAGGATCTCCTCCTTCTCCAGCGTGTCCTCGATGGTCACCGCGTACCGGATCTCCTGCAGCTTCCGGCTGGTGCTCAGCTCCGTGGCGGCCTCCCGCTCCTCGTCCGAGGCGGTCTGGTCGTTCTTCAGCACGTTGCGGACGTACTGCATGGTGAGCGTGGAGGCGCCGGAGAGCTGGCCGCCCTGCGCGTTCGAGACGAACGCGCGGACCAGGCCCTTGACGTCCACGCCGCCGTGCTCGTAGAACCGGGTGTCCTCGGCCGCGACGATCGCGTCCTTCATCACCTTCGCGATGTCGTCGCTGCCGACGTCGGTGCGGTTCTCCTCCCAGAACTGGGTGATCACCGTCTTGCCGTCGCTGGCGTACAGGTACGACGCCTGCGGGGTCGGCGGCATCTGCAGGTCCTTCGGCAGGTCCTCGAACGACTCGCCGGCCAGCTTCGCGGTCACGCCGATGGTGGCGCTCACCGGCAGGGTCGCCCCCGCCACCACGCCGCCGCCGAGCACGCCGAGCAGCACCAGCGTGAGGATCTTGCGGCCGGTGGACCTCTTCGCCGGTGCCGGCTGTTCGGGCTTCTCGGTCCCCGGGACCAGCGTTGTCGCCGATTCCTGCATTACGGGAATAGTCCCCTCGTCGATGGTGATCGCCTACGCACCGTGTCATTCGGAATGCGCGTGGTCATATTCCGTTCGCGGTGCGGCGAACAGGAGATCATGAGCGCTTCATTCATAGCGCGCCGGGCTCGGTGTTCCACCGGAGGTCGCTGGGCGCCGAACAGGAAGACTCCCGGGCAGGGGGAGAAGGTTGCCGGTCGCCGGTCCGGAAATGGATAGGAACATCACACCATTGACGTTCCCGGCCGGAATGGGCGACGGCACGCACCGCCGATTCGGTCGATCGACTAAGGTCTCGCGCATGCGCCGAGCACTGTCGATAGCCGTGACCGTCGGAGTGGCCGCGGGTGCCCTCGCCACCGCGCCGTTGATCTCCGCGAACGCGGCGTCGGCCGGTGACCCGTTCGCGATGACCACCGGGCTGTACGTGAACCCGTCGTCGCCGTCCGCGCGGTGGGTCGCGGCCGACCCGGACCACGCGGACGCGGCGGCGATCCGGGCGAAGATCTCCACCGTCCCGATGGCCCGCTGGTTCACCGGCACCAGCGACGCGCAGATCGGCCCGGCGGTCGCGGCGTACACCGGGACCGCGGCCGACGCCGGCGACAAGCTGCCCGTGCTGGTCGCCTACAACCTGCCCGGCCGGGACGCCTGCGGCGGCGAGTCGTCCGGCGGTGCCGCGGACGCGGCCGCGTACCACCAGTGGATCTCCACGTTCGCCGCCGCGATCGGCGACCGGCCCGCGATCGTCATCATCGAGCCGGACTCGCTCGGCGACTTCGAGTGCATGACCCCGGCGCAGATCACCGAACGGAACTCGCTGCTCACCTTCGCCGGCCGGATGTTCGCCGAGAAGGCGCCGAACACCTGGGCCTACCTCGACGCCGCCAACCCGAACTGGGTCGCGCCCACCGTCGTCGCGAAGCGGCTGAAGGCGGCCGGGCTCTCCCGCGTGCGCGGCTTCGCGGTCAACGTCTCCAACTACGTCGACACCGACCGGGCCACGCAGTACGCCTCGCAGATCCGCGACCACCTCGGGACCGGCACGCCGTACGTGATCGACACCAGCCGCAACGGCAACGGCTACGACGGGCAGTGGTGCAACCCGGCCGGTCGGCGCCTCGGCGCCCGCTCCACCGCCGACCCCGCGGCGCTGCACCTGTGGATCAAGAACCCGGGCAACTCGGACGGCGCCTGCGGCATCGCCCCGTCCACCCCGGCCGGCGTCTTCGACCCGGCCCTCGCGGTCCGCCTGATCAACGGGCGCTGACCGTCAGACCCGGTCGTCGGGCACCAGGATCACCTTGCCCGCGACCGTGCGGGACTCGGCCAGCGTGAGCGCCGCCGCGGCCTCGGACAGCGGGAACCGGGCCGCGATCTGCGGCGTCAGCACGCCGTCGGCCAGCAGCCGCAGCACCTGGGTGAGGTCGGTGCGCATGCGGGCCCGGAACGCGTCGATGCGCCAGTGCCCGGCCCACAGGTTGAAGAAGTGCGCGCCGCGCCCGTTCGGCGCGTAGTTCCACATCGCCAGCCGGCCGACCAGTTTCAGCACCGGCAACTGCGAGTTGCCCGCCTCGTCGCGGGTGGCCGCGGTGCCGTAGGAGACCAGCGTGCCGCCGCGGCGCAGCAGGCCCCACGACCGCTCCACGCCGTCGCCGCCGACGTGGTCGAAGACCGCGTCCACGCCGTCCGGCGCCAGCCGGCGGATCAGGTCGTACATGCCCGGGTCGCGGTAGTCGACCGGTGACACGCCCATCGCGCGCAGCAGGTCGTGGTGGCGCGGCGACGCGGTGCCGATCACCGCGATGCCGGCGTGCCGGGCCAGCTGCGCCAGCGTGCTGCCCACCCCGCCGTTCGCGCCCAGCACCACGATCGTGCCGCCGCGCCGCACCTTCGCCACACGGTGCAGCATCTGCCAGGCCGTGACGCCGTTGACCACCACGGTCTCCGCCGCCGCCGGGTCCACCCCGTTCGGGATGGCGACCAGGTCGCCCGCGTGCACCCGCAGATGACTGGCCCAGGCGCCGGTCTTGGTGATCGCCGCGTACCGCCGGCCGACCATCGCCGGGTCGACGCCCTCGCCGACCGCGACCACCGTGCCGACCACGTCGTAGCCCGGCACGAACGGGAACGCCGGCTGGTCGTAGTACTTCCCGCGTCGCATCTGCTGCTCGGCGAAGCTGACGCCGGTCGCGTCCATCCGCAGCAGTGCGTGCCCCGCCGCGGGTTCCGGCATCGGCCGGTGCCGGACCTGAAGCCCGTCCGGCTCGACCTCGCCGGGCAGGACGATCTCGGTGACAGTGCTGGTCATGACCGCTCCTTCGCTCTCCATGCGCTAAAACTTACACACGTAAGCTAACGGATGCAAGGTAACGGCTGTAAGTCTTATCGCGTAGGCTGTGACGCATGACAGAAGCCGCCGCCCCGCCCGCCCGTGCCCGCAACCGACGGGGACAGGGCGCGCGCCTGCGGGAAGAGATCGTCCAAGCCGCCGTGGACCTGCTCGACGAGACCGGCGACCAGCACGCGCTCACGCTCCGCTCGATCGCCCGCCGCGCCGGCATCGCGGCCCCGTCGATCTACCCGCACTTCCCGGACCAGCCGGCCATCATGCTGGCCGTGGTCCGCAGCGCGTTCGACGAGCTCAACACGGTCCTCCGCGCCGCCGTCGCCGCCTCCGCCGACCCGGTCGACCGGCTGCGCGCGATCTGCACCGCCTACCTCGGCTTCGCCCAGACCCACCCGCAGCGCTACCGCACCATGTTCGGCGGCGTCTGGGTCCCCACCCTCGGCGAAAGCTCCATCACCGCCGACGACCTCGGCTCCCTCGGCGACGACAGCCTCGCCCTGCTCGCCACCGCCCTCGCCGACTGCGCCACCGCCGGCCACTCCACCACCACCTCCCCGGCGGACGACGCCATCGCCCTGTGGCTGGGCCTGCACGGCCTCGCTCACCAGCGCGCGGTCACCGCGGCCTTCCCGTGGCCCACCGACATCGAGGACCGCGTCATCACCGCGCTGGCCCATTTGCGCTGACGGCGGGCGCCGCGCGCCCGAAATCTCGCCATATCGACGGCTGCGTTGATCATCGGATGTGACTATGTGAGCCACAGGCACGTCATTCGCGCCGAATAAGGTGCCTGAGCCTCACAAACTGGGTCTGCGGGAGAGATCGCGCCGGTTGGCGTGTGCGCCGCGCTGCCGGCGTCGAGGTCACCGGTGGCGCGGGCGACCTCCGGCGATCGAGAACGGCGCACCACGACGACCGGCGCGGCGAGATCGGTCACCGCCCAGCCCGCGCGCCCGCCGGCAACGAGCAGCCCCGGCATGGTGTCTGGGGCGTCGCCTAAGCTGGGGCCGCTCGAGACGGTGATCGGGGGAGGCGGCGTGACCGGCGGTGCCACACGCGGGGAGCTCTGGCGGGCCGTGCACGCCGAACGGGCCGCGCTCGCGGACCACCTCGCCGATCTCCGTGACGACGAGTGGGCGCGGCCCTCACTGTGCGGTGACTGGACCGTGGAGGAGGCCGTCGCGCACCTGACCGCCGGGGCGAGCATCGGCATCGTGCGCTGGCTGATCAGCATGGCCGGCGCGCGCTTCGACGACGGGGTGCACAACCGGCGCCGCCTCGACGAGCATCGCGGTGCCACCCCGGCCGAGACGTTGCGGAACTTCCGGGCGGTCGTCACCAGCACCACCGCGCCGACCAATGACGTCGCGGCCTGGCTCGGCGAGGTCGTCGTGCACGGGCAGGACGTCATGCGCCCGCTCGGGCGCGCCCACGCCCCGGCGATCGAGGCCGTCACCGAGGTCGCCCGGTTCTACGCCGGCCGGGACTTCACGGTCGACAGCCGTACCCTCGCGAAGGGTTTGCGGTGGGAGGCCTCCGACGGCCCGTTCGCCGGCGGCGCCGGGCCGCTGGTCACCGGCAGCACGCTCGCCCTGACCATGGCGATGGCCGGCCGGGCCGTCTTCTGCGACGACCTCACCGGCCCCGGCGTCCCCATCCTCCGGGAGCGCTGCCGATAGCCGAGCGGCGGTGGGTGTAGACCTACCTCGCCCGGGACTCTGGCCGTAGTGCTTGCGATGATGTGCTGGGCCACCTCACCATCCGCCTTGAGGAGGCTGTCATGCGTCTGCCGGGTAGGACACACCTGCGCCTGCACCTGAGCGGCGCGGTACTGGCGAGCGTGGTGCTCGGCGGGTCCGGTCACCCGCCGGCCGAACTCGATGCCATCCGCGCGGTCGGCGCGGTCGGCGTGCCGGCCGAGATCCGGGACGGCGACCGGCACCGCGCCGTGCGCGCAGGGGTGGCGGACCTGCGCGACCGCGGGCCGGTTCCGCTGAACTCGTACTACCGCATCGGCAGCACGGTCGTCATGCGGTTGGCCGGTGAGGGCCGGCTGCGGCTCACCGACACCGTCGAGCGCCGGCTGCCCGGTCTCGTGCGCGGCAACGGGAACGACGGCCCGGCTGATCACCGTCGAGAACCTGCTGCGGCAGACCAGCGGCCTCAACGATTGGAACAGCGAGGTGCGCGCGCCGTGGCGCTGGCCGTCTTCACGCAGCGCGCCACCGGGCAGCAGGCCGTCCAGGACCGTTCCGCCGACGATTTCATCGACCGGACCCTCTGCCGCCCGTGACCGGCGGCCGCGCGCCGTGCCCGCCCGCCGGTCACCGGCGCGGCCCCGGCGGCATGGACGGCCCGGCGGTGGGTACGGCTGATGGTGGCACCCACCGCGGCGGATCAGCGGCGCCGCAAGAGCTTCAGGAGGACGACATGACCACGGTTCCGGACCCGAACGGCAACCCCGACATCGAGCGCCCCATCGACCTCACCGACACCCCGGAGCGCGAGCAGCCCGACCGCGTGCCCGCGCCCGAGCCCGGCGACGACACCGTGCCCGGCGAGCCGAGCGGCCGTCCGGCCCCGGACATCACGCCGATGAGCTGACCGGCGGGGTAGTAGCGGACCCGACAGATCTTCGGTTGATTCAAGTCAGAAATTTAGATTCATCGTTGCTACGGTCCCATCCGTGATGAATCGCGCCCCGAAAGTCCTGGCGACGCTATTGCTCGCCGCCGCCTCGCTTCCGCTGACCGCGGCCGGTGCCGCGGCCGACCCCGCGTGCACGCGGAACGTGCTCAACATCGTCGCCCACCACGACGACGACATGTTCTTCCTCAGCCCGGACCTCTACCAGAACCTCGCCGACCCCACGGTATGCGTGCGCACCGTCTTCCTGGTCGCCTCCGACTACCACGCCGACCGGGCCGACACACCGGACGTCGACGAGCGGATGCAGTACGTCCGGGCACGTGAGGAGGGCATCCGGCACGCGTACGCGGCGGCGGCCGAGCTGGACGTCGCCGACTGGCAGCTATCGCCCTACTCCGCCGGTGAGGTCGCGGCGACCGCGTACACACTTGGGCATCGGCTGTCCATCGTGGAGCTGCGCATCCCGGACAACGCCTCCGGCGGTGCGCTGTGGAGTCTGTACGCCGAGGGTACCGGGCTCACCACGGTGCGCGGCGAGCGCAACGACCCGCAGACGCTGAGCCGCGACTCGCTGCGCGGCTTCCTGCGCGGCGTCGCCGCGGACTTCGGCGCGGACGTGATCAACACGGTCGACCCGACGGCGGACCATCACCGGTGGGTCGACATGAGCGCCCAGCACATCGACGGCGCGATGCGGTCCCACCCCGATCACCTGTCGGCCGCCCGGCTGGTCATGTGGTCGTTCCCGGACGTCCCGAGCCGGTTCTACCGCGACTACACGACGATGTACCTGCCGGAGAACATCACCGGCGCGGCGTACGACGAGCGGCTCCGGATCTACTGGGAGTACGACGCGTACGACGAGGACATCCGCATCTGCGACCCGGGCCCGGAGTGCGAGGACGGCTGGTACTACTCCTGGCTGCACCGCCAGTATCGGGCCGAGGGGCCGTGGATGGGCGACATCGTCGTGCCGCTGCCACCCTCCTCGCGCCCGGGACCGCACCTCGGCGAGATCTACCACCTGGAGAACGTGTGGAACGGCCTGCGGCTGGCGATCACGCCCGGCGCGACCGCGAACGCACCGCTGCTCTCCTCCAGCGCTGACGCCGGCACCGCCCAGCGGTTCCGCCTGATCGCCACCGACGGCGCCTGGCGTCGCGTGGGCGGCCGGATCGGCACCGACGGCGGCTGGCTGCTCCAGAACGTGGAGTCCGGGCTCTGCCTGACGGTCGAGGGCGCGAGCGCGACGGAGCGGGCGCGCGTCGTGCAGACGGCGTGCGGCCAGGGCCGGCAGGTCGTCCGGATCCACGGCGGCGCGGCCTCGGGCTACCAGCTACGGTTCGCCACCACCAGCGATGAGGACCTGGCGGGCGCGCCGGACCTGGCGCTGACCGCGACCGGCGGGCGCGACACCGGAATCGTGCAGGGGCCGATCACCGGCGGCCAGGACCAGTGGTGGCAGATCCTCCCGACGAGCTGACGGGGCCGGCACCGGCGAGCCCGTCCCGCGATCGTGCGGGGCGGGCTTGACGATTTGTTACCGGAGGGCAACCGATGGTAGGAGTCCGTGGAAATGCTCGGCCACCACATCCGCCACGGCGTGCACGTCACGAGAACCGTCGATCTCGATGACCCGGATGCCGAGTCGCCGGGCGTTGCGGGCGGCGTCCTCGGCGAGTATCCGGTCGCGGGCGATCCGGTTGCGCTGGGCGAGGCCGGGGTCGCTGACGCCGGGCGGAGGCGTGTTCGAGCGGTGCAGCTCACGGAGCTGGCGCTGCCGGAACTCCTCGGTGGGCACCATGACGACCATGTGCCGCGGCGACGGCATCAGCGGCGCGACGAGGTGGGGCCGGAGGCCCCAGCCGTCCGCGATGATCGGATGTGGTGAGACGAGGGCGCGCAGGTCGTCCTGGACGTAGGCGAAGCGTTCGGCGAAGGTGGCCAGCGCCTCGGCGACCGCCTGCTCGACCGTCGGCCGGATCCAGACGCTCTCCGCGTCCGGCTCCACGACCGTCTCCCCGCGGCGCAGTCGCTCGGCCGTGCGGCGGTCCAGGTGCCCGCGGGCGTCGTGGTAGTCGTAGTGGTAGTGGGTCAGCCCGTACCGCTCGGCGATGATTCCGGCGACCGTGGTCTTTCCGGCCCACTGGCCGCCGCCGATCCAGAGTGCGCGCCGCAGTGTCGTGAAGGGGTCCCAAGGCATGGTGTCAGCGTGGTCCCGGGTGACCGTGAGATCAAGTCTTGTTCTCGCAGGCCCGGGCTGATTATCTATCCATAGGGGCGGATGCCGGCCGGAGCGGTGGGACCGAACGGCCGGCCATCGTGCCCGTTCCGGGCTGTCGCGCATGGTGACGGGCTTGCCACAGTGTCCTGAGCGGACAGATGGGGGCACCGGTGACCGGATCGCATCGGCCGACCTTCGCGCAGTGCCGGGCGGCAGCGCGATCGATCACCAAGGCGGAGTACGGCTCGCAGGCGCGCGACGTCGTCCGGCCGCGCGGCGTCTTCGGCATCGTCCGGGGGCGTGGGCCGCTGCCGGTGCTGCTGTACGCGGCGGCGCTCGACGGGCGGCTGGTCTGGCGCGGCCCCGACTCGCTGGCGCTGCTCCAGCCGCCGGGTGGCAGGCGCCGGCCGGTGCCGGGCGGCGGTGCACGGCTGGCGCTGATCCGGCTGGTCGAGCGGCACTGGGACGCGCTGCTGTACGGCGTACCCCCGCTGCTGCTTTTGATCGTCGCGGCCGGGCTGGGACTGATCGGCGGCCCGTGGCCGGTGACCGTCGCGCTGCTGCTGGTGCTGCTCGCGGTGGTGCACATCATGGCGCTGGTGATCTGCCTGGTGATCACGGCCGCGATCTGGTTCGTCCGGCAACTCGCCCGCCCGCGGACCACCGACGAGGTCGCCGCCGAGGTCATGCCGGACCAGCACTGGTCGATGACGCTGTGCCATCACGGGCCCGGCGCGACCGGAACACCGCGGGACCTGCTGCGCCGGACGACCGCCCGGCTATCGGAGCTGATCACGGCGGAGGCGCGGCAGCGGCTGCTGCCCACCGGCGCCCGCTCCACCGACCTGGTGGTGACCGAGACGCTGATCTGCCTCGGCCGCGGCGTCACCACGGCCGAGGCGCGCCGCGCGGTCACGGACTGGGCGGGACAGCCGCGGCCTTCGGGGAGCGTGACGCTGCGGATGTCGGGCCATCGCGGGCCGGAGCCCGCGCTGCGGGTCGCGGACACCGGCAGTTTCCTGCTCTGGTACGTCACCGGAGTCACGCTGGTCGTGCTGATCGAGGCGGCGTTCGTGGCCGACTGGGAACAGCGTGCCTGCGGCACCGGGTGCGACGAGCGGCCGCACACGTACGGGCTGGCGTTGCGCTGGCTGTCGCAGCGGCTGCTGTTCACCGACCCGTGGGGGCTGAGCCCGGGCACGTACCAGGCGTGGACCGTCGGGTGGCTGACCAGCCTGATGTCGCTGATGGGCGTGTTCGTGACCGTGGGCGCGGTCTGGCAGTACCGGGCCTATCGCCAGGCGAAGATCGCCGACTACCGGCAGGAGAGGGAGGTCCGGATGGGACGCACCCCAGTCATGATCATGGTGGCGGACCGGATCGAGCGGGACGCCGTGCTCGCGGCCGTGCACGCGGAGAACGGCGCCGAGCCGGAACGGGAGTTCGTCGCCCAGCACACCGTGTTCCACCTGGGCGAGCTGGAGAACACCCGGCTGATGCTGGTGCAGAGCGAGCAGGGCGCGATCGGGCCGGGCGGCGCGGCGATCACGGCCGCGGCGATGATCCGCCGGCTCGATCCGGACTACCTCATCCTCACCGGCATCTGCTACGGGCTGCGGCCGGGCCCGCCCGGCGGCGACGGCGAGCAGCGGCTCGGCGACGTGCTGGTCGCCAAGCAGCTGCGGGCGATCGGCTACTACCGGCAGACCGACGCCGACGACCGCGGGCAGATCCGCCGGGGCGACCACGTCTCGCCGTCGCCGACGCTGCTCGACCGGTTCCGCGCGGCGGAGGTGGACTGGCCCGGCGCGACCGTCCACTTCGGGCCGATGCTCTCCGCGGACGTGCTGGTCGACTCCCGCGATCTCCACGATCAGCTGCTGGAGAGCGACCCGGAGGCGTACGGCGGGGAGATGGAGGGCGCGGGGGTGTACGCGGCGGCGGCGCCGAGCAAAGTGGACTGGATCGTGGTCAAGGGAATCTCGGACTGGGGGCACGGGCGGGGGAATGCGCAGCGCGGGCCGGCCGCGGAGAACGCCGCCCGTTTCGTCGTTCACACCATCCGCACCGGCGCGCTCGACAGCCCACCGGCCGCGGCATCCTGAGCCGGGCGACGGTGCCTGACACGGGTTCGCGCACGACGTCGATCGCGCGCCGGCCGAGATGAGGAGGCGCTCTGCGCCCCGGTCATCCGGCGCGCCTTCCCGGACGCGCCGGCCGGGAGCCCGGTCGACGTGCTCCTCCGGCGGACCCCGCTGGCGATCGGCCTCGCCGCACCTCATGAATCCTCGAGGCCGCCG
Source organism: Catenuloplanes atrovinosus (assembly GCF_031458235.1). NCBI lineage: Bacteria > Bacillati > Actinomycetota > Actinomycetes > Micromonosporales > Micromonosporaceae > Catenuloplanes > Catenuloplanes atrovinosus. Next base: position 4,650,113 of record NZ_JAVDYB010000001.1, on the reverse strand, counting down.
TCGAGATCGCGGGGGCCGGGGTGTCCCGCCGGGCGGCTACATGCGGCCTCTGCGACGGGCGAGCGGACCGAAGATCGCGACCACGCCGAGGCAGGCCACCGCCACCCAGACCAGCGACCAGCCGCCCGATCGTCCTCCGGTGACCATCACGATCCCGTAGGCCAGCAGCGGCACCGAGAGCAGCACACATACGCCGGCCAGCGCCCACATCGCCCGCTTGCCGTAGGGACCTTCGCGCATACCCGCCGCTCCTCCGTCTCGGCCTCCGGAGACGGTTCCCGACGGCGGTGCCGGCGAAACGTGGGCGACCACGGCGGACGTTCCGGTCATCACGCGCTCGCGGGAGACCGCTCCCAGTTGGCCCCGTCTTCCCGCCGGAGCCGTTGCCCGCCGGCGCTGGCAGACACGTGCTCGGCCGGCCTGCGGCCCGCGGACGCGAAGGGGGAGCCGCGCGGAACACCGGACCACCGCGGAGGCCGCGTGGTCGTGCGGCCACGGACCCGGCTGCGCCGCGGCGACCGGAGCGGAGCGCCAGCGGAGTCGGAGGCCGCCGCGCGGTTTGCCCGCGGGAGCGTGCGGAAGACGACCCGCCGGAAGCGGGAGAATCGGTTCTGGATCGTCGAAGCCCGAGGGCGGCGGGGCCGGAAGTTCCCCGCCGCCGGGTCGGGAGTCAGGACCAGCCGAGGTCGGCGAGGGTGCGGCGGGCCTCGCGGGCGTCGTTCCAGTCGATGTTGCCGGTGGCGAGGGCCTGGTACTCCTCGTGGCCCTTGCCGGCCAGCAGCACGGTGTCGCCGGGCTTGGCGTCGGCCAGCAGCTCGCGCAGCGCGTCGGCGCGGTCGAGGACGACGCGGACGTCGGCGGTGCCGGACTCCGCCTCGCGGGTGCCGGCGACGATCTCGGCGGAGATCGCGGCCGGGTCCTCGTGGGCCGGGTTGTCGGAGGTCACCATGACCACGTCGGCCAGCGTCGCGGTGATCCGGCCCATCGGGCGGCGGTTGCCGGCGTCGCGGCCGCCGGCGTGGCCGAACAGCACCATCAGCCGGCCCTCGGTCTGCGCACGCAGCGTGCGCAGCACGGTCTCCAGCGCGTGCGGGGTGTGCGCGAAGTCGACGAACACGTCGAACGGCTGGCCGGCGGCGACGGTCTGCATGCGGCCCTCGACGGTCGCGTACTCGGCGGCGGCGACGACCGCGTCGAGCTCGCCGCCCAGGCCGACCGTGGTGGCGGTCGCGGCCAGCCAGTTCATCACGTTCATCTTCCCGGGCATCGCCGAGATCATCTCGCGGCGGCCCCAGGGGGTGAACATGGTGAACCGCGATCGGTCACCGTCCACACGCAGGTTCTCGGCCCAAAGATCAAGACCCTTGGTCTCGAGGCCGTACGTGTAGAGCGTGTCCGGGCCCCCGCTGGCGATCAGCTTCCACCACGGGTCGTCCGCGTTGACCACGCCGAACGAGTCCGGCCCGCGCATCGCCGCCATCGCGAACAGGTGCGCCTTGGCCTTCGCGTAGTTCTCCATCGTGCCGTGGAAGTCCAGGTGCTCCGGCGTCAGGTTGGTGAACACCGCGGCGGAGAACGGCACGCCGCGCACCCGGTCCAGCTGCAGCGCGTGCGAGCTGACCTCGGTCACCGCGGCCTGGCAGCCGTCCGCGACCATCTGCGCCAGCATGCGCTGCAACTCGCCGGCCTCGGGCGTGGTGAACCCGTAGTAGACCGGCGGGTTGCCGCCGCCGGTGGTCATGCCCACGGTGGTGAGCCGGCCGGTCCGCATGCCGCTCTGCTCCAGCGCCGCGTGGATCAGGTGCGACGTGGTGGTCTTGCCGTCCGTGCCGGTGACGCCGACCATCTTCATCTGGTCGCCCGGATGCTGGTAGACCGCGACCGCCAGGTCGGCCAGCGCCGCCCGCGCGGACGGCACCCGCACCACCGCGGCGTCGCCGGGCAGCTCGACCGGCGCCTCGGTGACCACGCCGGCCGCGCCGCGCTCCAGCGCCTGCCGTACGAACCCGCGCGCGTCGTGGTTGGCGCCGGAGATCGCCACGAACAGGTCGCCGGGGGAGACCCGCCGCGAGTCGTGGGTTATCCCGGACACCTCGCGCGTGGCGTCGCCCTGCACCAGCGTGGCGGAGGGCACTTCCGCGAGAACCTCGTTCAGATGCACCGTCGTTCTCCCTGTCACTGCTGACCCGGGGTCGGACCGAGGCACGGCATCTCCCAGGTGCCGGAGAACTGCTGGTAGCGGCCGCCGAACGACTGCTTGAACTCGGTGAACCCGGCCCACGGGTGATCCGGCTCGTCCTTGGGTGCCGCGCCGAAGAAGTCGAAGACCCGCTGGCCCCGCTCCTGCGCGTCGAGCACCATCGTGGCCAGCATGACGGTGCCGGAGTGCAGTTTCCGGGCTTCCAGCAGACTTCCGGAGTGCGCGTAGTACCGGGTGGTCGGGCTCTCGTAGACGATCGCGGCCGCGATCGGCTGCTCACCCTGCCGGGTGACGTAGAGCGTCGCCGCGTCACGGTCGATCAGCGCCTTGGCCTGACGCCGGTAGTAGTCGTCGTGATGCGGGATCATGCCCGTGTGATTCGACACGTCGTGGAGCATCTGAAGGAGAATCTCGACATCGTCCAGGTTCGTGCTTGAAACGACCGAGATGTCTTTCTTGTACGCGTTACGCCAGCGGTTGCGCACATTCGGCGCGAACTCCAGCACCAGCTCGTCGCGGGACTTCCCCTGCAGATCCTGCACCCAGGTCAGCCCCGGGTGCATGTTCCGCTTCGCCGGGATGTGACCCAGCTTCGCCAGCTCCTCACCGGTCACCGGCGCCCACGGCTCCACCCGGATGAAGCCCGCGCCCTCCTCCCGGCCCAGCGCCTGGAGCGCGTCGACCGCCCGCTCCAGCGCGGTCAGATCGTCCGCGACCGGCCCGTACGGGCAGAACAGGCGGCAGGCGTCACCGGCGCGCTCCACGATCGTCATGGCCTGCCAGCCCTCACCGCTGCCGAAGTACACCTCGCGCCCGTTCGCGCGCTGGAAGGCGGCCCAGTGGCTGCTCTGCAGGAAATGCCCGTCCCGCGGCTGCGCGAACAGCCGCCGGTCCCACGCCTCCTCGTCCGTTACTTTCTGCCACGTGTCAGTCGTTGTCTGTGACATAAACCCTGCCGTCCGGTCCCTGTGTCATAAAGCGAGCCGCCCCTGTGTTTCGGCGGTGTCGGCGCCCAAGCATTCCCTACCGTGCTATCAGAGCACCGCGACACCCACCCCGCCACCGCCCGTTCGGCGATTACCTGGAGTGATGGCCTGCAACCGGCGGCCCCCGGTGAGGGCCCGGCCATGGGCCGTGTAGAGTTCTCTCCTGTGCGGCGCTGACAGCACGAGACGGGAAACCGCCTCGTGCGATGGCGGTCGTAGTGCAAGTCCGGGTGGCGGAATGGCAGACGCGCTAGCTTGAGGTGCTAGTGCCCGTATAGGGCGTGGGGGTTCAAGTCCCCCCTCGGACACTTGTTCTAAACGAACTTCTCAAGCCGCTGACCAGCAGTTTATGGTCGGCGGCTTTCTCGTTCAGAGCTTCGTCTTCCTCCCATGGGAACACGGTGGGAACACGGGCCTTCAGGCAGTGCCACACGTGGGCAGTGCCGGATGGTGCGTGACTGAGTTCTGAGCCGGGTTGCCGCCATGAGTGCAGGGAAGCTGGCATGGCGACGATCGAACCGCGGAAGACGCGGAACGGAAAGATCACCCGGTACCGGGTGAAGTGGCGCACAGGTGGTACCCGGGCCGGTGAATGGGACGGAAGGACCTTCGACTCCCATGCTGAGGCCAAGACCTTCAAAGCCCTGATAGATGCTTACGGGCAGACGATGCCTCCCGACGAGGTGCTCGTTGCGCGCGGCTTCGGTTACCTTGCGGCGACTGTGCAGTTGGTGAACGCGGGCGATGCCGCTGAGGAGGCGCCGCCGGCGATCACCTTCGAGGAGTACGCGCGTGGCTACATCGACAGGCTCGTGCGGCCCAATCGTGAGACGAAGCGGAAGTATCTGGAACGTCTCGTCACGCACGTGTTCCCGGTGATAGGTGATCGGCCCATCGCCGCGATCACTCGTGGCGAGATGCGGCGCTGGCAGGACGGGCTGATCGGCAAGCTGTCCCCGAAGACGATTCAGAACATTCGAGGTGAGTCGGTCTCGCCGATTTTCGATGCGGCGTGCCTCGCTGGTGAGGATGATGAGCCGCCTCTGCGGTCCTACAACCCTCTGAAGGGTCTGCAACTTCCGGAGAAGGTGCGTGCACCGAGGGAGATTGTGGAGGATCGTTCAGAGGCTCGGGTAGTGATTGAGGCCGCCTACGAGGTCGATCCGGAGGCGGCCGACCTGATGGTCATGCTGTTGTCCACGGGGATGCGGTGGGGTGAAGCGACCGCTGTACCGGTGAGATCGGTGAACTTCGACCGCGGGACTGTCAGCATCCAGCAGGTGATGCGCCGCGAGCACTTCCGGTGGGTTCTCGTGCTGAAGCCGAAGACGGAGGACGGCTACCGGGAAATCCCGGTGCCGGCACCGGTCCTGGAGATGCTCAGGGCCCGGTGTGAGGGAAGGGCTCCGGATGCGTTCGTCTTCACGGCGCCGCGCGGCGGTCCGTGGGTGTACGAGACGTTCTACGAGGACCGCTGGGTCAAGATTCGTGACATGGCGGAGCGTAAAGGGCTGAAGAAGCGGATGACGATGTACGGGTTTCGTCACTCGTTGCTGACGTGGCTGGCGTCGGAAGGAGTTAATCTGATCGCGCTTCGTACGATCGCGGGCCACAAGAACGTGAGCACCACGTTCAACTTCTACGTACACAACACCCGTAAGCACCATCCGCAGGTTAAAGCTGTCGTGGATGACCTCGTCGGCATGGGGCTGCGCATGGTGGAAGAGCGCGCGGGCCGCGGCCAAAACCCCGAGGTCGATTAGCGCTCCGGGCGGCGGCCGATCCACAACTGTGGTGGCCGCCGCCCACTACTCAGTCCGCCGCCGCTCTCGAGTCCGCTGCGGTCTGATGTGCTGGCGAGGTGGCACCGGTTTCAGGGCGGCAGCGAGATCGTCCTCGGTGAATCGGACCGAGCGGCCCAGGCGGTGACATGGAACCTTGCCCTGTGATACCCATCTGCGCAGCGTGCTTTCTGCTACCCGCAGCTCTCTCGCGGCCTCGGCGTATTTGTATTGCTTCTCGGTCATGGTGTTTCCTCTCAAGTCCGGGTGGCGGAGCTCGAAAGTGAAGCTAGACATCATGCCGCTGACGTGACATCAATCTTGCGAGGCTGGTGGGGTGCCGTCCAGCGTTTCTGTGTCCGGAAGGCCTGGGTGGGAGCCATATAGGTGTTCCTGCCAGCAACGATGAGAGCTGGTGATGTTTCACAAGGTCGTTCCATATGAGTCTGAAGAGGCCGTCCGCTCATTATGGAGGGTGGTACCGAGCTCGAGGGTCGGGCGGATGGCGCCTGCCTGCGGGGTCCGCCTGGATGTTTCGGGTCAGATCTTTTTGTAGCGGTCGCTACCGGGGCGTGGTCGCGTAACGCTGGCGAGGACTGCTCGTGCGGCAGCGTTACGACTCCTATGGTGAGCATCTCCGCCGCCCGCGAAATCTTCCGAAGTCCATGCTGCTGTCCGGCACGCCGGGTGGCCGAGCGATCTTGCGATAGGAGCACCACGTCGTGGCAGTGTCCTACTATCAGCCGCAGCCGGCCCGCGTCCCCCGACGCGATCGAGCGGCTCGAGGTGCGCATCGGCCGGCGGCTGCCCGCTGAGTACCGCAGCTACCTGCTGGGGTAGCCCGGCGGCCGGATGGACAACAACGACCGGTCCGTGCACACGGTCTTCTCCGTCGGTGTGGTCAAGCCGATCACGGGCATCTTCAGCCGCCCGGACACGTTCGCGGGCCGGGTTCCCGGCTGGCTGCTTCCGGTGGCCCGCGACGAGGGCGGGAACCTTTTCGCCCCTGTCGCTGCGCGATGCTGACTTCGTCTCGGTGTGGTTCTGGGATCACGAGTACGAAGGCGAAGAGCCGATCGAGGACAACATCACCCGGTCAGCGAAGACTGGGAATGATTCATCCAGTCCCTCGACCCGGTCGCTGTCTAGGCTGGCGCAGTAGTCGCCGACGGCAGGTATGGCGTCACTTCGTGGATTTCTAATCCACCGGTCGCGGGTACGAGTCCTGCCGAGTGCACCACCTGCGAATAGGCAAAGCAGTGGTGGAAACGACCTTCGGCACCAGGAGACGGACAGTCGGTACCTGCGCCACGTTCCGTTCTTCGCGGCGGAAACGGGCGGAGAACGAGTGGGGTGATGGGGGGTCGCCACCTTGCCGGCACACCGCCATATGTGCCCGCCGTCGTCAGCAGCGTCCTCGACGACGCGGGCCTCGACCCGGACGACGTCCTGCGGGTCGGTGCGAACCCGTGGTGTGACGGGCGGCATGCGGTGCTGGCCGCCCGTGTCGTGTGAAACCGTCGAGGCGGGTGGTCTCGGCGCGGGCTGAGCCGCGGGCGGTGTATCACCACCGCCCGCGGCGGTCGCTGATTAGCGCGAACTGATCAGCACTCCTGGCACGACCGTGCGGCCGGTGCGGAATTCGACGTAGGCCCACTGCTCCTGGTCGGGCTGCGGGCCGACCGGGTTCAGGATGACCTGCCCCGCCCCGCCCCGCGTGACCTCCGGCGGCGCGGTGATCGTCGCGTTGCGATGGTTGGCGTCGGCTGCGACCGCCGTCACCCCGAGCCGGTAGGGCACGTCGGCGGCGTCCGTCGACTGCACGTGCACGTATGCCATGTACACGCCCGGCTCCGGGAAGAATCGCGCGATCCGCTCATTGCTGTGCCAGAACGCCCAGCTCCGCTCGACCAGTTTGTCGTCCTTGTATAGATACAGATCGAAGTTTTTGTTCGGGTCGTCCGACGCGGTCTGCACGATCAGGCCTGCTGTTCCGCGCGGCACCACGATCTGAGTGCCCTGCGTCCCGATGCCACCAGGGGTGAAGGAGCCGCCCGTCACGTTCGTGCTGATCTGCTTGTCCGCCCATTTGACCGGGGTGTATCCGGTGGTACGCGCGGCCAGCGGCCCGGTGAAACCCGGCTCCAGGAAGGCCTGCCCGAGCCCACCGACCCGGGCGAACTCGAGGCCGGTGTCGTCGTAGGGCCGTGGCGTGAGACCCCATGGCCGGGCCGTGACGGTGAGCCGCACCCGGTGCTGGGCGCTGCTGAGAAGCAGCGAGCCGGTGGCGTAGCGGTCCCAGGTGGCCTTGCCGCGGGCCAGCTTGATCGTGACGGTCATGGTGGCGCCCGGATGTACGGTGAAGGTCTTAGGGGTGATCGTGACGTCCATGCCAGTCAGGCCCTCGACGTTCGCCTTGTAGGTCTCGGTGTGCTTGCCGACGTTGGTGAAGCTGCGCTTCACGACCACGGGGTGCAGGCCGTCGTACTCCCGCAGTGCGATCGAGGGCAGGTTGAGCTCTTTGCCGTCCGGCGTCGCCGCCGACGCGAAGGCGGTCAGCGAGGCCGTGGTCGGCTCGACTACCAGGCCGGGGTCGGTGGCGCGGGAAATGAGTGGCAGGCCTGAACCCTGCCGCAGCGGGCTGTTGGTCCCCTTCGTGTCAACCGCCGTGGTCCGCAGTGCCGAGGCAATTGCGCCCGGCGACCAGCCGGGGTGCTGGGCGCGCAGGATCGCGGCCATGCCGGCCACGTGCGGCGCGGCCATCGAGGTGCCGGAGTAGGCGTCGAAGAGCCTCCCGCCGGCCATCGGCGACACCGCCGCGATCACGTCGACGCCGTCCGCGACGAGGTCGGGCTTTTGCACTCCGGTGTGCATCTGGTCCGGCCCGTACGAGGAGAGGCCGGCCACGCTCGGCAGCCCCACCAGGCTCGACTTGTCAGCGCCGGTCGTCAGGGTTGCGGTGCCGTCGTCCCGGTGCGCCCACAGGTAGTTGAAGATCTGTCCGGCCTGCTCGGCGCTCCACAGGTAGACCGTGGGGAAGTCGTAGATGATGTTGAGGCGCGCGTTTCCGGCCGTCTGGAAGAGCACGACTCCCACGCCGCCTTTGGACTTGACCTCCTCGACGGCCTGAGCCGAGTTGTTGAAGTCGCAGGCCACGATCTTGCCTTTGATCTTTGCGGCGTCGAGGCTGCCGTCGCGACAGAACTGGGCGCCGTTCGCGACCGAGCCGGCCCGGTCGGCGAAGACGATCGGGGTCTGGCCCCGCGCGGGCAGCACGTCCATCGAGGCGCCGACGATCTTCGTACCGTCGCCGAGGCGCACGGTCGCCTCGTTGGCCCGCGCGACCGCGGCGCCTACGGTGGTGACCCACGGCTGGGTGTTGCTGACCATGCCGGACATGCCGTCGTTGCCGGCCGAGGCCGCCACGAAGACGCCGGCCAGGTAGGCGTTGAGGAACGCGTTGCCGATCGGGCTGTTCGGCTGGTAGTCGCCCATCTCGTTGCCGATGGAGTAGTTGATGACGTCGACGCCATCGGCGACCGCCGCGTCGATCGCCGCGATGATGTCGGCGTCGGTGCCGGAGCCGCCCCACAGGGCCTTGTAGACCGCGATCTGCGCGTCCGGCGCCACTCCGGAGATCTTCCCGAGGTCGCGGCCCAGCACCATCGCGTGTGCGACGGGCAGGCCGGCCGCGGTCGATGCTGTGTGGGTGCCGTGACCTTCCATGTCACGGGCGGAGAGGATCTCGCCCTTTGGCAGTTCCCCGGCCATCTCCAACCAACCGTCCGCGAAGTAGCGGGCCCCGACGATCTTGCCGTTGCAGGCACTGGCTGGGAAGCCGTCACCCACCTGGCAGGTGCCGTGCCAGCCCTTTGGCGCGGGCATGGTCGACGCGAAGGACGCGCTTTCTGGCCAGATGCCGGTGTCGATGACCCCAATGACGACTCCGGACCCCTTGCCGGGCACCGGCTGCGTCTTCGCGGCGGTCCCGGCTGTCTTGCCGGGACCGCCGAGCGTTGCCGCGTCGACTTTGACGATCTGCGCCTTGCTGACGGCGGCTACGCGGGGGTCCTTGGCCAGCTCCGTCGCTTGGGCACCGGTCAGCTTCGCAGTGAACCCGTTGAAGGCTGTCGTGTAGGTCTGCCGCGCCTTCACCCCGAGGTCGTCGAGCACATCACGCTGGGCTTCGTTCAGGTGCGCGCGGTATTTCTCCGCGGCGGCCGAGTGCGGCTGGAGTTCCTGCCCGGCCGCCGGCTTGGTGGCGGCAAGGCCGGCCACCCCGCCGTCGTACGAGGTGACGGGCGCCTCGCGCAGCCGGACCACGTACTGACCGTCGGTGAGGGCGGCGCTTGCGGCGTTCGGGCGAAGCGCGGCGCCGCCGGTGAGCGCCGACGGAGTCCGTCCTTCGCGCAGAAGTCCCAGGTCGAGCAGGGGTGTATCCGCCCGGGCCTGCGCTGGCCCACCCAGACCGACTGCGGTCAGGATGAGAGAAAGAGTGAGCGCAGACAGCGCTCGAAGGCTCGTGGCCACGACTTCCCTTTCGAAGTGGAGAGTCACTCGCATGGATGGCCACACCCAATCCTGGGTCGATTGCGATACTGCGACAAGATCATTAAAATCGATGTCCTGTCGGTCGATAAGCGTTGTAGAACGGGTGCTGTGGGCTGATCCCGAAACATCATCGGTCGGCGCGCTGCCGCGATCCGCGGCTCTGCCGGCGTGGCCGTACCTGCTCACCGACCGGAGAACCGCAGGCACGGCCGTCGTGGCCGGCATCGGCCGTGCCTCCCCGCGCACCGTGGAGTGCAAGGCCGCGATCAGTCCGGTGCTCCTCGCGGCGGTGCTGGCTGTCCGGATCTACGGGGCGGACGGCGGCGAAGGCCGCTGTCTTGCACGGTGGGGATCGAGACGGTGGCGTGGGCCGGAATGAGGTCAGCGTTTCAGCCGGTCAGGGGCAATAGCAGCCTGGGCGTCGGCGCCTATCCTGGCCGGCACGCCGGTGAGCATGTTGGCTATCCGCGCCCGGCGGTGGAGTGATCGGCGCGGTCGAGGTCGCCGAGTGCCTGGTCGGCGACGATGAGGCGAGCCCGTCCGCGGGTGGAACGGTATGCACGTGACGGCGTGCACGTGCTCCAGGCTGTCCTTGATGCCCCCGGGGCACGATGGCGACGGTGACGCCGGCGGTGTCAGTGCCGCTGGGAACGCCGACTCAAGGGTCGGCCGCGCGTACCAGCTTGGCTGAGGACACACACTGGTCGCCTGTTCTCCGTTTTGTCGGCCTTCGGCGCGTCTGGCGATCCGTGGGCGTCCGTTACACAGCGCGGGCGTGACGTCGGACATCGGCGGCGACAGCCAGCTGTCATCGTCTTACGGCGGTGATCGCCGAGCGCTGTGGCCGGCCTTGGGACCGAAGGTCGCGTGTCGGTGACCATCAAGGTGACGCGGTCGGAATCGCACGGATTATGGCGATAGGCGATGCGGTCGGCTGCAGCCTCGATCGGACGAGCGCCTACGCCGTTGGCACGGAGCAGTCCGTGGGTGGCTTCGGCTGTTTCACGCTTCGCTGGTGTCGCCGCCGACTGGCAGGTGGACGGTGAACGTGCTTCCTCGGCCGGGACTGCTGACGACACTGACGCGCCCGCCGTGGGCCTCGGCCAGCTTCCGCACCACGGCCAGCCCCAGTCCGCTGCCCCCGGTGTGGCGGCTGCGGGATTGGTCGGCGCGCCAGAAGCGCTCGAAGATGTGGGGTAGGTCGGTGTCCGCGATGCCGGAGCCGGTATCGGCCACCTCGATGACCAGTTCGCCACGGCCCATCCGGGAGGAGATCGTCACTGTTCCGCCGGGACGAGAGTGCCGCACCGCGTTGGACACGAGGTTCCCTACGATCTCTGCCGTACCCGGTGTGAGTCCAGTACCGCCTCTGGGGCCCCCTCATGCCGGCACATGATCCGGACACCCAACCCGGTCGCTCGTACTCGGTGCGCGGTTGCCACCTGTTCCGTCAGGTCGTCGAGGAAGACGGGCTCGGGGTGCAGCCGCAGACCGCCCGCATCGGCGGCGGCAAGACGGTGACGTCCGCGGTGCCCACTCGGTCGGTCTCGAGCAGGGGGCGTCCCGCCGGGTCGGTGACGATCCGTGCCGGTGCGCCGGCCCGGACCATGCAATCCAGCGCGGGCGCCGCCAGTTCCTCCAGGGCCTGGCGTTCGGCGGCGGGCAGGGTCGGTGTTCCCGGGATCGTTGAGGCGATCAAGCCCCGGCTCGTCGTGGTGAGGGTGATCTGCCGGTCCGTGCGGCGTGCCAGCTCCAGCAGCAGTGGGTGTACCTCCTCCCAGGACGGATGCGTGGCGGCAGTGGTTGACCGAGGAGCACGTCTGGACAGGCCGGCAGCCTAGCGAGCGGATGTATTCCTCGTACCTGTATTCGGCTGGTGCACAGCCCGTCTCACGCGACCGGTTCGTCCGCGACCTCGCCTACCTCGGAGTGCCGGAGGCCCGGGACGAGAACGGCGTCCGTGTCCTGGTCCGGGAATGAACAGAGGCCGCGCGGACGTGCGCGGCCTCAGACTCCGCCCGGCCGGCATTCGTCCACGCCACCACGTTCAGGAGCCCGACGCCGGATGGGAAGGCGGACGTCCCACTGGCCGGGGCCGGCGGCTCCGTGTGCGATCGTCGGCCCACATGCCGGGCAGCCGAGCGCGGACTTCGCCGTCGGTCACGATCAGCGATGGATGCCCGGTACCTGAGCGGTGCCAGAACACGGATGGTGTGGAGTATGACGGCGAGCGAGACTGTGTAGAAGATCACCACCTGAGCCGCCGGCACGCCACGGCATCCGGACACGGGCTGCGGATAGGCGAAATCCGCCGAGTCGGAAGGGACGCCCCCTGATAGATCATCGCGCCGTTCTCGCCCGGTGGAGGACTCATTGATATGGCAAGCGCAGGAATGACTGGACCACGAAAGAGGCACGCTGGACCGGAGTGATCGAGGACGGCGCCCGGTTATCAGGGCCCTCGTCACCGTCCTGCTGCTCGCCGTGGCAGGCTGCGGGCCCACGTCTCCCGTACCCCCATCCATGCCCGAACCCTCAGGAGGCGGCATGCTGTTCACCGGTGTCCACGTCCACGGCCCATCCGCGACCACGACCATCGATGTCGTGGTCGCCGACGGCGTGGTGACTCGTGTCGTAGTGGCCGACGGCGTGGTCGCCCGCTCCGGCGCGACCGGTGACGTCATCGACGGGCGGGGTCTCGGGATGATCGCCATTGTTCCCGCTCCGGACGGCTGCGGTCACATGGTCCGCGCTGTGGAGCCCGGCATCGCGGCAAACCTGCTCCTGGTGCCGCAGCGCGTCATGCCGGAACTCGGCACCCCCTGGTGGAGGGTCATCATCAGCCGCGGCGACCTGCGCGCCCTGCTGAGCCGCGGACGGATCGTGGTCCGCGACGGTGAACCCCTCGACCGGTCCGCCCACCCGGACGGCGCGCGCGTCGGCGTCTGGATCGACCGCGCGGACTGGCTGCACCAGGAACTGCTGCCGCAGGGCCGATACGACGAGACCCGAGGTGGGCGCCGGCACGCGTACACCGGCCGCTACTGGCTCGACGGCGACCGCATCGACTATCTCGACGACACCAGGTTCTACGCCTTCGGTGACTTCATCAGCGACGAGCTCTACCACGCGGATTTCATCATGCGGCTGCGGCGGCCCTGACCGCTGTGATGCGCACCGTAGGACTGGCCGGGCCTGCCACCCGGCCTTCTCGCTCGGCAGAGTCTTCCCCGTAAGCGGCGGCGGCCGTCGCTGCCGAACGAGGGGGAGCCTTCATGAAGTTCGCAGTGCTGGGTGCGGGCAACGTCGGCACGGCGCTGGGCTACGGCTTGCTGGATGCCGGCCACGAAGTGGTGTTCGGTGTCCGCGACCCGCAGACCCGCGAGGGCTTCACCGCGCCGGTCGCGCAGATCGCGGACGCCGTCAAGTCGGCCGAAGCCGTCATCAACGCCCTGCCGGGAGCACACACGCTCGGCATCCTCGGCCAGGTCGGCCCGGGTACCTTCGGCGGCAAGGTCCTGATCGACGTAGCCAACGCCATCACGCCGTCGTTCGAGCTGCTGTACCCGAATGACAGCCTCGGCGCCCGCCTGCAGGCCATGCTGCCGGATGTGAAGGTCGTGAAGACCCTCAACACCATCCCGGCCGAGATCATGACGAACCCCGGCACCCTGCCGGAGCGCAGCTCCGTGTTCCTCTCCGGCAACGACCGCGGCGCCAAACAGACCACCGGCCACCTGCTCAGCGACCTGGGATGGCGGCACGAGGACCAGGTCGACCTCGGCGCCATCGACACGGCGCGGGCGACCGAGCACTACCTGTACCTCTCGGTGGCAATCGGGCAGGCCACCCGCTCGGCGCAATACAACGTGTCCGTCATCCGCTGACGCCTACCTATACCTCAACCGCGAAACGGAGCAGCACCATGATCCGCATCGGCATCATCCTCGGCAGCACCCGTCCGAACCGCAACGGCGAGCAGGTCGCCAACTGGGTGCTCGACAACGCCAAGCAACGCAGCGACGCCGAGTACGAACTCGTCGACCTGCGCGACTACCCGCTGCCGCACCTCGACGAAGCGATCCCGCCGTCGATGGGCAAGTACCAGAACGACCACACCAAGAAGTGGGCCGCGAAGATCGCCTCGTTCGACGGGTACGTCATTGTCACGCCGGAGTACAACCACAGCACGTCAGGCGTACTGAAGAACGCCATCGACTACCTGTTCGCGGAGTGGAACAACAAGGCTGTCGGGTTCGTCTCCTATGGCTCGGTCGGCGGCGCCCGCGCCGTCGAGCATCTGCGCCTGATCGCCGGCGAGCTGAAGATGGCCGACGTCCGCCATCAGGTCACCCTCGCGCTCAGCACCGAGTTCGAGAACTACAGCGTCTTCAAGCCGAGCGCTCACCAGGCGCCGCAGCTATCCACCCTCCTCGATGAGGTCGTTAGCTGGAGCACGGCGCTGGCCAGCGTCCGCAAGTCGTGACCAGGTGATACCGCGACGGCGGTAAGCGGCTACCCGTATCCATGACCGACTCATTGAGCCGGTCATGGTGACCGGGACGTCGAGAGGGTGCGCGACGATGCGCGGGACTACGTCGTCGTGCACCTCCACGACCCACGGGCGGTGTGTGGCCATCGCCGGAGGCCGGGCTTCGTACCGCACGACCCGCTGCGAGACCCGCTCGGTCTACTCCGTCGCGAGCCGCTGCGGTGCGGTGGGGAGGCTGACCTGTAGCCGCCACCCGGCAAGCTCCAGCTCGGTCACGTGCACCCGGAGGATCTGGGCGAGGTCACGCTCGTCGGCGTGCTCGGCGGAGCGGGCGATCTCCATGTGCAACTCGTCGAGCCCGCGATCCAGGTCGGCCGCGTACGTGGCCCAGGTCTGCTCGTCCACTGCCGCGCACCGGGCGTGTGCCTGGCCCAGACCGGTGCGGAGACGACCGAACGCGTCTCGGATGAGGCCGGCGAACATCGCGTACTGCTCGCCGGCGGACAGCTCCGCGGCAACGATACGACGACTGACGGCGGCGGCGCGAGCCTCGTGCGATGTGATCACACGCTGACCGTACGGTCGTTCGGCGACGGACAGGTGAACAACGGCTGAGCAGGCCGCCGGGCTGGAGGAAGCTCTCGCCGTGTCACCCGAATATGTCCGCGATCTCGTCGGCGAGCCGCCGGTCGAGGACGAACGTCAGAGCCTCGTCCACAGCCTTCCACTGCTGCGTGGTGCGTGGCGCGACGATCGGGGCGGTGACGCCGTCTCGGTGCATCAGCCAGGCCAGCGCCAGGCCGGCGGTGGAGACGCCGAGCGACTTCGCGCGACGTGACAGCTCGGCGACCCGGGCCAGTGTGGCCGGGTTGAGCGCGTACGCGTACTCCTCGGCCATCAGGTCCATCCGGCTGCCCGGTTCGGGCTTGCGGCCTTCGAGGTACCGATCGGAGAGCACGCCGCCGACCAGCGGCGCGAACGGGGTGAACCCCAGCCCTTCGGCGCGCAGCAGCGGGATGAGGTGTTCCTCGGCGCTGCGGTCGATGAGGTTGAAGGGGTTCTGTACCCAGCCGGGCCGCGGCAGGCCGCGGCGGTCCGCGGTGTCGAGAATGGCCTCGAGTTCGGTGGACGTGACGTTGCAGCAGCCGTACGCACGGATTCTGCCGTCGGCGATGAGGCTCGCGAGCGCGTCGATGGTGGCGGCGATCGGTGTCTCGGGATCAGGGAAGTGCGTCAGGTACAGGTCGACTCTGCCGAGGCGGGCCGTGCTGGCCTCGAATTGGCGAGCGATGTGGGCGGGGGACAGACCGCCCTGCCGGATGCCGTCGACCAGCACGGGCCGGCCGACCTTGGAGCAGACCAGCACGTCGTCATGGCCGGGCAGCCACGCGCCGACGACCCGTTCGCTGCCGCCGCCCGCGTACGCGTTGGCGGTGTCGACGACCGAGATGTGGCGTGCCGCCGCCTCGTCGAGCCGGCTCAGGGCCTCCGCCGCCGTGATGCCCTTGCCGAGCAGGTGCGGGAACGACCCTACGCCGAGGATGGTGCCCGCGCCGAAGAAGACGTTCGAGACCTCGATGCCCGTGGCACCGAGCGGAACCGTTCGTACCGGTGCCATCATCGCCTTTCGCCGCAGGTTCTACATGGGTGCACGATCCGGTGTTCCGGCCGCCGATCCATGATCACTGCTGTTTCTGCTCATCCGCGGGTCAGATGCCGCTCACTCGACCGGTGACGGGGGAGAGGCGAAACCCCGCCACGGAAGCCGCTTCCGCCGGCGGGCGCGAGGAGTGGGTGCCCCGGTGACGTGTGCGGTCGCGAGCGTACCGTCCGTACATTCGCGCGGTCGATCGTCCGGCTGAGCGAAGGAGATCATCATGACCGGCCGCGACGCGGGTACGCGTCCCACTCCAGGCGCCCCACGGCGCCGCGGCCCGTGGACGGTGATCACGATCGGTGTGGTCGCGTCCGGCGCTGGCGGCGGCTATCGGTGGCCTCACCGCAGCGACGGCGCTGCACCGGTAAGCGGCTGACGGCCGGCCCGTACCGCTGAGTCGTCCGGTGGCCCGTCGCCGGTCCGTGAACCGTGCGCGCCGTTCGATCGTCCTGCGAAGGACGCGTGACGTGTGCGAGACGCCTGAGCGGAAGGCTTGCGACGAATGAGAATCACCGTGATCGGGCGTGGCCGGGTCGGTGGCGGCCTGGCCGCGTTGTGGCGCGAGGCCGGCCATGACGTCACCTCGCTGGGCCGCGAGGGTGGCGACGCGTCGGGGGCCGAGGCGGTCGTGGTGGCCGTGCCGGCGGCCGCCATTCCGGCGGCACTCGAGGCGGTCGGTGGGTTGGCCGGCCAGGTCACGCTCGACGCCTGCAATATCTACACGGGCTCGCGTGCGCCCGGTTTTCTGTCGCTGACCCACCAGATCGCCGCCACTGTGGGCGGACCCGCGGCCAAGGCGTTCTCCACGAACTTCGCGGCGGCCTATGGGGACACCGGTAAACAGCCGGTCCCGCCGCACAGTCTTTACGCCGCGGACGCGGAGGCGCGTGCCGTTACGGAGCGGTTGATTCGCGATGCCGGATTCGCACCACTGTTCGTCGGTGCTCTGGAGCCGTGCGCCCGTCTGATCGAGGACAGCGCGTATCTGACCCGGGCCGTCGCCGAGCAGGTCGGCCCTTTCTTCTACCGGTTGACCGCCGCTCGGTAACGGCGGCTCCGTAGGCCGGCGACATCCCGTTTCGCCGGCCGCGGTCATTGGTTCCGCGCTTCGTGGCGCGGGTTTTGACGCCTCGGTGTTCATCCGCGGCGAGATTCGGCCTGCCCGTGTTGCGGGTGGTGCCGTAGCTGAATGGAGACTTCCCATGACGGTGCCCGCCAACCCGTACATCGGTCTGGACGCGCTCATCACACCGGAGAATTCCGTACTGGTTCTCATCGACCATCAGGGTGCGCAGTTCGCCGGTATGCAGAGCATGGACCCCACGCTGGTGGTGAACAATCTGCTGTTGCTGGCCAAGGCGGCCAGGCTGTTCAACGTGCCGACGATCCTCACCACGGTGGTGGAGGAACGCGGCGGCCGCATCCTGCGTCAGCTTCAGGACGTCTTCCCGGACCAGACGCCGATCAATCGCACCACCATCAACACGTGGGAGGACCCCAGGGTGGTCGAGGCGGTCGCGGCGACCGGCCGGAAGAACCTGATCATGGCGGGTCTGTGGACGGAGATCTGCCTGGCGTTCCCGGCGATCCACGCGATGGCCGACGGCTACCGCGTCTTCGCGGTGACCGACGCGTCCGGCGGCGTCAGCGTCGAGGCCCACGAGCGTGGCGTGCAGCGCATGGTTCAGGCCGGCGTGGTACCGGTGACGGCCGGCGTGGTGCTCGGCGAACTCCAGCGTGACTGGGCCCGCACCGAGACCGTGCCGGGTGTCATCGACATCATGTTGGAGCACGGCAGCGGCTTCGGCACGTCGCTGGCCTGGGAGTTGCAGCTACTCGGCGAGGGCTGATCCGCGTCCCGGCCGTTTCCAGGATCGGCCTGTGAACCGGGCGTGTGGTGCTCAGTCATGCGCCACACGCCCGGTTCACATCGCGCCGGAGGATCCGCCCGTGGCGCATCCTCCGGCGCGGCATCCGTGCCGCTCGCGCGCGATGACGCTCACGCGGCAAGATGATCAGGCAGGGATGCGCCGCCAGGTCTGCCGGGCTGCTCCGGGCACGCAGGCCGTGACCGTGAGATCAGCCTGGAAGTCGTTGCCGGTCAGGCACGTTCCGGAGGCCACGTTGCGCACGGTGCCGGTGGCGGCGTCGGTCCGCCACTGTTGCCGGGTGCTGCCATCGCAGGTCCACAGCGACACCTTCGTGCCGTCGTGTGGTTCGCTGTCCTCCAGCGACATGCACTTGGCGCCGAACGACCAGGTGCCGCCGGTGATGGAGATCCGTTGCTGGGCGATGCCGGTGCAGTTCTGCGACATGATGCGGTTGCCGTCGTCCGTGCGACCGTCCCAGTTGTCGATACAGAAGCCGTCGCCGTCCGCGATCGCCCCGGTGAAGTCGTTGATCGTCCAGTTGAACGTGACGCCGGCAGGTGTGCCGGATCCCGAGCGGGCGGAGATCGTGACCGTGTATCGGCCGGCCGGTGCGG
The DNA here is from genome assembly GCF_031458235.1 of Catenuloplanes atrovinosus. Lineage (NCBI taxonomy): Bacteria > Bacillati > Actinomycetota > Actinomycetes > Micromonosporales > Micromonosporaceae > Catenuloplanes > Catenuloplanes atrovinosus. The sequence continues at coordinate 4,631,961 of NZ_JAVDYB010000001.1, read as the reverse complement.
TTACGGTACCGGTGATCCGGCCGGTGACCGTGTTCATCGTCAGACCGGCGGGCAGTCCGGCCGCGCTGTAGGTGAGCGCCTGTCCGGGCGTGGCCGGCACCGCGGTGATCTGCGTCGACACGGGGCTGCCCCGGCCGGTGCTCTGCTCGCCGGGATGGGTGACGGTCGCGGACTGCCCGGGCGCCAGCCACTGCTGGTCCGCCGATCCATCGCATCGGCTGATCGTCAGGTCCTGCTGGAATCCATGTCCGGTCAGGCAGGTGTTCGACGCCCCGTTGCGTATCGTCCCGGTGGCGTCGTCGATCTGCCAGCGCTGCGTCGTGCGGCCGTCGCACGTCCACAGGACCACTGTGGTGCCGTCTGTCACCCGATCGTCGTCAAGGGAGACGCACTTACCGCCGTATGTCCAGGTCTCACCGGTTATCGCTGCGTGCTGTTGGCGAATTCCGGTGCAGTTCTGCGACTGGATGTGGTTGCCGTCGTCAGCGCGGCCGTCCCAGTTGTCGGCGCATTGGCCAGTGCCGTCGCGAACCGGTCCGGTGCGGTCGGCGACGGTCCACAGGAAGGTCGTCGACGCGGTGTCGGCCCCGGCGGCGGCGGTCACGGTGGCCGTTCCGGTGGCGGCCGTCGTCGCCGTCGCGACACCGCTGATCTCGCCGGAGGCCGCGTCGATGCTGAGGCCGGTCGGCAGGCCTTCGGCGCGATAGGTGAGCGCACCGCCGCCCGGCGCGGTCGCGGCGATCCGGACGGAACTGCGCGTGGTCCGGGAGAACGACTGTGGGCCGGGATACGCCACGGAGGGCGTCGGGCAGGCGGCGCCATCGACGAGGCATGGCGCGTTCGCGTAGGTGATCTCGGGGAACTGCTCTTTCGCCGCGGCGAACTCCGCCCGGTCGAACCCGGTGTTGAACGCCGTGGCGGCGCGCCCGCTCAGATCGACGCCGGCGGCGCCGCTCATGAAGTGGACGAACTCACCGGTGGTCATCCGTCGCGCGTAGCCCTGGCTCGTGCCATCGTTGATGTTGATCTTGGGGAAGTGTCGCGACAGGAGGCCGAAGTATCTGTTCATCACCTCGGAGCCGTGCTCCCGCCAAAGGGGATAGAACCAGTCGTGGAACCAGTGCGCGCCCACGGCTCCGGCGGGATTGTCGTTGGCTCCCTCGGAATAGGCGTGGAACAGCCGTTGTGCGTCGGCGGTCCGCCCGGTGTTCTGGTAGAGGTCGTACATGCAGAATTCGGCCCACCTGCTGTCTCCCCAGACGTCGTAGGCGGGAGAGTCCCACAGCCCCTGGGACCCGTTCTCGACGACGTGGCAGGCTTCGTGAGCGATGATGTCGCGTGCCGTGGTGCTAGTGGCGGACCAGTCGGTGTAGCTGACGCTGATGGTGTTACGTCCGCCGTTGACGATCAGGCGTGGCGCCTCCGTGCCACCGGCGCCGGTGCCGTGGTAGAGACCGAACAGCGGCCTCGGGGCGCCGAAGTCCGCGCACGGCCCCAGCTGAGCCGGCAAGGTGCGTGGGACGGAGCAGTCGCCGTACCGGTCGCGCAGGTAGACCCAGACGGCGGTGGTGAACGGCTCGATCCATGCCGTCTGCGCCGCGGGTAGCGCGGCGAGCGCGGCGTCGCCGTACAGCGCGACGTCGGTGTTGCAGATCAACCGGGTCATCTCCCGGTCGTCGGTGAGGTAGGAGGTGAGGGTGGGTGGTGCGGACTCGTGGCAGTCGGCGGCCTCGGCGGTGCGATTCAGTATCGGCATGACGGCTGTCGTCGAGCCGGCCACGACCAGGGTCGCGACGAGCATGCGCCACGTCCGTGATCGTGGCCTCGGGGCGGTGGTGGTCACACATTCCCTCTCTGGGGCGAGTGGGGATCCGGCTCGGCCTCTGTCGCGCGAGAGCGGCATCCACGCTGAGGCGGTCTGGTCAGCGTGGATGCGCGGTGTGGGCGAGCGCCGGCGCCGGTGCCACTTGTCGATGGTTCCCTGCCGAGACGATTGACCGCGCCGGCTGGTTCACGGGCGCCGAAGACGTCACGAGGCGTGGGTTCGAGCTCGCCATCCGCCGCTGTCACCGCCCGGACGGTGGGGAAGCGTCCGACGGCGTGGTCAGCGCCGTCAGCACGCCGGTGATCGCGAGGACGCGGCGAACGGCGCCGTGGACGTTGTTCAGGTGGAAGAGTGCGCCTCGGGCGGTCGCCTCGGCGTGGATCCGTACGAGTGCGTGGATGCCGGAGGAGTCACAGAAGGTCAGCCGCGCGGCGTCCACGCGCAGCCGGCGCGGTGACCTGTCGCGCAGTGTGCGCTGTGCGTACTCGTACAGTGATTCCGCGGTCGACAGGTCGAGTTCGCCGTCGACGACCAAGCAGGTGGCGTCCGGGTCCTCGCGAAGGGTGATGTGCATGGCTGCGTCGCCCGTCCTCGGCTCGGGTCAGGTGAATTGAAGGTCGCGTAGCTGGCGGCGGGAGCTGATGTCCAGCTTGCGGAAGATCCGCCGCAGGTGAGCGTCGATGGTGCGTGGGCTGAGGTACAGCTCCGCGGCGATCTCTTTGTTCGTCAGCCCGCGGGCGACGTGCCGGGCGATGAGCAGCTCCTGGTCGGTGAGGCGGGCAGCCTCGGCAGACGGCCCCGCCACGACGGCACGTGGATGGGCGGACGTACCGGCGGCGGTGAGGCCCAACGTGGCCCGCTGCGCGAAACCCAGCGCCCCGATGTCCACGAGCTGGTCCCGGGCCGACTGCATCTGGACGTAGGCGTCGTCACGGCGGCGTTCCCGGAGCAGCCACTCACCGTAGATCAGCCGGGCACGGCCCGCCTCGGCGGCGTGCCCGCAGGCGTCGAACAGCGCGATCGCGCGGCGGTACAGGTCGTCGGCCGCCGGTCCGTCGGCGAGCTGTGCCTGGGACCGGCAGAGCACCGCGTGCGCCCAATCCGTGCCGGCGGCGAGGGCGTCTGCGGCGAGCTGGTCCAGCACCGGCCGGGCGAGGTCGGCGCGTCCCGCCCGGACCGCCGCCTCGATGAACTCAGCGCCGATGAAGGCGTGCATACCGGGCACGTCGTGGGACAGGCACTTGCGTGCCTCGGCGAGGGCGGTCTCGTACCGGCCGAGGCTGTTGTGCAGCACCGCGGACGCGTGCTGCGCGACCACCTCGAAGCGGCTCTCACCGTGTGCGGGCGTGTGGTGCAGGCGCGCATCGCGGATGGCGGCCAGCTCGCGTTCATCGCCCCGCCAGGCGGCGAGGAGAAGCCCGGCGATCGAGGCGTCGAAGGAGTCCAGCGTCGCCGCCTCACGCACGCAGGCCTCCGTCGCACCGAAGTCGCCGGCGTGCAGGTGGGCGATCCCGCGGTAGCTGAACGCGAACGGCAGTACCCGCAGGGCGCGGGTGTGCTGTCCCCAGGTGATCTGACGGTCGGCGAGGGTCCGCCAGGACGACCCGTCCCACAGGTCGGCGGCGAACAGGCAGGCCAGCCACATCCAGCGTTGATCCGCACTGGTCACCGTCTGATGGCGGTACGTGTCGACGGCGCGCCGTAGTGCCGGCACCGCCTGTTCGTAGCCATCGATCAGTCGTGCGGTGAGGCCGTCGAGCAGCAGGTCGAGCGGTCGGCCCAGGTGAGCCGGCGCGGTCGCCCGGACACTGCGGGCCAGGTCACTGAGGCTGCCGTCCGCGTTGGACGGTCCGGACAGCATGGCCGCCGTCAGCGCCTCCAGGCACAGTTCCGCCGCATTCGCCGGCTCCTGCGCGTCCCGGGCGGCCCGCAGCAGAGCCGACGCGGCCTGCTTGTGCGGCACCCGGCCCAGCGCCGCGCGTTCGCGCAGCACCCGGGCGAGTTCGCGCTGCTGGCTGCTGAGTGGGGCGTCCTCGGCCCACCGCAGCAGCGCTGCGGCCCGCGGTGGATCACCGGCCTGCTGGATCAACTGTGCCGCGGCCAGCGCGCGGTGCGCGCGCGGACGCGGCTCGGGAGTCAGCGCGGCTGCGCGTTCCAGGAAAGCGGCCGCCGCCCACAGCCCGCCCCTGTTGCGGGCGCGATCGGCGAGCCGTTCCAGTTCCGCGGCGACGTCCTCGTCCAAGCCGTGGACGGCCTGGGCGCGATGCCATGCGCGCCGGTCGGGGTCGAGGGCGCCGTCGGTGACGGCGGCGAGCGCCCGGTGCACGAGCCTCCGGTCGACGGACGGCGCGGCCCGGTAGACCAACGAGCGCACCAGCGGGTGCCGGAAACAGACGCGGGTGCCGATGCGCAGCACATCGGCGGCCTCGGCGGTGGTCGCCGCCTCGCGGTCTATCCCGAGCTGCGCGGCGGCACGCCACAACATCAGCGGGTCGCCGAGCGGCTCGGCGGCGGCCAGCACCAGGAACGTACGGACCACCGGTGGAAGCGCCTCGAGCCGGGCGGCCGTGTCGTCCAGCGCCGGCCAGGAGGCGGAACGCCCACTGGGCGTTCCGAAGCCGCCCGCCAGGGCCGCCGGGGTGGTGCCGCGCAGAAACTCCAGCAGCACGGCCGGATTCCCGCGAGCCTCGGCGAGGATGCGTTCCCGCACCGGCGGATCCAGCGGAGTCGGCAGCTCCGCCCGCAGCAGCGCTCGCGCGTGCCGGTCCGGTAGCGCGCGCAGCGCGAGCCGGGGGAGCCCGGTGAGGGCCGGCGCCGGACGCGGATGGCGGGGCGGCTCCGGATCGCGCAGGGCGAACAGAAGGGTCACCCGGGCCCCGGTGAGGCGGCGCGCCACGAACGAGAACACCTGCGTCGAGGCCTCGTCGAGCCGCTGGGCGTCGTCGATGACGCAGACGACGGGACGCTCCGCGCCCAGGTCAGTGAGCAGGTGCAGGACCGCGACGCCGATGAGGAACAGATTCGGGTCGGCCGTGCGGTGCTGGCCGATCGCACCCTCCAGAGCGGCCCGCTGTGCCGCGGCGAGGCGGCTGACCCGGTGCAGGACCGGCGCGCAGAGCTGGTGCAGGCCCGCGAACGGCAGGTCGTGCTCGAACCGGGCACCGGCGGCATGCAGTTCCTGGTGCCCGCTACGCCCGTCGAGGACATGGCGCAGCAACGCGGTCTTGCCGATGCCGGCCTCGCCGTGCACCACCAGCGCGCCTCCGGACCCGGCGGCGGCCGCGTCCAGCAGCGCGTGCACGGTCGCGCTCTCGTCCTTCCGGGCCTGAAAACCCGCCATCGTCACTCCCCCCGAATGACATCCGGTGCCGTCGCCGGGAGCGACGGCACCGGTTCTGCGCCGGTACCCCGGGGAACCGGGGCATCGGCCGATTGTGCGCCTATCGACGGTGCAGGACGTAACCCGCGTGATGCAGGACTCCGTCGCGGAACTCCCCGAACGCCCAGAAGCCGAGGTCGTCGAGGTAGTCGATACGGTCGCCGTTGATCCAGTAACGGCCCTGGTAGGCGTGCGGACGGCCACCGCGGGTCTCGTCGTAGCGGCCGTTGGGCAGCAGTTCCTGGTGCAGGAAGCCGGTCTCGTCGACCCACATGCCGGCGTAGTCGTGGTCGCCGGCGGTGAGCGACGGGTCCGCCGGAGTGGTCGCCGGTGGCTCGCCGACCGGCTCGCCACGCCAGAACACGACCCGGCCGGCGAGGATCATGATGTCGATGTCGTCCGCGGTGAAGCGGTCCGCGGGCGTGTTCGGGCGCAGCACGACGATGTCAGCGCGCTTGCCGGGGGTGATGGAGCCCGCGTCAGTGTCGAAGCGGTTCTTCCGGCTGCCCAGCGGCGCGGCCAGGTCGATCAGCGCCGGCAGGACGGTGCCGCCGCGGCACTCGACGACGATCGCGTTGTCGTCGCCGGCCGCGGTGATCAGGCCGGGGCCCACCCCGACGATCCGGTCGCCGCCGAGCAGCACGTCTGCCTCGGCCCATTCGCCGATCATGGCGTCCAGCGTGCGAACCCGGCCGCCGGTCAGCAGCACCGGACGCGTCACGCCGGTGGTGTGGGTCAGGGCGTCCAGCGTCTCCCGGTCATCGATCCGGGCGGAAACGGTCGTGGTCATCATTCACCTCACAGATCTGGTGTCGTACGGGTCAGGAGCCGGCTTCGGTGGCCGTGAGGATGCGGTCCCGGCTGGCCTCGATGTCGCGGCGCAGCGCGTCGACGTCGACGCCGAGGACCTGGCCGCCCCACTTGCGGACCTGGCCGTCGATCAGCACGGTGTCGATGTTGCGCGGGTCGGTGCCGAGCACGAGCGTGCCGATCGGGTCGTTGAGTGGCATGTTGTTCAGGTCACCGGCGCGCACGACGAGCAGATCGGCGTGTTTGCCGGGGGTCAGGGAGCCGGTCACCGCGCCGAGGCCGTTGGTGCGCGCGCCCTGGAGGGTGGCGAAGTCCAGCACGTCGTACGTGGTGATCCGCGACGGCGCGGTGTCGGTGCCGTAGGCGGCGTTGACCGCGCGCATGCGCTGGATGGCATGCAGCGCGCGCATCTGCGTGAACATGTCGCTGACCAGGGCGACCTCCACGTCGATGCTCAGACCGGGGCGGATGCCGACAGCGAGCGCCTCGTCGACCGCGGGGATGGCGGTCTCCAGGCCGATCTGCGCGTCGGAGGTGGGGGCCAGCGCCACGGTGGTGCCGGTGTCGGCCAGCGCCTGCCACGCCTCGCCGGTTAGGCCGGTGGCGTGGATGACCGTGACGCCGGGGTGCAGCAGGTTCTCGCGGGCCCAGTCGACGATCGCCTTCGACGAGGACGTACCGAAGACGGCGTCGATGCTGACCCCGATGCCGAGTTCGCGCGCCACCTGCGCGAGCCGGGGACCGTAGGCGAGGTCGGGGCCGGCGATCTCGTCCGTGGCGAGGGTGGCCACGCGCAGCGTCAGCAACTGGTCGTCGGAGGAGAAGTAGGTCTCCCGGAGCCGGGTGAGGTCGGCGGGCCACTGCCCGTCCCAGTCACCGAAATGCGGCCGCATCGACGCGTGCACGCCACGGATCCCGGTGTCGAGCAGCGCCTGGATGGCGGCGTCCGAATGCGCCGCGCTACGCGAGTTGTGCGAGAAGTCCAGCACGCAGGTGACGCCGCTGTCGATGGCGGTCAGCATGGCGAGGCGGGTGCCGAGGTAGACGTCCTCCGGACGGTACGCGGGGGCGAAGCGGCCCAGCGTCGACATGACGTAGCCGGCGAGGTCGTCCACGTCCGGCATGACACGGCGCAGCGCCGCCTGCCAGGAGTGCCGGTGCGTGTCCACCAGTCCCGGGCTGAGGATCATGCCGGTGGCGTCGATCACCACGGCGTCGCCGGCCTCCTCGCGGAGGCTGGGTGCCACGGCGGCGATGGATGTGCCCCGTACCAGCAGGTCTCCGCGGTCGAGGATGCCCAGCGCCGGGTCCATGGTCACGATCGTGGCGTTGGTGAACAGGATCGCCCGGTCCGGATCTCCCGCGCGCTCGTTCAACGTTGCGAGCAGCGATGCGTCCATCAGCTCAATGTCCTCCTGTCTCGTCGGTCGGCTCACAGGGGCGGCCGGACCGGAGTCGACCGGCGGGAACTCGGGGCCGCCCGGATTCCGATGATGCCGTCGGCCATAGACGCCGGGCTCGGTGACGCTCGCCTAACCGGCCGGCGGATACGTAGGTGCGTGTGGGTAGGAGTCGCAGATCCTCCATAACCGCGTCCGTGCCTGGCTAGCGTGGCGGCGACGCGAAATCGGGAGGCTCGACGTGGTGCTGCGTGGACGGAACAGGGAGGTGGCCGCGGTTGCGCGCCTGCTCCGGTCTGCTCGCGACGGCCACGGTGGCGTGCTGCTGGTACGTGGTCCGGCGGGCATCGGCAAGTCGGCTCTGGTGCAGCAGGCGGCGAGCGCACACGGCGGCGGTATGCGTCATGTTCAGGTCACCGGGAGTGAGTTCGAGGGGCAGTTTCCCTTCGCCGGGCTGCACCAGCTCTGCCATCCCCTGCTCGGGCATCTGGTGGAACTGCCGTCCGCGCAGGCCGGTGCACTGCGCCGGGCGTTGGGCATCGCCGACGACGCCACCGCACCGGACGGCGGCCGTCCGCTGCTCGTGGCGGCGGTGCGCGGCCTGCTCGCGGCCGCCGCGCGGACACAGCCGCTGATCTGCGTCGTCGATGATGCGCAATGGCTGGACGCGGGCAGCCTCGCCGTACTGCTGCTGGTCGCGCAGCGCATCGGTGACCTGCCGGTGGCGTTGCTGCTCGTCGCCCGCGACGACGAGGTCCTGTCCGCCGCTCGCACTCGCGAACTGCCCGGCCTGGAACTCACCGGCCTGGCCGACGCGGACGCGCGGGATCTGCTCGCCGCCGAGGTGAACCGGCCACTCGATCCCGCGGTCCGCGATCGCTTCATCGCCGAGGCCGGCGGTAACCCGCTCGCCCTGCTGGAACTGCCGCGCACGGTGAACCCGGCCGCGCTCGCCGGTGGATACGCCACCCCACCGCCGAGCACGCTGTCGGCGTCCCTGGAAGCGCACTTCGTCGCCCTGGTGGCACAGATGCCCGACGAGACCCGGCGGTTGCTGCTGCTGGCCGCAGCCGAACCGACCGGTGATCCGGCCACCCTGTGGTGCTCCGCTGGCGCGCTGGGCCTCACCGAGGCCGCGGCGCAGCCTGCTCAGGACGCGGGTCTCCTCGCGGTGGATGCGCGGGTGCGCTTCCGTCATCCGCTCGTGCGCTCCGCCGTGTATCACGCTGCCGACCCCGCCGATCGCCGCGTGGCGCACCGGGCGCTCGCGCATGCCTACGACGCCCGGCAGGACCGGGACCGGCGTGCCTGGCACCTGGCACTCGCGGCGGAGGCACCCGACGACGCGGTCGCCGCGGAGCTGGTGTGCTGCGCGCATCGGGCCAGGTCACGCGGCGGCCTGACCGCCATGGCGGCCTTCCTGGAACGGGCCGCCATCCTCACCCCCGACCGGCAGAGGCGTTCGGCGCTGCTGGTCAAGGCGGCGCAGGCCAAACGGGAGGCCGGTCTGCCGGACGAGGCGACGGCGCTGCTCGACGTGGCCCGCGCGGGCCGGCTCGACCGCCACCATCGGATAGCAGCCGACGTGCTGCAGGCCCGGATCTCCCTCGACCGGCGACGGGACCTGCAATCGGTGCGGATGCTCGTCGACGCCGGGCTGAGCGCGGCCCGTCAGGACGCCGACCTGGCACGGGAGGTGCTTTTCGAGGCGTACGCGGCGGCGGTCTTCGTCGGCAGATTCGGAGACACCCGCCTCCTGGCACGCATCGGCTCGGCGATGCGAGGGCTCGGTCCCGGCGAATCCGGCTCGGGCCGCTCCCTCACCTTCTCCGGGCTGTTGACCGAGGCCACCGACGGACTGGACGCCGCCGCACTGACCCTGCGCCTGGGTATCGCGCGCTACCTCGACGAGGCCGCCCTGCCGCTCGGCACGGGAGATGTGTGGCTGGCCTACTCCGCGGCCGCGGAGTTCTGGGACGACGAGTCGATGCTGCGCATCTCCGAACTCCAACTGGCGGCGGTTAGGGAGAACGGGGCGCTCGCCTCGCTGCCGGTGGCGCTGATGTCGCGAGCACTGACCCACATACACAACGGAGAGTTCGCGGAGGCGGAACGGCTGTCCGCCGAGTGCGCGGCGGTCACCGCCGAACTCGGGGTCCCGGCGATGACGTACGTGGACACCACGCTCGCGGCCTGGCGTGGAGACGAGGCCGGTCTGCTCGCCCTGTACGACGTGGCCTTCGCGGAGGCGACGGCCCGAGGGGAGGGCCGGGTGCTGACCGCGCTGGACTACGCACTGGCGGTACTGCGTAACGGGCAGGGGCGGTACACCGACGCCATGGCCGTCTGCGCGCAGGCCGAGGCGCAGCAGGAACTGGGCATCCGTACCCGGATTCCGTTGGAGTTCATCGAGGCGGCGGTCCGGGCCGGGCGCCGCGACCTGGCGGTGCCCGCCTTCGAGCGGCTCGAGCGCCGGGCGAGCGCGTCATCGACGGACTGGGCGGCCGGCACCCTGGCCCACGCACGCGCGCTGATCAGCGAGGGGGACGAGGCGGAGCGGCACTATCTGACCGCGCTCGACCGGCTCGCGGCCAGCGACGCCGCGCCTCAGCTCGCCCGCGTGCACCTTCTGTACGGTGAGTGGCTTCGTCGTCACCGACGCAAACGGGAGGCTCGTGCGCAGCTAGAGATCGCACGGGACCGATTCATCGCACTGGGCGCGAAGGCCTTCGCGCAGCGCGCGTCCCGGGAACTCGCCGCCGCCGGCGAACGCCCGGTGGTGCAGGCCACCGGCCCGGGAAGGCTGACCGCCCAGGAGGAGGAGATCGCCCGGCTCGCGGCCGAGGGCGCGACCACCAGGGAGATCGCGCACGCGCTGTACCTGAGCCCGCGTACCGTCGACACGCACCTGCGCAACGTCTTCACGAAGCTCGGCCTCACCTCCCGCCGACAGCTCTCGCGCCACCCCGCTGGCATCGGCTGATCGGCCGTCCGCCTAGACGGTAGGCGAAAGTCGCCTAATCTCCGCCGGAAACGTCGGGATTCGTCCCCTGAGCTTGGGCGCGTGGCCCCGCCGCCGGATACCGTCCACGCGGACCCAGCACGAGGGTCCCTCGCCGATGTCCGTGTGCCGTCGGCGGGTCCTCCGGCAGAGAGCACGGGATGTCGTTCGAGCGCCAGGAGTCGCTGGGAGCCTTTCTGCGGGCGATGCGGGCCAGGATCGGCCCGGACGAGGCCGGGTTGCCGCACTACCCCGGACGTCGCCGTCGGGTCCCGGGGCTGCGCCGCGCCGAGGTGGCCGAACTCGCGGGCGTCAGCACCGACTACTACACGCGTATGGAGCAGGGCCGGGCGGGAGAGGTCTCGGCCGAGGTACTGGATGCGCTCACCAGGGTTCTGCGGCTGAGTCCCTCCGAGGCCGAGTACCTGCTCACGCTCGCTCGCCCGCCGGTCCGGTCGATCGTGACCCCGGAGCCGACCACCGCCCTCCGGACGATCCTGGACGCGGTACGGGCTCCGGCGTACGCGACGAACCGGCGACTGGACATCGTGGCCGCCAATCTCCCGCTCCGGCTGCTGATATCGCCGCCGGGCGGGCGTCCCGAAGCGCCGCATAACTTCGTGACCTGGACCTTTCTGGATCCGTACAGTCGCCGGCTGGTCTCTGACTGGGAGACGAGCGCGGCCGTCACCACGGCGGCACTGCGCCTGCAGACCGCCGCGGCCGCTGCCGACTCCGAGACGCGCGAGCTCATCGCGACGTTGCGTGCGCGCAGTGACGACTTCGTTCGGCTCTGGGACTCGCCCCAGGTGCCGGATGTGTGGCGTGGCCAGCAGGTGGCCCGGCACCCGTGGGCGGGGGAGTACCACATCGATTTCGAGACCATGGAGTTCCCCGGTGACGACAACCTCACCATGGCCGTGTACGCCCCCGTTCCGGGGACCGGGTCGGAGCTGGTCATCGACCGTCTGCTGCACCACTGGAGAGGCCCGGACGCCGGCCGTTTCTGGGACCTCACCGGTGCCGCGGAGGCGCAGGCGAGCTAAGCGGGGCGGCGGCGCCATCGCGGTGCCGCGCCGGCGCACTCCGTACCAGTGAGCGGAACCGCCGGCGGCATGGGCGGACCGGATTGGGCGGCCATGCCCGTGGAAGACGCGAGAAACCGGCCGTACGGCCGGCGAACGGAACTGGCGGCACTCGCCACGGCCATCGCCGAGCTGGAGAGCGGCATCGGTGGTGTCGTGCACATCGAGGGTGAGCCGGGCTCCGGCAAGACCACGCTGGCCACGACCGCGCTCACGGCCGCGGAGCGACGCGGGACCCAAGTGCTGTGGGCGACGGCGGACCGCCTGTCACAGCATGTGCCGCTCGCGGTCATGCTCGGCTGCCTCGGGGTGCGCGCCGATGCCGCCGATCCCCGCCGTGCGGAGATCGCCAGGATGCTCGCGATAGCGCCGCGCACGCTGTTCCCCGGCGACCAGGCGACGTACCAGACCGTCGCCGACGAGCTGATGGTGCTCGTCGCCGATCTGTGCGCCGACGCACCGACCGCCATCGTCATCGACGACATGCAGTGGATCGATGAGGCATCCATAGTGGTGTTCCATCGGCTCGGCCGCGCGGCGGGCCGGCTTCCGCTGTTGCTGGTCGGCATCCACGGCACCGCTCCGGGGCACCGGACGGGCGGGCCGTTCGGCGTCTCCCGCGGCGATGCCGGGCGCACGGTCGTGCTCGGCCCGCTGAACGAGGCGGAGACGGCGGCACTCATCGGTGACATGATAGGCGCACCGCCGAGTCCTGCCCTCGGCGCATGGACAGCGACCGCCATGGGGAACCCGCTGCACCTGCGGGAACTGCTGGAAGAACTGCTCCGGCAGGGCATGATCGAAGTCGGGGAGGGGCGGGCCGACCTGCTGCCGCCCGGCCGCGACCGGGTACCGCCCCCGCTCGCCGACGCGCTCGGTGGCCGGCTCGGCCTGGTGGCCGCGTCCGTCCGGCATGCCGTACGCACGGCCGCTCTGCTCGGCACGGTCTTCGCCGTCGCCGACCTCGCCGTGTTGCTGCAACGCCCGATCGCCGCGCTGGCCGAAGACCTGCTACAGGCGGTGGCGGCCGGCATTCTCGTTCCGGCGGAGGAACACCTGGCCTTCCGGCACGCGGTGCTGCACCAGACGCTGTACGACGCGGTGCCGGCCGCGGTCCGCGGCGTGCTGCACATGGACGCAGCTCGCCGCCTCGCCGACGCCCGCCGCGCCCCGCTCACCGTGGCCGAGCAGCTGATGCGGGCGGGTCGTGTCGATCAGCCGTGGGTGGGGCCGTGGTTGACCACCGCGGCGCCGGAGCTGATTTCGCGCGCGCCGCGGACGGCGATCACCCTGATCGAGCGGCAACTCGACGGGACGGACGGCGCGGCGGACGAACGAGGCGACCTGCGCGTGGCGCTCGTCCGCGCGCTGCTCGTCAGCGGACAGCCGGACAGCGCGGTGTCCCGAGCCCGCGAAGCCCTCGCGGTCGTGAGCGCCCCGGCGCGTCGCGGTGCGCTGTCGTGGCTGTTGAACCGGGCCCTGATCGCGGCCGGGGACATGCCGGAGGCGACGCGCACGCTCAGCGAAGCGCTCGACGAGCCGCAACTGCCGGCGATCTGGCGCGCCCGGCTGCTGGGCTCCCTGGCGATGGCGCAGCGCGCCGGGAACGGTCATCTCGACATCGCCGACGCCACCGCCCGCGCGGCCCTGGTCGAGGCCGAGAACGCCGGTGATGCCTTCGCCACCGCCTACGCGCTGGCGGATCTGTGGACCGGCCGGTCGGTGCGGCGCGATCATCCGTCCGCGTTACACCACATCGACCGGGCACTGGCGGTATTGGGTGACCAGCCGGACCATACGTTCCTGCGCATCCTCGCACTGCACAACCGGATGTTCACGCTCCAGAACCTCGCCCGGTGGGGCCAGGCGCGCCTGACGCTGCAAACCGCCCGCGACGTCACCCGCCGCGCCGGCCGGGTCGTCGGCAACGCGACCGGCATTCATGAGTCGGTGCTGCTCTACTGGCTGGGGGAGTGGGACGACGCGCTGGCGGAGTTGGCACCGCTCGACGACGACACGGCCGGCATCTCCTATGGCGGCCTGCGGGAACGCGGACCGCTGCTGCTGTGGCACGGCGTCAGCGCGCTCATCGCCGGGCGCCGCGACGACCGGGCCACCCACCGCGAACACCTGCGCCGAGCCGCAGCGCTGCCGGTGACGACCGTCGCGGACCGGGAGAACAGCGACTTTCTGCTGGCGGCGCGGGCGGTCGCGGCCGAGCAGGCGGGCGATCTGCGTGGCGCGACCGAGATCCTGGCCACGGTCCTCGATCGCACGCACGGCGAGATGACCCTCACCCACCAGTGGACCGCCGATCTGGTCAGGCTCGCCGCGGCGACCGATGATCGCGAACTCGTGGCGGCAGCGCTGCGCGACTGCCGGATGGAGGCCGCGGCCGAGGTGAGTCCCGGCCGCGCCGCCACCATGCTGCTGCGTGCCACCGGCCTGGCCGAGAACGATCCGGGCCCGCTAGACGAGGCGGTGGCCACCTACCGGGTGGCCGGCCCGCCCGTGGACCTGGCGGGTGCGCTGGAAGATCTGGCCGTGGTGCTCGCGGCCGTCGAGCGGGAGAGCGCCCGCGCCGCGCTGACCGAGGCGGTCGAGCTGTACTCCCGCTTCGGTGCGACCTGGGACGTGCGGCGGGCCGAGTCGCGCCTGCGGCGGCACGGCGTGCGGCGCGGAGTCCATGGGCGGCGAGCCGGGCGCGCCGTGACCGGCTGGGAGTCGCTGACCGACACGGAGCGGCGGGTCGCCTTCCTGGTCGCCGAGGGGAGTTCTACCGCGGAGATCGCCGCGGGCCTGTTCCTCGGCTCCCGCACGGTGCAGACGCACGTCTCCCGCATCATCGCGAAGCTCGGCGTGCGGAACCGGGCGGAGATCGTACGCGAGGCGTTACGGCATGAAACCCCACCGAAATGATCGTTTTCCGTCGATCGTTCGAGTGGCTGTGCTGACGGATGTCTTCGGCCCGCCGCACCGGCAGGCTGAGCGTCGAACAGCGGGGGGCGGCGATGACACAGACGATGCGTCTGACCGGACGGGCCGACGAGATCACAGCGATCCGGGAGCTGCTGCACGCCGCCACCGGGGGCCACGGAGGCGCGCTGGTCGTGCGCGGGCCCGCGGGCATCGGCAAGACGGCGCTGATCGGCGCCGCCCTCAAGTCCCACACCGACCTGCGCCGGGTGTCCACCGCCGGCACCGGTGCCGACACCGAACCGTACGCCGCCGTGCGCCGTCTCTGCATGCCGCTGCTGGACAAACCCACGCTGCTGCCGGAGGCGTTCCGCGGGCAACTCAACATGCTGTTCGGCACACAGCCCGGCACGGACCCCGACCCCTTCGCGGTGGGCCTGACCGTGCAGCGCTTCCTCGTGGCCCTGGCCCATACCCGCGGCGTCGTGGTCGTCGTCGAGGACGCGCACGCGCTGGACCCCGCGTCGGCTCAGGTGCTCGCCTTCGCCGCCCGCCGGCTGCGCTCCTCACGGGTGGCCATGCTGCTGGCACTGCGCGACGACGCCGCTCCGGCGGGGTCCGTGGACGGCGGTGATGCCGCCCTCATCATGCGTGAGCTGCCCGGTCTGACCCTGAGCGGTCTCGCCGACAGCGACGCCCGGTCGCTGCTGGACACCACGCCCTGGGCGGCGATCGACCCGGCCGTCCGCGAGCGCGTCGTGGCCGAGGCCAGGGGCAACCCCGCCGCCCTGCTGACGGCTCCGTTCGACAACCAGCCGGGACAGCCGGTCACCGTCTCCCGCGAGCCGGCGTGGGCGACCCGGGCCCGGCAGCGGTACGCGGCCATCGCCGGCGCCCTGTCCACTGCCGCCCGGACTGTGCTGCTGGTGGCCGCGGCGGAACGCTTCGGCGACCCGCTTCCCGTCTGGCGGGCCCTCGGCAACCTCGACATATCGCCGCCGGAACTGACCACGGCGGTCACGGACGCCGAGCAGAGCGGGCTGGTCTCCATCGGTGCCCAGGTGCGGTTCGTCCATCCGCTGGCACGCTCGGCGGTGTATCACGCCGCGCCGCCGTCGCTGCGGCGCGAGGTACACGGCAGGCTCGCCGACGCGGTGGGAGCCGACGCGGGACCGGACCGCGCATCGTGGCACCGGTCGCTGGCGGCATCGGGACCGGACGACCGCACGGCCGACGAACTGGAGGCCGCGGTGGAGACCGCCGGACAGCGGGGTGGCCTGCCCGCCGCCGCCTCCTTCCTGGAGAGCGCGGCGCTGCTGACCACGGATGCATCCCAGCGAGCCGTCCGCACGCTGGCCGCGGCGGACACGTGGGAGCGCGCGGGCGAGCCGGAGCACGCCCTCGCACTGCTCGGCCGGGCCGAACGGGCGCCGTTGCCGGAGGAACACCGCACCCGCGCCCAATCGGTACGAGGCCGGCTGCGGCGGGAGCCGCACCTGCTGCTGACGGTCGCCGCCACGGTGCAGGGGGCTTCTGCGTCCGAGGCCGTGCTCGACGCCCATGCCGCGTGGGTGCAGACCGACGGGTATGGCACGCCTCTGGCGGAGCACCCCGCGGTGGCCGGCCTGTGCCGGGCCATGCACGCGCGGGTCTCGAACCGCCCCGGCGATCTGCTGGCCCGGGCGTTGATCGACCGGCTTGCCGGCGACCGGGAGACGGCCGCGGCCGAGCTGGACCGGGCCGCGGCCGCGGTGCGGGAGCACCCGCGCACGGAGGACTCACGCGGACACCTGCTCTGGCTGGCCGCCGCCGCGGCGGCGGAGCGATGGGACGATGACGGCTGGCGCCTGCTGCTGGACCGGCACCTCACCCTGGCCCGAGCGGGCGGCGCGCACGCGTCACTTCCGCCGGCACTCTCCATGCAGGCACTCGCCGACATCGAGGCGGGCGTGCTGCATCCGTCCGTGGAGCCGGCCGGGCCGTCGTACGGGGAGATCGTCCTGGCCGCCTGGCGCGGCGAGGGTCGGCGTGTCCGTGCGATCGGTGCGCAGCTTCGTGGATATGGGACCGACCGGGCGGGGGGTGCCTTCCACCGCGCGGCCGATCACGCGGGCGCGGTGCTGGACAACGCCACCGGCGCGTACTCGAGCGCGCTGGACGCCGCCGGCCGTGCGCTTGCCGACGTTCCACCGGGATTGACCGCCCTGCTGCTGCCGGAGTACGTGGAGGCGGCCGTCTACGCCGGCCGCCCGGAACTGGCCGTGGCGGCACTCGACCGGCATCTGCCCGCGGCGGATGCGTCCCGGACCGCATGGGCGGCCGGTACCGCTGCCGCCTGCACGGCGCTGCTGGCCGTCGCGGTGGAGGCCGAGCCGTTGCATCGACGCGCGATCGCACTGCTGGACCGGGTCGGTCTGGGTATCCGGCATGCCCGCGCGCGACTGCGGTTCGGCGAGTGGCTGGCCGACCGGGGCCGTGCCGCCGAGGCCGCCGTGGAACTGGCCGCCGCGCGGGACGACCTGGCCGCCGCGGGCGCGCGGGCGTTCGCGCGGCGGGCGGCGCGGGCGTTGTCGCGGCTGTCCGGCGGCCATGGCGACAATCGGCTGCCGGATGTGCTGACCAGGCAGGAGCTGCTGGTGGCGCGCCAGGTCGCGGGTGGACTGACCACGCGCGAGGTGGCGGCGGCGCTCTACGTGAGCCCTCGCACCGTCGACACGCATCTGCGCAACGTCTTCCGCAAGCTGAACATCACGTCGCGCCGCGAGCTGTACGGGATGGAGCTGGCCTGAGCCGCCGGTGCCGCTCGAGCGGCACCGGCGGCGCCGGTCATTCCCGCGCTCCCAGCAGTTCCACCAGGCGGCCATGCGTGGCGGACAACGAGGTGGCCACGGTCGTCACCCCGGTGATCAGGAAGGCACCGGCCACCACGGCTGCGACCAGTGGCCACGGCACGGCCGCGATCGCGTCACCGGTCACCGCGGATGTGGTGGCCAGCGCGGCGACGAGCGTGCCGGCCGCGGCGATCCCGCCCAGGACTAGGCCCGCCGTGGTGACGTGCACGGACTCCAGCAGAGCGGTACGCACGACCTGGCCGCGGGTGAACCCCACCGCCCGTGCGGCCGCGAACTCACGGCGCCGGGTCGCCGCGCCGATGACCACGGAGTTGACGACGCCGATCAGCGCGTAGAGGCTGCCGAGCCCCATAACGACGACAAGCACACCGGTGCTGGTGGCGCTGCTGACCGCGCTGTCTCGGGCCAGCCACTCCTCCTGGGTCAAGACCTCGGCCCCCGATCCGGTCAGGGAGGCCGCGACCTGCTCCGGCGCGGTGCCCTCGGTGACGGAGACGAACGTGCGTACCGGAGCGTCGGCGAGCAACTCGGCGGGAAGCACGTCCTCGGGGATGAGCAGCGTGGCACCGCCGCCGATCGCGGACGGCACCTCCGCGACCACGGGCAGGGAACCGAGGTCCGTGTCACCCACCCGCACGCCGACGGTGTCGCCGGCGGCGAAGCCGTCGGCGCCCGGGCCACGGGCCACCGCACTACCAGCCAGCGCGCCGAGGCCGTCCCCGCTGCCCGGATGGGCCAGGCGATAGCCCGCCGGGTCGATCACCACGGCACTGGTCAGCCTGGTGTAGCGCAGCTCCCCGGAGCCGGTGGTCAACGCCACCGGTACCTCGGCCTCGGTGGACGCGCTTCGTACCCCGGGAACCGATGCGATCCGGTCCCCGATCGGACCGGTGGTCTCCACGACCAGGTCCGCCACCGTGTCGCGGCGGTGCTCCTGCCGACCGGCTTCGGCGAACGACGTCGAGGCCACCGCCTGCCCCAGCAGCAGGCCGGTGAGCACGATCAGCGGTGCCGCGGTCGATGCGCTGCGGCGGACGTCGTCGCGCAGGTCCGCTCCGGCCAACTCGCCCAGCACACCAACGGCACGGGAGGGCAGCAGCCGGGACACCGCGGGGACGAGGGCCGGACCGAGCAACGTGAACGCGATCGCGGCACACACCGACACGTTCATCGCCATCGCCTGCCCGCCGACCGCGCCGCCCACCGGGGACAGCCCGATGAGGGCGGCGGCTCCGGCGGCGAACAACAGACCGAAGCTCCACCGGCCGATGGTCATCACGCGGATGGTGTCGCCGGAGTCCCGCAGGGCCTCCAGCGGCCGGACTCGGGCCGCGCGGCGGGCGGCGAGCAGGACGCCCATGACCGCCAGCCCGATGCCAGTGCCGGCGGAGACGAACAGTATCCAGCCGCGCCATTGACCGGCGAAACCGTCCGGGACGAAACCCAGACGCTGGAGCAGCCAGGATTGCGCCGCCATCAGCGCCAGCCCGGCCGGTACCCCGGCCACCGTACCGACCGCGCCGAGCAGCACCGCCTCGCCGAGCAGCAACTGGCGCACATGGCCGCGGCTGGCTCCGGCCAGCCGCAACAGCGCGAGGTCGCGGCGGCGTTGTTCGACGGCGAAGGCGAAGGTGGAGCTGATGATGAAGACGGCGAGCAACGCCGCGAAGCCCAGCGTGACGGCGATCAACGCCACGGACGCCTCGGTGGCCGTGGCGAACCGCATCCGGGCGATCGGGGACGCACCGTCCGGTGGCGCCAGCGTTGCCGCGGAGATCAGTAACAGCAGCGAGGACTGCACCAACCCCACGCCGAGAGCCACCGTCACGGTGGCCCCGATGAACAGCGTCCACCGCTCACGAAAACCGGCCCAGCTCAGGCTCAGCATGTCAGCCCTCCAGCGCGACGAGGCGGTCGGCGACTGCGCGCACGTCGGCGCCCACCAGCCGGTCGGCGATGCGGCCGTCGCGCAGGAACACCACCGCGTCGGCGCGCGCGGCCGCGGCCGGGTCATGAGTGACCATGATGATGGTCTGGCCACCGTCGGCGGACCGGCGCAGCAGCTCCAGCACGCCGTGCGCGGCACGGGTGTCGAGCGCGCCGGTGGGTTCGTCGGCGAACAACACCTCGGGCCGGGTCACCATCGCACGGGCGATGGCCACCCGCTGCTGCTGCCCGCCGGACAGTTCCCGGGGCCGATGCCGGATCCGCTCGGCCAATCCCACCGTGGCGAGCGCATTGCGGACCTCCTCACGCGCCGGCCGCCGGCCGGCCAGCCGCAGCGGCAGGGCGACGTTCTGCTCCGCGGTCAGCGAGCCGATCAGGTTGAAACTCTGGAAGACGAAGCCGATCCGGGTACGGCGCAGCGCCGACAGTTCATCGTCGTTCAACGCGGTTATGTCGGTCTCGCCCAGCATCACCCGGCCGCTGTCGACGCGTTCCAGGCCCGCGGCGCAGTGCAGCAGAGTGGACTTCCCGGAACCGGATGGGCCCATGACCGCGGTCCAGGTGCCCCGGGCGAATGCGATGTCGATGCCGTCGGCGGCGCGCACCGCGGTGCTGCCGGAGCCGTAGACGCGGCTGACGCCGTGCAGCGCGACCGCCGTGTTCAGTGAGGTCATGAGTGTCCTTGTCACGTGATCGAAGGCTATGGCCGCACCCGGACGGCGACCATGAAGCGGACCCCCGAAATCCCGGTAGGGAGCGCCCTACCGGGCACGGCATGCCGAGGATCGCAGGGCCGCGGGCGGACCGGCTCGGTGAAAGTCGCCTAGCTTTCGTACCGCTGGCGGGTCGTCGGTGCCCGGCGCGATAGGTGAAAATCACCGAACCCGGCGGCGGCGCGGGCGGCGATAGTGAGAGGACGGGTCCGGGCGCGGGCCGTCGCCCAAGGAGGAGAAGTCATGTCCGCTGTCCTCACCGGCTCGCCGCTGAGCGGCCGGGTCGCCGTCGTCACGGGCGCCTCGAGCGGCATCGGTGAGGCGACCGCGGAACGGCTGGCGGCGCTCGGGGCCAGCGTGGCCCTCCTGGCGCGGCGTGCGGATCGGCTCGATGCGGCCGTGGCGCGCATCACCGATCGCGGCGGCACGGCCGTGGCCGTACCCACCGATGTCACGGATCGCAACGCGGTGGACCGGGCCGCCGCCGTGGTACGGGAGCGATACGGCACCGTGAATCTGGTGCACGCCAACGCGGGCGTGCAACTCGTCTCCGCGGTACACGACCTGGCGGTGGCCGACTGGGACGCCCAGATCGACCTCAACATCAGGGGCGTGATGTACACCGTCCAGGCCTTCGTGCGCGACCTGGAGACGGCGGCGACGGCAGGTGGCCCAGCGGATCTCATCTTCACCTCGTCGATCGCCGGTAGCCGGGTTCTGGAGAGGTACCAGGTCTACGCCGGCACCAAGGCGTACGTCAGCCATCTCGCGCGGCAACTGCGCACGGAACTCGGCCCGGCGAGGGTACGAGTCAGCGCGGTGGAGCCGGGAATGGTGGACACCGAGTTCACCGACCATGTGGCGGATGCCGACGTGGCCCGGTTGAGGGCGGACCTGGTCAAGCGGATCGAGGTACTCCAGGCCGAGGACGTCGCGGAGGCGGTGGCGTTCGTCGCCTCGGTGCCCAGGCACGTCAACGTCGCGGCGGTGACGATCCTGCCGACCGAGCAGGTCATCTGACCCGGCCCGTGTGATCCACCGTACGCCGGCAGAGCATGTCGCCGGACGTCTCGTCCTCATAGCCTTACCCGGGTGACGAGCGCCTGGTCGGACGCCGATGGGCGAGGCTTCGTCGGTCGGTACCAGGAGAGAGCCACGCTGCTTGCGGTGCTGTCCGATGCCGCCGCGGGCAAGGGCGGTGCCCTGATGGTGCAGGGTGGTCCGGGCATCGGTAAGACCGCGCTGTTGCAGGCGGCGCTCGACGGCGTGCCCGCGCTGCGGGTGCTGCGGGCCGTCGGCTCGCAGTACGAGATGGAGCTGCCGTTCGCCACCCTGCACCAATTACTGTTTCCGCTGCTCACCATGCTCGGCGACCTGCCGGGGGTGCAGGCCCGCGCGGTCCGCGTCGCCCTCGGCATGGAGTCCGGCGGCCCGGCCACCACGCCGTTGATCAGCTTCGGTGTGCACAGCCTGCTCGCGGTGGCCGGCGGCGAGACGCCGCTGGTATGCGCGGTGGATGACGCTCACTGGGCGGATCGGGCGTCGGCCGAGGTGCTGGGTCTCGTCGTCCGGCGGCTGGCACGTCTGCCGGTGGCGTTCGTCGCGACGGTGCGCGATCCGGTGCCGGCCTTCGCGGGGTTGCCCGTGCTGCGGCTGCCGGGCCTGACCCCGGAGGAGTCTCGTGCGCTCCTGAACGGGCATCTGCGTACCCCCATCGATCCGTCGGTCCGGGACCGTATCGTCGCGGAGGCGCAGGGTAACCCGCTCGCCCTGCTAGAGTTCCCGACCGCCGGTGCCGGTGGCTTCCGGATACCGCTGGGCGGGCGGTTGCCGCAGACGCTGGAAGCGGGCTTCCAGCGCCGGCTCGCGGCGCTGTCACCGGGTGCGCGCCGATTCGCCCGGCTCGCCGCCGCGGACCCCACGGGCGACCCGGCACTGGTGCGCCGTGCCGCCGACACGCTCGGCCTGCCGCGCTCCGCGATCGCGGAGGTGGAGGCGACCGGTCTGATCGAGGTGGGTTCCCCGGTTCGGTTCCGGCATCCGCTGGTGCGGTCGGCGCTCTACGAGGACGCCGGTCCGGGCGAGCGCCGCATGCTGCACGCCGCGCTCGGCGAGGCGACCGACGCCGGCGTCGACCCGGATCGCCGTGCCTGGCACGCCGCCCAGGCGGCCACGAGCCCGAATCCGTGGCTGGCTACCGAGCTGGAGCGGCTGGCAGCGCGTGCGCACGCGCGGGGCGGTCTGGCCGCGTCCGCCGCGTTCCTCAAGCGGGCGGCCATGCTGACCCCGAGCCGCCGGTTGCGGGCGCGGCGACTGCTCGCGGCGGCGCACGAACATCGGGAGATGGGCGACCGGGCGGCCGCCCTCGACCTCGTGGCGCTGGCGGAGGACGCCCATTCGGACGAGGCGCTGCGGGCGGAGACCTCGGTGCTGCGGGCTCGGGTGCTCTTCGATCGTGCGCGGAACGAGGGAGCGGTGCGGGCGCTGATCGCGGCGGCCAGGCGTGTCGGACCGGTCGATCCGGTGCTCGGCCGCGATGTTCTGCTGGACGCGCTGGCCGCGGTGACCTTCCTCGGCCGGTTCGCGGATGCGCAGTTGTTGCCCGAACTGGCGGCGGAGGTGCGTGCTCTCCCAGCGCCCGAGGGCCGGGAGCGGCCCGTGGATCTGCTGCTGAACGCGTTGGTGACTCGGGTGGAGCACGGCGGCTGGCCCGATCCGGCGGTGCTGGGCCCGGCGATCGACGCCTACGTGCGGGACGTCCGCGACGGGGCCCGGCAGTTCGGCCTCGGCGAATTGTGGCTGGTGTGCAGCGCGGCCGAGGACGTGTGGGACGACGCGCACTTCCTCGAGGTGGCCGAGCGGCAGCTTCACTACGCCCGGGACAGCGGCGCGGTGGTCTCCCTGCCGGTCGCGTTGAGTTATCAGGCATTGGCGCACGTGCACCAGGGTCGATTCGATGAGGCGCAGCGGCTGGTGGATGAGGCGTACGGGGTCTCGGCGGACATCGGTGCGCCGCACATGGTGTACGTGGACGTCACCGTCGCGGGTTGGCGTGGCGACGAGGCGCGGGTCCACCGGCTCAGCGAGAGCGCCGTCCGGGATGCCGCCGCCCGGGGTGAGGGCCGACTGCTGACCGCGGTGGAGTACGCCAACGCGGTGCTGTTCAACGGCCTGGGCCGGTACGCCGACGCCGCTGACGCGTGTCAGACGTCGGCGCGGCTCGACGAACCGAGCTTTCCGCCCTGGGTCTTCCCGGAGTACGTAGAGGCGGCCGCCCGGTCGGGGCGCCTGGCCGAGGCCCGGGAGGTAGTCGTCCGCCTGGAACGGCGCGCCGCGGAACTCGACAGTGAGTGGTGTACCGGCGCGGCGCTGTGCGCCCGGGCGTTGGTGACGGACGATCTGGCCGCCGCGGACCTCTATCGGGAGGCGATCGCGCGGCTGGCGCGTACCAGGGGCCGGATCAGGCTCGGCCGGGCACGGCTGCTCTACGGTGAATGGCTGCGCCGCAACGGCCGGCGCCGGCAGGCGGTGACGGAGCTGACGGCGGCCCGCGCCCTGTTCAGCGAGATGGGGGCGCACGCCTTCGTCGCCCGGACCGATCGAGAGCTGCTGGCCGCCGCGCCAGGACGCCGGACGACGGGGCTGTCGGAGCGGGAGGACGTCGTCGCCCGTCTGGTGGCGGGCGGGGCGACCAGCCGGGAGGTGGCGGCCGCGCTGCAGATCAGCCCGCGCACGGTTGACGCTCACCTGCGCAAGGTGTTCACCAAGCTCGGTATCACCTCCCGCCGCCAGCTCCGGGATCGGTATCCGGCGGGAGGCTGACCTCGGGTGGTGGCTGCGTTCACGGGGCGGCGGTCTCGTAGATCGCGCGCAGCCAGGCATCGGCCAGCGCGGTCACCCGTTGCCGGTCGGTGAGATCCGGGCCGAGGCCGGCCACCGCGGCGTAGAGGTTGCGTTCCGTCATCCAGGTCAGGGTGGTGGCCAGCGCGCGGACATCCGCGCCGGGCGGTGCGACGCCCGCGGCGCGTTCCTTGGTTATCTGGGTGGAGGCGGCGTCGATGAACCGATCGAGGAGCTGGCCGTACGCCCGTTCCACGGCGGTGTGCAGGCGCACGGCCTCGGCCGCCTCGCGCATCACGACGGCGTGCCGGCGCCAGAGCGCGAGCATCTCGGTGAAGTGCTGCTCGCAGGCCTGCCGGGGGGTGAGCTCGGCCGGGCGGTTGATCCATAGCCGGTCGGCGGTGTCGAACTGGGTGGCGAGAACCCGTTCCAGGAGCGCGGCGAGCAGTGCGTACTTGGAGTCGAAGTAGAAGTAGAACGCCGGGCGGGTGACCTGCGCCCGTCTGGCGATCTCATCGATGGTGATGTCCCGCAGCGGTTTCTCCGCCAGCAGTTTCTCTCCCACGCCGAGGAGGCGGGCGTACCGCAGGTCGCCTTTGGTGGGACCGCGTCGCCGGCTCTCCACCGGTGTGTTCGTCATCCACCCTCCGTTCCCTGGGCAGGGTATCAGGAGCATTTTTGACGCGCGTTGATTTTTTTTGACACGTGTTCTACGGTGGTGCCCGCCGAACGCACCCGAGCGGTGCCGACGCCGGTGGCCGGACCGGCCGCCGACCGAACCTGGGGGGTGGACGAAGACATGAGCGTGCCGAAGGACGTCGGTGCGACGTCGCTGATCGTGGCCTACGCACGAGCTCAGGAGACCCGTCGGCCAGACGCGATCTTCCTCGACAGATGGGCCGAGGTCGCCGTCCGCGCGGCCACCGCACAGCCCGAAGGGCCCCTGCCCCGGATGGGCTTCGCCCGCGAGGACGACCCGTCGCCCTTCTGGCGCGACTTCACGACCTACCTTGCGATGCGCACCGTGTTCTACGACGAGCACATCCTCAAGGCGTACGCGGACGGCGTACGACAGGTGGTCCTGCTCGCGGCCGGCCTGGACGCCCGGGCGTGCCGGCTCGGCCTGCCGCCGGACACCACGGTCTTCGAGGTCGACCACGCCGACGTGCTCGCCTTCAAGGAGCAGATCCTGGCCACGGTGGGGGAGCCGACGACCTGCCCGCGTGTCGTCGTCGCGGCGGATCTGCGGGAGGACTGGCTCGCGAAGCTGACCGACGCCGGCTTCCGGCCCGGCCTTCCCGCCGTCTTCGTGGCGGAAGGACTGCTGATGTATTTCACCCCGGAGCAGAGCGACGACCTGCTCCGCGAGATCACCGCGGCATCGGCGCCGGGTTCGCGGTTCCTCAGCGAATATCCAGCGCGCCAGCCAACCGAGGACTTCCTGTTGTCCCGCTGCGCCGACGACATCGATCGCGCCGCGGCGGCCGGCCTGTCCGCTCTGCTCAAGAGCGGCCCCGCCGTCGAGCCGTCCGGCTGGCTGACCGGCTACGGATGGAAGCCGGAGGTGACCGACGTCGCGTCGCTGGTGGCGGAGCTCGGCCGGCCGGTGCCCGCGATGGTCGGCGATGCACCCGACGCGATCACGGTGTGGCTGCTGGCCGGGTCGCGTGGCTGAGCCGGCCGCCGGGCCGGCGACCAGCACCGCCGTCGCCACGGTGGCGGTGGCGATCCGGGTGACGAACGCGCCGCGGTGTGCGCATCCGTGCGCGGCCGGGTGCCGGGCGACCGTCTGCCTGCTGCTGGCCCTGTGTGCGATCGGCACCGGGTTCGCCTCCCTTCTGCTGCCGGGCGTCACCGCCAGCTCACCGATGGCCTGGGTGGTGGTGTGGATGGTCGTGGCCGGCCTGGCGGAGGCGGTGACCGCCGTGGTGGGCGGCCACGCCCTGCCGCAGCCGGTGACCGTGCTCCCCGGGGCGGCGCTGCTGAGCTGCCTTCTCGTCGCCCGGCCCGAGTGCGGTCCGTATGCGCTGGCCGTGACGTTCACGCTGCTCGCCGCGGTCTACGGCTGCTCGCTGGCCGTCGCGGTACGGCTCGTCGACCGGCCGGCGAGGCCGGTGCCGCGGGATCCGGGGCGGTACGTGGTCGCCGGCCGTCAGGCGGGCGGGCCGATACGGCGCGATCGTCGCCGTGCGATGAGCTCGCGGTGCCACGAGGCCGGGTCCCTTCTCCGTGCGGCCAGTGAGCCGGCGCAGCCGCCGGGGAGGCACCAGCCTCTCGGCCGGATGATGGGAGCGCTTCCGTGAATCTCGCCTAATCTCGGCGACCGGCGTCCGTCCGGGCCTTTGCGCAGGCCGGCCGCGCGAACCTCCGATCCGTGGCGCACGCTGCGGTCATGCGGAGGGTGGCCGGTGACCATGTTCTCCCGGGAGAGAATATGGTTCTCGGTATGTGCTGCCCGACGAAACGAGGATGGCCGGAGTTCGCGTCCATACGCCACGGCCGCGTCGTGGCGCTCCTCATCGGCGGTGAGGTGGCCGGTGGACCCGCTTCGCGCGTGGCCCGGCGGCACCTGCCTCGTACGGCGGGAGTGCGGTACCGATGAGCGGCGATTGCACGGCCCCGCGGATGCGCGAGCAACTGGGCTTCTATGTGCTGGGAAAGCTGGACGAGACGGAGAGCCTGGCCGTCGAGGAACACGTGGCCGAGTGCGCCGCTTGCCGGGCGCAGCTCGACGAGCTGACCGATGTGCTGCCGGCCCTGGGCGGCGCGCCCCTCGCCGACCTGCGGGGCCTCCACCACGCCCAGACGACGCACGGAGGGCTGGCGGCACGGACGGTGACGGCTCCACCGGGCGGGACCCGGCGGCCCGCCTTTACGGACTCCGCCGCCGGTCCGCCGCGGAGCCGCGGCCGGCGCCGGCGGTGGGCTCCGGTGGCGCTCGTCGGCATCCTCGTAATCGCGCTCGCCGGAATCTCCGCCCTGGTGCTGTGGCAGCCGGGTCGGCACGTACCGAGGCTCGTCGACTCGGGCAGCTCGGCATCGGCGGCCCCGGCCACACCGAGCCTGTCCGTCACGGTCGCCGACGGCCCGGCGGGCGCCACCGTGCGCTGCACCCTCTTCGGCCTGACACCGGGGATCAGGTACGCGATCCACGCCACGCTCCGGAACGGCCGGACGATACCGCTCGCCGAACTGGCCGGCCTGCCCGAGGTGCAGAAGGCGACCGGTGAGGTCCCGGCCGCGCCGGCGGAGGTCGTCTCCGTCACGGTGACCGACCCGGCCGGCGCTGTGGTGACCTCCGCGTCCACCGCCGGCGGGTGAGCGTCGGGCCTCGGCGCGGGGTCAGATGCTGCTCACCGCTGGTCACCGCCCCGGCGCATCTTGGCCGAACGTGACGAATATTCGCTGGTGGCGTGGCATATCGACCGATGATCGCGATCGGATCCACCGGTGCCGGGCGTGCTAGCAAGGAGCGATGGACGATCTAGCCGCACGCGAAGCCGCCGCCGACGAGGTGGTGGAACTCTGCCGGGACCTCATCCGCATCGACACCACCAATACCGGTGACAGCCGCACGAGCGCCGGTGAGCGGGCCGCCGCGGAATACGTGATGGAGAAGCTCGCCGAGGTGGGCATCGAGCCTGTGGTCTACGAGGCCGAGCCCGGCAGGACCAATCTCGTGGCCCGGATACCGGGCGCCGATCCGTCCCGTGGTGCCCTCCTGGTCCACGGCCACCTGGACGTGGTTCCCGCCGACCCGGACGAGTGGTCGGTACATCCGTTCTCCGGGGAGATCCGGGACGGCTTCCTGTGGGGCCGCGGCGCGGTCGACATGAAGGACTTCGACGCGATGGTCCTGGCCGTCGTGCGGCAGTGGGGCCGTTCCGGCTACACGCCGCCGCGCGACATCGTGCTGACCTTCACCGCCGACGAGGAGGCCGGCGGTGTGGCCGGTTCCCGGCGCCTGGTCGCCGACCGGCCCGAACTCTTCGACGGCTGCACCGAGGCGATCGGCGAGGTGGGCGGGTTCTCGTACACCGTCTCCGACGAGTTGCGGCTCTATCTGGTCGAGACGGCGCAGAAGGGCATGGACTGGCTTCGGCTGCACGCCAGGGGCCGGCCGGGTCACGGCTCGATGATCAATGATGACAACGCGGTTACGACACTGGCCGAGGCCGTGGCCAGGGTGGGCCGTCACCGGTTCCCCGTGGTGATCACGCCGACCGTGCGGGGCTTCCTGGAGGAGGTTACCGAGTTGCTCGGCATCGAGTTGGACCTCGACGACCCGGAGAAGGCGATCGCGAAGCTCGGACCGATCGCCGGCATCGTCGGCGCCACCATCCGCAACACCGCGAATCCGACCCGGCTCAGCGCCGGTTACAAGGACAACGTGATTCCCGGCCGGGCGAGTGCCACCATTGACTGCCGCACGCTCCCGGGAGAGGAGGAGCGGCTCCTGCGGCAGTTGCGGGACCTCGTCGGCCCGGAGATCGAGATCGAACACGTGGGCCGGCAGGGCGCCCTGGAGACCACGTTCGACGGCAGCCTCGTCGACGCGATGGCGGCGGCACTGCGCGCCGAGGACCCGGGCGCGCGTGCCGTTCCGTACATGCTGTCGGCCGGCACCGATGCCAAGAACTTCCACGAACTCGGCATCCGATGCTTCGGTTTCGCGCCGCTGCGCCTGCCACCCGATCTCAACTTCTCCGCGCTCTTCCACGGCATCGACGAACGCGTGCCGGTCGACGGGCTGCGGTTCGGTGCGCGGGTCCTCGACCGGCTGTTACGCAACGCCTGACCCGCGACGACGGCGCCCGCCGCCGTCGCCGTCCCACCGGCCACCATGGCCGGTGGCGTCTGCCGCGGTGTTCCCGGTGACGCGTCTGCCGTGTCGCCGGGGGGTACACCCCACCCATGATCGACCGGCTGGCCGCATCGTCGGCCGGCGTTCGATAGCGCAGGCTTGTCATTGTTCATCGCACAAGGCGCCCGAAGGGCGTATCCGAAGGAGAGACTTCGTGTTCCAACGTCATAGGGCCCCGCGGCCCGCGCCGCACACGCGCCGGGTGACCGCGGTCCTCGCCGCCGCCGTGGCCGTGACGGTCGCCGCCGGCATCGCCGGCTCCGCGCCGACGGCCGTGGCCGCCACCCCGGCCGACGCGGTGCAGCGGGACCTCAACCGGCTGATCAGTGACGGTTTCCCCGCCGCGATGGCGGCCGTTCAAGGCCGCGGTGGCCGCGTGCGTGACTACACCGCGGGGGTCGGTGACCTGGCCAGCAAGGCCAGGGTGCCGGTCAACGGCCGGTTCCGGGTGGGCAGCACCACCAAGACGTTCACCGCGGTGACCGTGCTCCAGCTCGTGGGTGAGGGAAAGGTGGGTCTCGATGAGCCGATCGAGACGTACCTGCCCGGCCTGGTCCGCGGCGACGGTATCGACGGTCGGTCGATCACGGTGCGGCAGCTACTGCAGCACACCAGCGGCCTGCCCAACTACACCGCCATCATGGGCGGGGACTGGTTCGGCATCCAGCACCGCTACTACGAGCCGTACGAACTGCTGAACATCGCGCTCGCCCACCCGGCCGGATTCAAGCCCGGGACCCGCTGGGAGTACAACAACACCAACTACCTTCTCGCCGGTCTCATTATTCAGCGGGTGACCGGTCGGCCGCTGGCGGAGGAGATCACCAACCGGATCATCCGCCGGGCCGGTCTGCGTGACACGTACTTCCCGCCAGTCGGCGAGCAGGAGATCCGTGGGGCGCACCCGAACGGTTACCACCGTCCTGCTCCCGGCGCACCGCTGCGCGACATCACCGACCTGGACCCGTCTTGGGCATGGGCGGCCGGACAGATCGTCTCCACGCCGCGGGACATCAACGCGTTCTTCCGGGCGCTGCTGGGCGGCAAGCTCCTCGGCACCGCGGAACTGGCGCAGATGCGTACCACGGTGGAGGCGCCGGGCACGTGGGCCGGTGCGCGGTACGGTCTCGGCCTGTTCAGCACGCCGCTGACCTGTGGCGGTCTGGTCTGGGGCCACGGTGGGGACATCCCCGGCTTCGAGAGCCGCGGCGGTGCCACGGACGACGGCCGAGCGGTGACCGTGGTCGTCACCGCGCTGCCGGAAAGTGAGCCGGCCGCACAGCACGTCCTCGACGCGGTGGACACGGCCCTCTGCCGATGAGCCGGCCCGGGCCGGGGCGCGCCGCATGTCCGGCGCGTCCCGGCCCGGATCACGCTGCCGGCCGGTTGTGTTGTGCCCATAGCTGGTCCGCGACGTCCGCGATGCCGGCGCGCAGATACCGCTTCAGGGTGCTCAGCGACATGCCCAGACGGTACGCGTCGCGCTCGCGACAGCCGTCGGGTTCCAAATAGGACGCCTCGACAACGGTACGGCGCATCATCCGCCGATGGGTGCCGCCGAGTTCCCGGATGGCCGTGGCCAGCGCCCTGCGAAGCGCGTCGACCTGATCGGCCTGGGTACGCGCCTTTCCCGTCAGCCGGGTACCGATCAGCGGATTTTCGGCCAGGAGGGCGGGATTGTGCCAGTCCCGCAGCGCGTCGCGCACCGCCGCGTCGAACCGCGGCCGGGTCAGGGTCACCGGCGGTGGTGGCGTCGGCTGGTCGAGTAGGCGATCGACGAGGCGATCGGCCCATTCCTCGGGAGGGATCGCGCGCCAGTCGTGCGCGAAGCCCGCCCCCTGCTCGCCGTCGAGCCGGTGATGGCCGAACAGCCGCAACAACGGTGCGGCCGGCCCGCCCCGTGCCAGATGGGTGAAGGACCAGGCGATCGCCCGGTCCTGGAAGGCCGACATCGGGATGCGCGCCAGCAGCAGATCCTGTGCCGCGGACGGTGCGTGCTGGCGGGGTGGCAGAACGAACCGGTGGACGGCGATGCGATCGCCCTGCTCCAGCGGCCGCTCCCGCTCGACGTGCTCCCAGACCGCTCGCACGAACGGGTCCGCGCGTACCTCCATGGGACTCCGCCGGGACAGCTCCAACTGGGCGATGAAGCCGACCGGCCGGCCGGCCGGAGCATCTCGGTAGACGAGGAACGCTCGGGGCTGCCGGTGCAGCCAGAACTCCACGATGGCCGCCGAGTACCCGGCCTCCGCGGCCATCCGGTGCAGGTGCGCGTGGTCGCCGGGACGGTAGCCGTCCGTCTGGACACCAGCGTGGTCACTCCACGCCATCAGACGGCGGATGCCGGGGTCCGAGCGGCGCAGGTAGATCGCCTCGATCAACGACAGCAGTGCCGTCGTGCCACTGGCCTCCGCGACGCGGGCCATCAGACGGTCGCCCACCTGCCGGGCGGTGGCGAGCGCCCGCACGGGATCTCGCCACCGAAAATCATTGGTGATCAGCTCGCGCAGGCTGTCGTGCAGCCGTAGCCCTCGCTCCCCGGCCTCGACGTAGGGCTGCCGGCGGAGCCACGCGAACAGGCCCGGTGCGTCGCCGGGGCAGGTCTCCCGCAGCAGATGTTCGGTCGTGTGCACCACCAGCGCGGCGATCTCCAGCGCACGCCGATGCGCCGAGGACGGCACGTCACCGATGAGGTCCCTGAGGACCCATCCCGATCCGGGACGATACCCGATCCACGCCTCCGGACGGTCCGGCTCGCGCATCGCCGCGGTGCAGCCGATGGTGAGGGGCAACGGCAGGCCACCGGAGAAGCGGAACAGTGCCTCTCGATGGCCGGATGGTACGTGGCACCTGGCCATCAGCTCCTCGGCCTCGTCCCGGGAAAGGGCGTTGAGCCGCAGCACGCGAAGCCCGTTGATCCAGGCGGGGTCGGTCTGCCACAGCACACTCGGTGGCCGGCTGCCCGCGATCACGACGATCGTGTCCGCCGGCAGCCGTTCGAGGAAGCCGCGCCACAGCCAGTCCTCCAGCGCGTCGCACACCTCGAACCCGTCGATCAGCAGCGCGCGCCTCTCGCGGAACGCCTCCGCCGCCGCGGCCTCGAAGGCCTGCGGGTCGGGCCGCAGGTGGTGACAGTCCACGGTGACCACCTGCCGTCCGGCGGTGGTGGCCTCCTGCCCGAACCGGCGTAACAGGGCCGACTTCCCGCTACCGCGGGCTCCGTGCACGAAGAACACGGCTGGACCGGTGTAACCGGGATCCAGTGCGGCTCTGAACAGTCCGAGTTCCCGCGTGCGGCCGACGAAGGCGCGGTCGCGCGCGGCCTGGATGTGGTTCCCCAGGCTCTGCGAGCCCACGGAGCACACGCCGGTGATCGACTCGTTACAGGTAGTGCTCATGATCGCCTTGTCCGGTGCGGATGGGCAGGGCGCACCGGCGGGAGACGACCGAGCCGGGGTGAACGGTTCACGAGCGCGATGATCACCTGCGATCAGGGCCTGGCCTTTCGAGTGGTTACGGCCGGGCGGAGTCTCGCACTGAACCCCCGAGAGGAAGGGCGAATGTGCGAATCTCGCTGTTGAGCATCGGCAGCCGTGGCGATGTGCAACCGATGGTCACCCTCGGTGTCGAACTCGTCGGCCGCGGACACGACGTGGTGCTCGCCGTGCCCGACGATCTGGTGTCGTTCGGCCTGCGGGCGGGCGTGCCCACCGTCTCCGCGGGCGTCAACGCCCGGGAGTTCCTGCAATCTCCGGACGGCCAGCGCTGGCTGGCCGCGGGAAACGTGCGGCAGTACCTCGCCGGAGCCGCTCGTAAGCGCGCCGAGTCACTCGACAGCATCCACACCGCGCTGCTGGCCGCCACCCGCGATGCCGACGTGATTGTGACCGGGCGGCTCACCGAGGACGACGCGGCCACCATCGCCGAGTGGGCGGGCGTGCCGCTGGTGTGCCTGCACTACGCACCGTGGCGACCCAATCCGGCGCTGCCGTCCTACTTCGTCAGCACGCGGCGGCTGCCCGCGGCGGTCAACACCCTCACCCATCGGGTGGCCGGGCGGGCGCACTGGAAGGCGTTCGGCCCCGGCGTGGCCGCGCTGCGCCGGCGCCTCGGGATGGCGCCGTCGTCGGAGCCGACCCCCGAGCGGCTGCGGCGGATGGGCAGCCCGGAGGTGCAGGCGTACAGCCCGGTACTCGTGCCCGAACTGGCCGGCTGGTCTCCGCGCCGCCCGTTGGTCGGGTTTCTGTCACCGGACCCGGCTGCCCGCCGGCGACTCGGCATGGCCGGCATCGACCCCGCATTGCGGGCCTGGCTGGACGCGGGAGACCCGCCGATCTACTTCGGCTTCGGCAGCATGCCGGTCGCCGACCCGCGTACCACCCTGGACATGATCCGGCGGGTGAGTACCACTCTCGGCCGGCGCGCCCTGGTCGGCGCGGGATGGAGCGAGGTGACGGAGGCCGGCGACGACGACGTCCGGATCGAGGGTGAGCTGGACCACGCCTCCGTGTTCCCGCGGTGCCGGGCCGCCGTGCACCACGGTGGGGCGGGCACCACCTATGCCTCGATCGCCGCGGGGCTGCCGACCCTGGTCTGCTCGGTCTTTTCCGACCAGCCGTTCTGGGGCGAGCGCCTGCGCCGCCTTGGGGCCGGTGATCGCCTGCGGTTCGCCGACCTCACCGAGCAACGCCTGCTCCGCGGCGTGCAGCGAGTGCTGGCCGGAACGTACCGGGACCGGGCCGCCGAACTGGCCGCACGACTGCACGCGGAGGGCGAGGCCGCAGCCCGGGCCGCCGACATCGTGGAGAAGGCCCGATGACGCCGCGTCGATGAACCGTGCCACCGCCTCGATCGTCTACCGACGGCGGACGCCGAGACCGGTATCGGCTACGACGCCGGACGTGGGCCGTAATCCAGCGGCGCCACGGCCCCGAGAAACCGGCCGGCGACGACACCACCGGCGAGCGAGGACGAAGCGCATGGAGCAAGGGAACGTACGGAGATCACGCCGCGACGACGAGCTGCGCGTGTTCGAGGCGCCCTCGTCGTGGGCGCGGTTCGTGCGTCTCGGCCCGGCGGCTCGTCGGGCCGCCGGCATCGGTGCGGCCGCGTCCGGTCCGAAGACGGCCTATCACGAGGGAGAAGCGAGTGCACCGACGAGTGCCGCGAGGCGGTCACGGTGGGCCGATATCGTACTGCGACGACCGCGAGTCGCGGCACAACGTCGCCCTGCTCGTGTTCGGCAGGCTCACCGGCGCTGCGAAGCTGAGCACCCTCCGTCACCTGGACCGGTGCGCCACCTGCCGGCGGGAGCGCGAGGAATGCCAGAACGTTGTGTGGTCGTTGCAGTGTCTCAGCCCGGCGGATGTGAGGCATCTGGTCGATGAGTGCACGGACGTGCCGCGTGACAGCACCTCGCCAGGCTGATGTTCACTGCTGTTCTCGTCGCCGTGGGAACGGCCGGACGGCCGGGACGCTCACCGCCTATCACGACTGCGTCGACCGGCCCAGGCCATGCCACGGCGGGGACCCAGCCACGGTCGGGGAAGATCGTCGCTCATGAACGCCGCGTTAAGATCGTGGTGCGTCCACGATGGAGGGCCGCCGGTGATCCACGCGTTCTGACCGGCGTGAGGACACTCCGGGATTGTGACGGTTCAGCACAGCGACCGCTCGGCCCGACGAGCGGTCCGACCTTGGTAGGTTCACTAGACGTGAGAACTCCGAGACGGCGAAACCACCTCCGGTGAACGGTCCGAGAAAGGATCCGGCCCACGGGACTGCGCCGGTGGAAGCGGCGCCGGCGGACGGCTACGCCGCGCTGAGCGAGGACGAAGGGCAGGAGCTACGGCGACTGTACGACGTTCAGGGACCCGAACTCCTTCGCTTCCTCCTGCGGATGACCAGCGGTGACGCCCACCGTGCCGAGGACATCCTGCAGGAGACGCTGCTGCGTGCATGGCGCAAGCCCGAATCACGTAACCCGGATGGCACCTTCAGCCGGGCGTGGCTGTTCACCGTGGCACGTAATCTCGCCATCGACTCGCACCGGCATCACGGCCGGGTCGACCTCGTCGCCCAGTGGGGTGACGAACTGGTCGTGGAGGGCGACCGGACCGGCCACGTGGTCGACGCACATGAGCTGTACGCGGCGATCCAGTCCCTGCCTGAGCGGCTGAGTTCGGTGCTGATCGAGGTCTTCATCCATGACCGGTCCGGCGCGGAAGCGGCCGCGAACCTCGGGATTCCGGTCGGTACGGTCAAATCTCGCACCTTCCACGCGCTGCGTGCGCTGCGGCAGGTGCTCGAGGAGCGCGGCTATCCCTTCCCCTGAGATGCCGGGCCCGCTCCGGCCACGGTGAACCGTTTCCGTCGGCGGAACGTCATACCGCCGGACACGCCGGGGGACCCGGGCACGTGCCCATCCGGGTTTGAGGGGAGACCCCGGTGAGCTGGGACCAGGGCGACGTGGTCGGTGTGGTGTGAGGGACGCCACCTGCCGTGATTCCGTAGTCCGTGCCGACCTCGGCTTCTACGTCCTGGACAAGCTCGCCGCCGCGGACAGCGAGCGGGTGCGCAGGCACACGGCTGCCTGCCCGGCATGCCGGGACGCGCTCGACCGGCTGCTGGACCTGCTGTCACTGCTCGCGGCCGCGCCGAAGGACCTCATGGCGGGCCTCACCGCGGGCGGGGGCGGTAGGCCCGGCACCGGCGTACGGCCGGTACGACGGCGGTCCGCCGGCCCAGCACCCGAGGCAGCGGCGGTGGCCGACGCCGTACCGGCGGACCTGGCCCTCTTTCACGATCAATGACGACACCGGCGCCGTCGTCGCCTCGGACCCGCGGCACCGGCGACTGAACGTGCGCGTACGGTGCTGGCCGCGGCGCAGAAGGGAACACCACGGATGAGGCTGTCCGGAACCGGGGACGGCGTGCGGACCGCCGGCATCGCCGTCGAGTGGCACGGCGCCGGTGCGCTCCTGGCAGACGCCGCAAAAGGACCGTACGAGCATTGGAAGGCGCTGAACGTCCTGGCCGTCTCCGGCGAACCGGTGGTCCTGGCCGCGGCGGCCCGGCACGACCCGGACTCCGCCGATCTCGTCCGTGAGGTGTCGGAGATGCTCTGCGCCGGTACACCGGGCCGCCCGCTCCGGGTCTGGGTCGCCGCGGCCGGTGCCGGCCACCCGGACCGCACCGGCGGCTGGCTGACCGGCCTGGCCCGGCGGACCGGAGTCACCCTGGTGGCGCCCGCGGGGGAGGTCCTGGTGGCCGAGACGGGGTCGATGCTGGCGCGGACCACATCCGCCGGCGCCTGGCGGATCTTCCGCCCGGACGGCACCACCGAGGCGGGCGGCGAGCGGTTCCCCGTTCCGGAGTGGGAGGCGGCTCTGCCCGCGCTGCCGATGACGATCGGCGGGCTGCTGGCACGCGCCGTGCCGGCCGGGGTCGTGCTGTCCGACGGGCGCCGGCCTGCGACGGAATTACTGGCCGGGACGCCGCGGGTGCCGATGGATCTTCAGCATCCCACGCTGATCCTCGACGTCGCGGACACCCCGGCCGCGGAGGCAGCCGAGGTGGCGGTGTTGTTCGCGCGGCTGGGCCCGGCGGCGTCGATACGGTGGGCGGCGACGGGGACCATCGACCCGCATTGGCTCAACGAACTCTCCGCACGGCTCGGCCACCTCATCCCCGTCGATCCG
This sequence comes from Catenuloplanes atrovinosus, assembly GCF_031458235.1. Taxonomy (NCBI): domain Bacteria; kingdom Bacillati; phylum Actinomycetota; class Actinomycetes; order Micromonosporales; family Micromonosporaceae; genus Catenuloplanes; species Catenuloplanes atrovinosus. The sequence goes on along the minus strand of NZ_JAVDYB010000001.1, from coordinate 4,595,629 downwards.
ACGGCCACGGCCCTGGGTTCGGTGGGCGCCGCACTGTTCGGCTCCGGCTGGCGGCATCTCGGCATGCGTGTCTACCACGCCGGCGACGACGCGCCCGCGATCGCCGAGGTGCTGCCCGGTGGCATCCTGGTGCGCCCGCGTGGGATGTTCACCGGTGGTGCGGTCGCGATGTTCGACCCCCGGCACGCGACGTTGACGGTCGGGAGCCCAGGCCTGACCGTACCGGACGGGCTGCTGAACGTCCTGCGGCCGCTGCTGCGCGGTATGCCGGCCGCGCACGCGGACACGTTGCGGCTGCGCCTCGCCGGACGGCTGGCCGCGCAGCGGCTGACCGAACTCGTCTCCTCCGCCGCCGCCGAGTTCGGATCACCGGCGGAGCCGACACCGCGCGCACGAACCGGCTGGTCCGGTGAGCCCGTCGCCGCGGAGCCCGCGGTGCCGTCCGCCGCGTCGTTCGCGCCGCCGGCGTCGTTCGAGATCGTGATGGCGATGATGTCCTCGCCCACGGGCGAAGACGACCACCTGCCGGCCGCCGTCGCAGTGGGCACGACGGAGCCGCTGCAGGGCAGGAAGGGCCCAGCGCTCAAGGGCGCGAGCGCGCCGCCGGATCCGCCTTCGGGCGGCGCACCGACGCCGCCCGGCGCCTCCACGACGGAGAGCACGTCGCCGTCGGCACCACGACGGCAGCGCCGCCCCCGCCTGTCGCTTCCTCCGGAATCGCCCGGGCTCGCACCGGCGCTGCGCGACAGCACCGAGGAGGAGCAGGCGGCGTTCACCAGTGCGCTGGGACGGCACCACACCAACCACCTCACGACCGTCAACGCCGCGCTGTCCACCTGGCCGGCGCTGCGCAGCGACGAGTCCGCTGGCGCGAAGACGGACCTGGTGGCGGTCAGCGTCTACCTCGGTGACTCCGGCGACGGCGCCATCGGCCTGAACGAGAGCCTGCGCCGTGGAACCGCGCCGCGCCTGCCCGGCTACCTGCCGTGCCTGCTGTCCGGCCTGCACCGGTTACCGCTGCACCGGCGGGCGGTGCTGTGCCAGGCGACTCTGGGCGAGGAACCGGAACTGGTCTACCCGGCCGGCACCGTCGTGACCGACCCGGTGTTCCGCAGCGTCGCGGCCACCGGTGAGGTGACCGTCGCCGACGCGGACGTGGACTACCTGATCTGGCCGCGTACCGCCCGGCGGGCGTCCGTGCTGACCCCCGGACGGAGCCTCGACGAGGCCGTCCTGCCACCCGGAACCCGATATCGCGTGCTGGCGGTTCGTCGCGCCGAACACGGCGATCCGCCACCGGACCAGCCCGCGGTGGCTGTTCTGCTGCGCGAGCTGCCGCCGGAGGACATCACGGAGGTCAGTGCGGAGACCGATGACGCGGTCCAGCAGCGGCTCGACCGGCGCCTGGCGCAGCGCCGCCTCCGCGCACCCGTGCGGCTGGACGAGCCTGACGTCGCCCGGCGGCTGGTCGCGGTGCCGCTCGGAGACCCCCGGTGAGCGGCCGCCGGCTCGCGTGCGCGGCCGCGGCGGTTGTCGCGGCCGCGACCGTGTCGTGGTCACCGGCCTGCGCCGCGGAACCGTCGCCGCTGCCCTCCGGCGACGGCTGCCTGCCCGCGCCGACCACCACCGAGACCGGCGTGCCGTGGGCACAGGCCAGGCTGGCGCCCGAGCGGGCGTGGGAGCTCACCCGAGGCGACGGCGTAGTCGTCGGTATCGTCGACACCGGCGTCGACGCGTCCACGCCACAGATGGCCGGCCGGGTACTGCGCGGCGCCGACCTCACCACCGCCGCCGAGGACGGCGCTGCGGACGACTGCTTCGGCCACGGCACCTTCATCGCGGGCATCATCGCGGCGGCGCCGGCCGACGGCACCGGGTTCGCCGGCGTCGCCCCCGAGGCGCGCATCCTGCCGATCCGGGTGGCGAACGCCGCCGACGACGGTACGGCCGCGCTGCTGGCCCGGGGGATCCGCGCCGCGGTCGACGGCGGGGCCCGGGTCATCAACATCTCGGCGAGCACCACCACACCGGAGCAGTCGCTGGTCGAGGCCGTCGCCTACGCCGAGGCCAAGGACGTGGTCGTGGTCGCCGCCGCCGCGAACGGCGCGGACACGGGCACCATGACCGCGTATCCCGCCGCGCTTCCCACGGTGCTGGCCGTCGGCGCCATCACCTCGACCGGTGAACTCGCCACCTTCTCCCAGACCGGCCCGCATCTGCGCCTGGTCGCGCCCGGCGTGGACGTGGCCAGCGTCGGGCCGCGCGGTCCCGGGCACTGGGAGGGCAGCGGCACCAGCTACGCCGTTCCGTTCGTGGCCGGCACCGCCGCTCTGGTGCGTGCCTACCGGCCGCACCTCACCGCGGCCCAGGTCCGCGATCGTCTGACCGCGACCGCCGACCATCCGGCCGCCGCCATGCCCGATGCCGGCGTGGGCTGGGGGGTGGTGAACCCGCTCGCGGCAGTGTCGGCGGTGCTGCCGGAGGAGGACACGCCGGTCGCGTCGCTGCCGCCGATGCGCGTGCCGCGGCCGGATCTTCCGCCGCACGATGCGGTCGGGCCCCGGCTGACGGCGCTGGCAGCCGGGGTGACCCTCGCCGGGACCGGGCTCGTGGCGGTCACGGCGGTGTTGTGGCCGGCGGGCCGGCGCCGTGGCTGGCGCCCGGCCCGCACAGTGCGCTTTCGCGGCCGGGTCAGCCCTCGGCCACCGGCGGCGCCTCGGAGATCGGCGTCTGCACCAGCCGGACGGCACGACGGCGGTTGATGTACTGGGCTCGCCCGGCCGGCAGCGTGCGCGGCTTCAGCGAGCCCAGGAACGCCCCCTCCTCCCGAGGGCAGGAGAACAGCATGGCTGGGGTTCCCAGCTCCCAGGCACGCCGGATCACCGGGTTCGCCATCGCCCGGGAGGCGCCGGCGGTGCCGCGCGCGATGATCAGGTGCAGCCCGATGTCGGCGCCCTGCGGCAGCAGTGGCAGCAGCGGCTGCAACGGTGATTGTCCGCCCTCGATGAGCTCGAAGTCGTCGATGATGATGAACAGTCGTCCACCGGTCCACCAGTCCCGCCGAGGCAGCCGGCTCGGTGCGATCTCGGGGCCCGGAACCCGGCTCTGAAGGACGCTCGCGGCCTCCTGCATGGTGGCGGCGAGCCGTTCGGCGGCCATCGAGTAGCCGATCTGGTGCGGCTCCGGGATGGCGTCGTGCAACTCCCGGCGAAAGTCGCCGAAGACCACGCGGGCCTCGCCGGGCGGGTAGTGCCGTGCGACCGAGCGGGCGATGTGGCGCAGGAGATTCGTCTTCCCGGTCTCCGTGTCGCCGAAGATGAGCAAGTGCGGGTTGGTGTCGAAGTCGTGCCAGTACGGCTCGAGCCGGACGTCGTCGATGCCGATCGGTACGTGCACGTCGGCCTCCCGGGACGGCGATCCCGGACGCGGCAGCTCGCCGGCGCGCAACTGGTCCGGCAGCAGATGCACGCGCGGGGCGCGCGGAGCCGTGGGCGTGTCCAGCGCCGCGACCAGCTCCGCGGTGGCCTCGGCGATATCCTCGACACCGCCGTAGCCGTCGATGCGCGGAAGCGCGGTGAGGAAGTGCAACCGGTCGGTGGTGATGCCGCGGCCCGGGATCGGTGGCACGGTGGCGGCCGCGCGGCTGTTGACCTCGGAGTCGACCGGGTCGCCGAGGCGTAGCTCGAAGCGGGTGCCCAGCACATCGCGCAACCACGGGCGGATCTCCGACCACCGGCCGGAGGAGACCACCAGGTGGATGCCGAAGCCGAGACCGCGCGCGGCGAGCTCACCGAATCGGTCGTCCAGCTCGGCGAAGTCCTGCCGGGCGGTGTACCAGCCGTCGACGACCAGGAACACGTCTCCGTACGGGTCCTTGTCGCGGAGCAGGCCGTCGCGCCGCATCCGGCGGTAGCTGTCGATGGAGTCGATGCCGTGCTCGGTGAACAGTTGCTCGCGGCGGGCGAGCAGGCTGGTCATCTCCAGTACGGTGCGGTTGACCCGGTCCCGGTCCAGCCGGCCCGCCACGCTGCCGACATGCGGCAGCCGCGCCAGGGACGTCAGGCCGCCACCGCCGAAGTCGAGGCAGTAGAACTGCACCTCCTCGGCCGTGTGGGTGAGCGCCAGCGCGCAGATGAGCGTGCGGATCAGCGTGCTCTTGCCGCTCTGCGGGCCGCCGACCACGCCGACATTGCCGCGCGCGCCACCGAGCGAGGCGACCAGCAGTTCCCGGCGCTGCTGGGCGGGGATGTCGACCAGGCCGACGGGCACGGTGAGCCGGCTGGTGTCATACTCCCCGACCGGTCGCAGCCCCAGCCGGGGATGATCGGCCAGCGGCGGCAGCAGCCGTTCCAGCGTGGCGCTCTCCTTCAACGGCGGCAGCCACACCTGATGGGCGCCGGGGCCGTGGCCGCGGAGCCGGTCCAGAAGCACGTCCGCGAGAATGGGTGGCCTCTCGCCCGGCGTCTCGGCCTCCTCCGGCTCGGGGTCCGGATCGGCGATCTCCGACGGCGGCGTGTTCGCGGCGTTGAACGAGGCCAGCGAGCCCTGTACCAGCCGGCGCCGGTGCCGGCTCGGCGGCCGGTAGGGTCCGGAGGAGTAGGCGGCCTTGAACCTGATCAGCGTCTGAGTGTCCGGCCGCAGGTAGCCGTTGCCCGGAACGTTGGGCAGTTCGTAGGCGTCGGGTACGCCGAGCACGCTGCGGCTCTCCATGGCGGAGAACGTGCGCAGGCCGATGCGGTACGACAGGTGCGACTCGATCTGGTGGATGCGTCCCTCGTCGAGGCGCTGGCTGGCGAGCAGCAGGTGGACGCCGAGGCTTCGGCCCAACCGGCCGATCATGGCGAACACGTCGATGAACTCGGGCTTGCTGGTCAGCATCTCGGTGAACTCGTCGACCACGATGAGCAGGGCCGGCATCGGTTCCAGCGGGGTGCCATCCGCGCGCGCCCGTTCGTAGTCCCGGCGCGAGGCGTAGTTCCCGGCCGCGCGCAGGTGTTCCTGCCGCCGGGTCAGCTCGCCGGCGAGCGCGTCCTGCATGCGGTCGACGAGGTGCAGCTCGTCCGCGAGGTTCGTGATCACGGCGGAGGTGTGCGGCAGCCGGTCGAAGCCGAGGAACGCGGCACCGCCCTTGAAGTCCACCAGCACGAGGTTGAGCTCCTCCGAGGAGTGCGCGGCCGCCAGCGCCAGCACCAGCGTCCGCAGCAGCTCGCTCTTGCCCGAACCGGTGGCGCCGATCAGCATGCCGTGCGGGCCCATGCCACCCTCGGCGGCCTCCTTCAGATCGAGTTCGATCGGGGTACCCGTGGTCGAGATGCCGATCGGCACCCGCAGTCGCCCGCCGGCGGACCGGTCGGACCGGTAGCCGTCCGGGTCGAACTCCTCCAGGTCGCCCAGGCGCAGCAGGCCGGCCAGGTCGTAATGGGTGTCCAGCGGCTCGTCGGCGCCACCGCCCTGGCCGAGGCGGTACCGGGCCATCGACCGGGCCAGAGTGGTCGCGGCCCGCACGCTCATCCGGTCGGGGCGGCACAGCCGGCTGGTCGTGGTCTTGCCGAGGTGGTCGAACGTGACGGTACGCAGCTCCTGCTCGTCGACCTCGAGATACAGCGTGTGCGGGCGGGCCTCCCAGGTCATGGCTCCACCGGCGTCGAACACGAGGACGTTGCGGTACCCCTCGACGGCCATCCGGTGACCGGCGGGCACGGTCTGCCCGTCCACCACGATCAGCACGAGCGGCTCCGGTCCGGTGACCGGGGTATCCGGCTCGAAACCGGGCCGGTCCGGCAGTCCCGCCGCGACCAGCAGCTCCTCCGTGCCGGCGATGTCGTCGGCGAGCAGCCGCCGGGTGCCGCTCACCTCAGGTGCGGCGTCGTCCTGCGCGTGCGGCAACCACTTCGCCCAGTCCCAGGCGTCCCGGGTGGCGGGGGAGACGGCCAGCAGCACCCGCACCTCACCCGGGGCGTGGGCGACGACCGCCTGACACAGCATCGCACGTAGCAGGGCGCGTACGCAGCCCGGCCGCCCCTGGAACTGAATACGGCAGAACCCGCGCAGGTACAGGGCGATCGGCGCGTCGTGCAGCGTCGAATAGGCGCGCAGGAAACGGCGCAGGGCGTGTGCGGCCAGCGGCTCCAGTTCCTCGACCGGTTTGCTCTGCGGTGGCAGCAGCCGCAGCGTGGAACGGCGGGTGCCCAGACCCACCCGGATCTCACCGAAGTCGTCGTGCGCGGGCCGGCGCTCCCAGAGCCGCTGGCTGAGCGCCATCGACCACAGCGAGCCGGGGTCCGGGTGCTGCCATCGGGCCGCCCGGCGCTCCTCGGCCAGCGCGGCCCGTACCCTGCGGCGGGTCTGGCCCAGATAGCGCAGGTAGTCGCGGCGCTCGCCGTTGAGCCGGTGCTTGTGCTGCCCGGCGGCGCGGATCAGCGGCACGATCGCCATGCCGACCGACGAGATGACCATGAGCGAGACGCCGACGTAGGCGAGTGCTCCGGCGTTCGGGCGCAGGAACATCAGGACCATCGCGAGCGAGGCGATGCCCATCGGGGCGTACATGAGCACGGCGCTGATGCCGCGCTCGGCGGGCTCCGGTACGACGGGAGGTTCCTGCAACGTGATCTCGTCGGCCGGTGGCGTGGGTCCCGTGCGGCGTGGTTTGCGGGTGAACACGACCGTGCCCACGTTCTGCTCTCCTTCGGCGAGGGCTTTCCCGAGTCCGGGACGGCAACATGTCCGCGGTGGCCGGTGCGGCCGTCGGTCTGGCCTACGGTCTTGGGTCGTGTGGCGGTTTTGGCCCTGGCAGGAAGGAACCGGAACACACCGATGGAAGAGCGGACCAAGCATCGCATAGCGGCGCCGGTGAGGCTACGGTTCGTGCTCGGGTCACACGGCGCCGACCTCGCCTTGCCGGGCGAGGTGCCGCTCGGCGACCTGTTGCCGGTGATCCTGACGCGGATGCATCCGGAGTCGGCCGACCACGGCACCGAGCACGACGGCTGGGTGGTGCAGCGCCTCGGGCAGCCACCGCTGGACGAGGACCGTACCGCCGTGGAACTCAACCTGGTCGACGGCGAGACCGTGTACCTGCGGCCGCGCGCGGATCACCTGCCACCGATCGATTTCGACGATCTCGTCGACGGCGTCGGTGAGCAGGTGCGCCGGCATCCACATCGCTGGTCGGTGGCGCGGACGAGGTTCATGCTGCTGGTGATGGCCACGCTGGTGCTGCTGTGCGGCGCGGCGGTCCTCACCACCGAGGGCCCGGCGCTGACCCGGTGCCTGGTGGCGGTGGGCGCGGCGATCCTGCTACTGCTGGCGGCCGGCGTGGTGAGCCGGGCGATCCGGGACACGGCGGCCGGCACGGCCCTGGCCGTCGTCGCGGCCGTGTACGCGGCGGTCGCCGGCTGGACCGTCGCGATGGCGGCCGCACCGGCCGCCGGCCTTGCCGTGCCGGTGTCCCTGGCGGCGCTCGCCGCGATGCTGGCCCTGGCCGCGGGCCTGACCGCGGTCTCCGACTCGGGGCTGGTCTTCGTCGCGGTCATGCTGTGCTGCGCGGTCACCGCGCTGCCGGCGATGATCGCGGCGATCAGCGGCGTGACGCAGCAGAGCGCCGCGGCGATCGGGCTGTCCGTCAGCCTGATCGTGGCGATCCTGTTGCCGGCCGCGGCGTTCCGGCTGGGCGGACTGGCGCTGCCGATGCTGCCGGGCAAACCGGAGGAGCTCAGCGAGGACATCGACCCGGCTCCGCACGTCGTGGTCGTGGAGCGCGGTGCGGTGGGCGTGCGGTATCTCGCGGCGCTGTCCATCGGCCTCGGTGTCGCGCAGATGCTGCTCGGCGGGGTACTGGTGCTGCCCGGTGGCGGCTGGGAAGCGATCATGGGGGCCCTGGTGGCGGCGCTGCTGTTCATGCGAGCGCGGCACGTGGACGGCATGGTGCCCCGGTGGGCGACCATGGTCCCGGCGGCGGCGCTGGTGCTGTTCGTGCTCCACCGCCTCGCGCTGGACCAGACGGCGCCGGTGCGCGCGGCGGTGCTGGTGCCGAGCCTGATCGCCTATGGCGGCGCGCTGCTGGCGCTGAGCGTGATGCTTCCCGGCCGCCGGCTTCGCCCGTACTGGGGCCGGGCGGTGGACATCGCGGAGATCCTGGTGGCGACCGCGCTGCTGCCGGTGCTCGGGGCGGTGCTGGGCGTCTATCAGATGGTCCGGGCCTGGGCGAGCTGATGCAGTCACGTAAGGATCAGGTACAGGCGTACTTCTACGTCGTCGGCCGGCTCACGTCGGCGGTCATGCACGGCAGGCCGGACGCGTACGAGCCGCCCAATCGGCGCCCGGTGCTGGGCTACGTCATCGGGCTGCTGCTCGCGTTGGTCATCGCCGGCGGATTCGGTATCTACGGACTGTTCCGGCCCGGCGGTGACTCGTCGTGGCGTGAGCCGGGCGTGCTGATCGTGGTGAAGGAGACCGGTGCCCGCTACCTGATGGTGGGCGGTCAGCTTCGTCCGGTGCTGAACTACGCGTCGGCGCGACTCGTGATCGGGGAGAGTGCGCAGTTCCGGGTGGTCAGCGTGTCGCGCAGCTCGCTCACGCAGGTGACGGTGGGCACGCCGATCGGCATTCCCGACGCACCAGACTCACTGCCGGCGGCGGACAAGCTCTACACCGGGGCGTGGACGCTCTGCGCGCAGCCGGAGACCGCGCCGGCCAGCGTGCTGTTCCTGCACGAACCGCCGTCGCTGCAACCGGTCGCGGACGCGGAGGGCTTCCTGGTACGCGCCGGCCAGGAGACGTATCTCGTCGCACAGGGCCGCCGGTACCGGCTCGCCGCCCCCGAGGTCACGGTCGCGCTCGGATACGCCGCCGTGGAGCCGATCAAGGTCTCCGCGGCCTGGCTGAATCCGATTCCCGCCGGCCGGGATCTGGCGTTCCCCCAGGTCGACGGGCGCGGGCAGCCGGGCCCGGAACTCGGTGGTCGCGGCAGCGTGGTGGGGCAGGTGTTCGAGGTACGCAATCAGGCCACCGGCGATGTCACGCTCTATCTCGCCCGGGGCGACGGGCTGGTGCGACTGAGCCGGACCGTCGCGACGCTCGCGCTGGCCGATGCGCGCATTCGGACGGTCTATCCGGACGGCGCGGTCGCACCGCTCCCGCTGCGCGCCGACGAACTGGCTGGGACCGAGGTCGCCGCGAGCACGGAGTTCGTCGACCCGTATCCGGCGGATCCGCCCCGGCTCGGCCGGCCCGGCCCCGACGACCTTCCCTGCGTCCGGTACCGCCCCGTTGACGGCACCACCGGCGTCACGCTGATGCGGACGACCCGGTCGGCCGCCACCGGCGCGGTGGCGGTGCCCCGGCTGACGACCGCGGGTACGACCGTGGACCGCACCGTCATCCCCGCGGGCACCGGTGTGCTGGTACGCAATCGCTATGCCCCCGGTGCCGTCGGGGCCCTTTTCCTGGTGTGTGAGTACGGGCTGAAGTATCCGCTTCCGGGCGAGGCCGTCTCCGCGCTCGGCTACGGCGGCGTCGCGCCGGTCGATCTCCCCGGCGAACTGTTGTCGCTCGTTCCCAGCGGTCCGGCCCTCGATCCGGAAACGGCTCTGACGACCCGTGACGGGAGTCGCTGACGTGCTGGGAAACTGTCAAGGGATGACCCTGGCAGCGGCCACGAAGTAGCGATCGCGCCGGGATCGCGCTCGATTTCCTGCCACGATCTGTTCGGTGGCCCATCCGTCGGCGCGGCGCGATGGGGAGTCATGGCAGCAGGACCGGAGGAACTCATGGCAGGACGCACTAGCCTCGATCCGGTAGTCGCGGATTCCGTCGCTCAGCAGCACCTGGAGACCCGTTCGGAGATCGACGCGCAGCAGACGCGTTTCGAGGGCGTGGTCGCGGATATGAAGTCCGCCTCACCGAGCGCGATGCTGATCGCGCTGGAGCGGGCGCACGAATCGTGGAGGAGCGAGCTGCACGTGATTCTCGCCGATCTCAGTGAGATGTCGGAACTGGTCAAGGGAAACGTGCAGAACACCGTCTCGACGGACGAGGCGAGCGCCGGTCAGGTCTCCCGTCAGGGCGGCATTCTCGCGGGCCTCTGAGACCAATCGTTCACCGGACACCATCGAAGCGCCTGAGGAGTAAGACGTGTACGACGGCACCATGACCTACAACTACCCCGTGCTGGAGCAGGGGGTGGAGAACATGCGCAGCGTCAACCGCACCATTCTGGCCCTGGTGGACCAACTCCGGGGCGAGACCGCCACCGCTCTGGGGTCATGGGAGGGCGAGGCCGCGAGCAGCTACGCGCAGCGCGCCGCGAACATCCAGGCCAACATCGCCGACATGGGCGTGATCGTGGACCAGCTCCAGATGGAGGTGCAGAGGTCCGCGGAGGCGATGCGCGATCAGGACCGTGCCGGCGGGCAGGCCCTGGCCGGCTGATCGCACCGTGGCCGGAACGGCGCCACCACGGGCGCCGTTCCGTGTCCCGTCCTTGCCCTGACCGGCCGACTCGGAAAGGCGGCACGTGGCCACCACGTCGATGAACAGCGCCAAGCTCGCGGAGTTGGCGAAGAAGTTCAAGTCACTCATGGACACCTACGAACCCACGTTCGCCAAGCTGAAGGAGCACGCTCCGAACGCGGGCGAGTTCGACGCCGCCATGTGGCTGAGGGCGATCGTCGACGACCGCCGGGACGGCCTCGTGCAGCACGGCGTCTATCTGCGCATCGCCTGTGAGGAGATCGCGATGGCGCTGGAGTCACTGGTGAACGCGTTCGCCACGGTCGATACCTCGAACAGCGCCTCGGTCGACAAATTCAACAACCTGGCCAAGTCCATCGTGGACGACCTCTCCGATGCCAATTTCACGCCGCACCCCGGACGCACCGGTCTGAACTTCGACACCGGTGACAAGGGCGACGACGGATCCGGGAACAATTCCTGGACGTTCAACTCGGACGGCACGGTGACGGTCAAGTTCGACGGCGATTCCAGGGACATCGGCGAATATCTGAACGTGCCCGGCGACACGGGTAACGACAGCGACGACGTGGACTTCACCAAGTGGGGCGAGTGGGGCAAGGGCGTCACGGTCGGTACCACGCCACCGGACGGCGACCGGTCGATTCCGCCCGTCCCCTGACGACTCCGGCTTGCCCCTGACGGCTGCATGCCGACATCCGGCGCACGATGACCGGCCGCCCACCGACATGAATCCGGCTTCGCGATCGAAGGCTAGGTATGGCAATCAACGAGATCGGCTCGCTCGACATCGCGCCACCCACGGGCCAGACATTTGCCGAACTCGAGGTGTGGACGGATGTCGGTCCGGTGGTCGGGCACCTGATCCAGGAAGGGTCTACGGCACACACCGGTTACTGGAACGCCGCGGAGTCGTACAAGGTGGTGCACAAGTCGCTCGGCGACTTCTACGACGAGGTGAAGAAGCTCCTCGGTGAGGTGCGCGCCAACTTTTCCGGCGAGTCCGCCGCCGCGTTCGAGCAGAAGGTGAACTCGATCGTCGAGAAGAGCCGGACCGGCGTGCAGGCCCCACTCGCCAACTATGGCGACGCGGTCGGCGGCGTCGGCCACGCGATCGTGGTGTTCCGGCGTAACTTCTGGCAGATCGTCGCGGCCGGTCACCGCCTGACCGATCAGCTCGAGGAGTACGCCAAGCAGCGCGTGGACCTGGCCTACAGCGATGTCGGCTGGGACACCACCGGCTACGCCGACGCGCTCAACGCCGCCCGCGAGGCCGCCTATCAGCTCGGCGAGCGCCTGATGATGCAGCGGCTCAGGGATGAGATGATCGCGTTGTCCCAGCAGTACCGGGACAAGGGAACCGCGTTGAAACCACTGGTCATCAGCGTCATGGAGGCGAACCCGAACGACTCGAACCCGGTCGTTACGCCACCGAACACCAACAACAACACCAACACCGGCGGTGGCGGCGCGGGCCTCGGCTCCGGCGGTGGCTCCGGCCTCGGCTCGGGCGGTGGCTCCGGCCTCGGCTCGGGCGGTGGCTCCGGGCTGGGCTCCGGCGGTGGCTCCGGGCTGGGCACCGGGAGTGGCGGTGGGGGCCTCGGCACCGGCGGGGGCGGCTCCGGGCTCGACACCGCCAGTAGCGGCCCCGGGAGCGGTGGTGGCTCCGGCTCCGGTGGCGGCCTCGACATCCCCGGTACCTCGGGAGGCGATACCGGCGGCGCCGGTTCCCTCGGCACGCCGGGGATGCCGCAGGAAGCGCTTCCCGCGCCCACGTCCGACGCCGGGACCGGAGGCGGCGGAACGACCGGAACCGGTGGCGGCTCCGGTGGGAACAGCCCTTCGAGTGAACGGCAGCGCGCTCTCCAAGAGGCACAGCAAGCGGCGAACGACGCCATCGAAGGTTTGATGGGCGGCGGGTCCGGCGCCGCCGGGACGGACTCCGGTGGCACGACCTCGGGCGGCACCGGGACGCAGGCGCCCGGTCTCGGCAACGCCGGTCTCGGCGGCGGTGGTTCCGGAAGCACCACCCCGGGTTCGTCGCCGGTGCGCAACAAGGCGCTGGAGGACGCGCAGGAGGCGGCGAACCAGGCCATCGAGGACCTGATGGGCGGGGGCTCGGGCGCTCCGGCGGAGGACGCGGGTCCGGGCACCGGTGCGGGCGCCGGCAGCGGTGGCGGCACGAGCGGGCTCACCGGCGGAGGTGGGATCAAGACGCCATCCACCGTCGGCACCGATCCGGAGCGGGACGCCGCCGCGGAGCGGCGAGAGGCGCTGGAGGAGGCGCAGGATGCCGCCGATCAGGCCATCGAGGACCTGATGGGCGGTGGTACCACGGGCGGCGGCTCCGCGGGTGGTCTGCCGAACACCTCCTCCGGCGGGCCGGACACCCCCGGCCGGAGCGCAGCTCTGCGCGATGCGCAGGACGCCGCGGACGGGGCGATCCAGGACCTCATCGACGAGGAGGGCGCGGACCCGGCGGCGGACGCCGAACGCGACGAGGCGCTTCAGGAGGCGAAGGAGGCCGCCGACGAGGCCATCGCGGATTTGATGGGCCCGGGATCGGATGACGGATTGCCCACGTCGTCCAAAGATCCGGACGCCGAAGGCGACCCCGGCCGGGACGCCGCGCTGCGAGACGCGCGGGAGGCCGCGGACGGGGCGATCCAGGACCTCATCGACGAGAAGGGCGCGGACCCGGCGGCGGACGCCGAACGCGACGAGGCGCTTCAGGAGGCGAAGGAGGCCGCCGACCAGGCCATCGACGACCTCATCGAGGCCGGTACGGACGAGCCCGATCAGGACGGCGACGGCCTGGCCGACGCGGTCGATCCGGACGACGAGACCTCGGCCGGCGAGGTGCGGGACGACGCGCTGGGCGACGCCAGGGAGGCCGTCACCGGCTCCATCGACGAACTCATCCAGCAGGAGCTGGCCTCCGGCGACCCCGCCGATCCTGAGCGGCAGGCCCGCGTCGACGCGCTGGAGGACGCCAAGGAGGCCGCCGCCGACGCGATCGACGCGCTCGCCGCGGAGACCGGCTCCAGCGACTCCGTCTCCGACTTCCTGCGCGGCGGGGACGGCGTGCCGTCCGCGGGCGGCGGCGGATCGGCGCCCGGTGGCGCCGCGGACGACGGCGCCGGCCGGGCGCCGCTCGAACTGGCACCCGTCACCGACCGTGGCTCCGCGCCCAGCACGCTCGCGGCGGTGCCGGCCGGTCTGTCCCCGGGTATGGGCGCCGGGAGCGGTATGCCGATGATGCCGCCACCCATGGGCGGCATGGGCGGTGAGGGCATGATGCGCGACCGCGAGCGCAACGTCTGGATCGAAGGCGACCAGGGCGTGTGGGGTGAGGGCGACGATGTCGCGTCGAGCGTCCCGCTGGGGCGGTGAGCGATGGCCGAACGAACCGTCGCATCGGGACCCCAGCCGGCCCTCGGCACGCTGGAGGCGGTCGCCGGATGCCTGGCGGGTGCCGACCCGCAGAGCCTCTACGCACAGGCGGCGCTCTTCGACGACGCGGAGGCCGTGCTGCGGGACTTCATGCGCGCGTTCGACCGGCACCTCGACGACATCGACGACGCCTACCACCAGGCGGACGGCACCAGAGCCGCCGACGTGATCCGCGCACCGCTGGTCCGTACCGCCGAGGTGCTGCGCGAGTTGCAGATCGGGAACCCGCCGCTCACGCTGCGCCGCGCCGGTGACGCGTTGGCGGCGGGCAGGTCGCGCGTGGCGGACCTGGCGCTCGCCAGAGCGCAGCACGGCGGCGCGAACCCCGCGACCTCGGATGTGTACGACAGACAGGCGCAGCTAATCCTTCAGGTGCTGTCCGACATCTTCGTGGAGGCGGGACAGGGGCTGGCGGGCCGGCCGGTCGGCGACACCGGCATCCAGCTCATGGACGCGCCCGGCGGCGAGGTCACCGACCTGTTCCGGCCGGTGGCGATACACGCGGTGGGCGAGGACGAGCCGGGTGGCCCGCCCTCCGTTCCGCCGTCCGGTGCCGGGCCTTCCGCCTCGGCGGGTATGGGGGCGCCGATGATGCCGTTCATGCCGATGGGCATGGGGATGGGCATGGAGGGCGGCGCCATGCAGCAGCGCCGCACGGTCAACACGATGCAGACCGACCCGTCCGCCTGGGGCAACTCCGACGGCGGCTGGACGGTGCTGGGACGCCGCGATCAGCGGAACACCGTTCAGGAGGAGTCCAGGACGGTGCAGAAGGACATTCGCAAGACACCACCGAAGGGAGACCGGCATGGCTGAAACCCCGGATGCACGGGCGGTCGGCAAGGGGACGCTCGAGGAGGCACTGGCGCTGTACATGGAGGAACAGCGCAAGCTGGAGGAGTTCCAGCAGCGGCTCGACGAGACGACGACCATGGTGGAGTCGCCGAACAAGGTGGTCTCGGCGACGTTCGACGGCCGGGGCGAGCTGGTGCAGTTGTCGTTCAACAATACCAAGTACCGGACGATGCCGCCCTCCGAGCTGGGCGCGCTGGTCACCGAGACGATCTCACGCGGCCGGCAGCAGGCGTTCGCCACCATGGATCAGCTCAGCGGCCACCAGGTGATGCCGGGCGTCGGGCTCGGTGACCTCGCCCAGGGAAAGGTCGACGTGACCCAGGTGGTGAACTCGATGTTCGCCGCCAGCTTCGAGAACCTGATCCCGCTGCTGGGCGGCACGGCGGACAAGACCGAGCGGCCCGACGCGCCGCGATCCCGGCCGGGTGGCACGCCCCCGGGAACGGAGTAGGCGATGGCCGAGGAGACGAGGATAGACGTCGATCTCGCCCGCCGGCTGTTCCGGGAGATCGGGCAGATCGCCACGGAGCTGAAGACGGCCGCGGACGGGGTGGTCCACATCCGCAGCGTGGTCCCCGCGCCGTGGGGGACCGACAAGTACGGCAAGAAGTTCGCCGAGAAGCACGATCCACCGGCGCAGCTCGTGCTGGACAGCGCCGGCACGGCGAGCGTCAACCTCACGGAGCTCTATGACTCCGGTCTGACCAGCGTCGCCGAGTTCGAGGTCATCGACCGGGAGAACGCGCGCTTCGTGGAATCCTCCGGAAACAGCTAGCAGAACGCGGGTCCTCCCTTGTCTGACGTCCAGATTCCCGACTGGCTGAACCAGATCCTCGAGGTGATGGTCGGCCAGCGATGGCCCATCGGTAGCGAGTCGGGAATGCGGGAGCAGGCCAAGGAGTGGCAGCAGTTCAGCGATCGCGCCCGGGACCTACAGGCCCGGATCGACAAGGCCGCCAAGGACGTACCCGCCGCGATGTCCGGTGAGTACGCGGACGGGGTGGAGAAGTATCTCCGCGAGGTCGTCGACGCGATGAACTATCTGGTCGAGGAGGCGAACAAGCGGTACGTCGAGCTGTGGGACGGCGCGGCCGACATGCAGGAAACCAAGATCATGATCTTGATTCAGCTCATCCTGCTCGCCGTGCAGCTGATCTACCTGCTGTCCACGCTGTTCGGTGTGATGGCGATCGGCGCGGTGATCGCCGGTGCCCGCGCGATCATCACGGCCATCCTGCGGGCGATGTTCATCGAGATCGCCCAGTCCCTGGCCGAGGAGCCACTGCTCAAGCTCATCATCCAGGCGGCGCAGGTCGGTGCGGGGAACCGTACCCGGATCGACAACGACGCCATCGCGAAGTCGGCGATCGTGGCCACGATCGCCGGCGCCGCCGGAGCGTTGGGCGCCTTCGGCGCCGACCAGCTCGGCCGGTGGGCGACGACCAAGTTCGGCAGGATCGTCGACAGCCGGCTGCCCGACGGTACGAGGATCGTCAGCAACCTTCCGTACCGCACGGGCCTGATCCTGACGAAGGGTGCCGGTACCGGCGTCGGTGGCTTCGTCGGCGAGAACCTCGGCGCCTACGCCGCGGGTATGCCCGCGGAGTGGTCGGTGTTCTCCTTCACCTCGTCGTTCATCGGCGGTATGTACGAGGAGAACTCCTCGCCGCAGAACCTCACCTCCGAACTCGGTTCGCCGTTCGCCGCCCATGCGGAGAAACAGGGATTCCGGCCGATCAGGGACGCCGGCGGTGACGGATCGGGTGGTGCCGGAGATGGTGTCCCGGTCGTCTCCGACGACGAGTCGGTGTTCCACGGTGGCTGGAACGGTGACGACGACGGCCGGTCCCTGTCGGACGAGCCCTTGCTCGGCGCACCCGACGACCTCAGTGTCGTGTCCGACATCGGCTCGGAGGCGGGCGCGGGCGGTGACGGAGCCGGCTCAGCGGGTGGCGCGCCCGATGCCGGCGGCGGTGCGACCGCCGGCGGCGGGCCCGGCGCGGCTGTCAGCGGTGGGAACGGACCGGCTCCCCACGGCTCCGGCGCGGCCGGTGGCGGGAGTGGGCCGGCTTCCCACGGCTCGGGCGCGGCCGGTGGTGGCGTGGCCGGTGGCGGCTCCGGTGGTGCGGGCCTCGGCTCGGGTGGCGGCGGCTTCGTCGACGGTGGCTCCGCTGGTTCGGGCGGCGGCGTGGCCATCGGTGGTCCCGATTCCGCTGGTGGCGGTTCGACTGGTACCGGTGGGGCCGCCGCCGGCTCCGGTGGTGCGGGCCTCGGCGTCGGTGGTGCCGGTTCCGCCGGTTCGGGCGCGGGAGGGAGCAGCGGTGGCGCGGGCGCCGCCGAGTCCACCGGCTCAGCCCCGGATGCGGGCGGCGGTGTGGCCGGTATCGGCTCAGGCGGCACTGGAGGAGCCGGCGGCTTCGGTAGCGACCCAGGAGCCGGCGGCTCGGTGGAAGGTGTCACCGGTGGTGGTACCGGCGCCGCCGGTGGGGGGTACGACGGCGGCGCGGCCCCTCATGCGGACACCAGCGGTGTGGGCGATGGCGCCGGCGGTGTGGGCGATGGCGCCGGCACCAGTTCCGGCATCCGCGACGGCGGCGACAGCCAGACCGGTGGGTCTCAGGGCGGCCTGGACCACGCCGGCATGCCGCAGCACAGCGGTTCGGACACCGCCGCGGCCGGAGGCACCGGCCACGACCCGGCCTCGTCCGGCGCCGGGCCGGGCGCCCGGGACCTCACCGGTGCGGGTGCCCCGGGCGGTATCGCGTCCCCGGACGCGATACCGGGAATCTCCGGCGACGTCAGCCATGACCTGGCCGGCGGCGCGACGTCGGTCGACAGCCCGGCGGACCCGGGCTCGGCGATCGATGACGGCACCGCCGGGGGCTCGCACACGCCGGACGGCCAGGCCGAGGCCGTACCGATGCCGGGCCATGGCTTCGATACAGATGGTGAGTGGTGGGTGTCGCCGTCGGTGGACGGTGAGTCCGATGGTGGGCTGACGCCGGACATGGTGGACGGTGATGGCGAGTGGTGGGCGTCGCCGTCGGTGGACGATCCGGCCGGTCAGTCCGGTGGTGGACTCGCCCCCGACGCCGCCACCGTGCGCGATGACTGGTGGACGCCGTCCCCGGCCGAGGACGTCCGCGACGCGAACGCCGGCCACACCGGTGTGGACCGCGCGGAGGACGGGCGAAGCGCCCCCTGGACGGACATCCCGGCCGGGGACCACGCGCCGGAGACGACCGGTGCCGCGGGCATGCCGGTCACGCCGGCCGGCACGGGTTCCGCGGCACCGGGTGGTTCCGCGGCGATGGGGCAGCCCGGGGGCGCAACGCCGCGCGCAGGAGGATCCGCCGCCCGTGCGGAGGACGCGTTCGCCGTACCCGTCGACATCGGCTCTCTCCTGGGCCCGGAGCCGGTGGCGCCGGTCGGCGTCACCAGCCCGGAACCGGAGGTCTCCACCGGGGCGGCGGGGCACGGAGTTCCGGCCGGCGGCCACGCGCCGCTGGCGGTGTCCGCTCCCGAGCACATCAGCGCCGACGGCACGGCCGACATCGACGCACCGATCGACGTCTTCACGATGGACGGCAGCGGTGCGATCGCGCACCACCTGGCCACATTGCCGTCCGAGGCGGACACCCTGCCCCCGGACACCGCCGTACCGCGGGCCGCGACGGGCGAGTTCCTCGTCGCGCCTCCCTCGTACGAGGCGGTCGTGCGCAACACCCCGCCGCGGCAGCCGGAGAGCGGAGCAGACCTCGGGTCCCTCATCGGCCTGCCGGGGATGGCCGGTGGCCTGGACGTCGCACCACCGGCGCCGGCCTCGTCGTCCGAGCCGGAGGGACCGGCCGGGGTACCGGAGGTGCAGGGTCCGGCCGAGGCGGATGGCGCGTGGTCGCCGGTGCGATTCGGGGCACTGTCGGACGCGGACGTGTCCCGGTTGGTGCCCGGCCTCGCTGACATCAACCCCGACCGGGGACTCGACGGCTACACCGAGAACTGCGTGTGGGTGGCGCACGAGACGGACGACCTGCTCACCAACTCGGCCCCCCAGCAGGCCGGCCGTACCGGGGCGCTTCCGGCCAGCGTGCTCGAGGCGATGGCGGACTCGACGTTCGTCCGGGTTTCCGGGTATGACGTGGTGGTCGACGTGATGAGGGCCGTTCCGGTCGGTACCACCGGTTTCGTGGAGGTGCGGACCGGCCGGTCACCGTACGGCAGCGCGGGCGCCCAGATCTCGCACGTCTTCAACGTGGCCCGGCTACCCGAGGGCGTGGCCCTGATCGACGGCTGGACCGGCTCCGCCGCCCGGCTCCCGGCCGACCTGCGCGACCTGCGGCTGTTGCTCAACACCGGTCATCCACAGCCGCTGACGGTCGTGGCCGATGAGAGCGCTCAGGCCGGCTTCACCGTCGGGTCGGAGGGCCGGCCGGGCGTGGTGACGATACCGACCGCTCCCGTGCCCGGATGGGACGATCGAACGGCCACGCACGCGGGTGTTCTGCCCTGGAGCCTGCTGGGATCGCCCGTCGCGGAGCGCGAAGAGGCATCGTTCGAGCTGTCGACTCTGCCGCCGGCCGGTGACGCCGGCCTCACCGGCGAGCCGCCGCCGCGCACCACGCTCCGCCCGGCGGAGGTGCCTGGACCGGGGGAGCGCGGCGAGCCGGCCGTACCGCGGGCGGAGGACCCGCGGCAGAGCGGCGGCGACCAGCCGCGCGATGACCCGGATCGGCGGGCCGCCGACCCGGCGGAGCGTCACACCGTGACCGACGCTGACGTGCGGTCGCAGCCGGAGATTACGTCCGCGGACGACCCGGCCGAGGATGGCACCGGCGCCGGTGGCCGGGCGGACGCCGACTCCGCGTCGGCGCCACCGTGGTTCACCCTCAGCCTGCCGGCGCCGGACGTCAGTCGCCGGTCGGCGCCGGGGCGAGCGTTCGCGAACACGGTGCAGCGGGCGTTCGAGCGGTGGGATCCGACCGAGCGGCCCGGCGAACTGGACATGGTCCCGGCCGTCGGCGCCGATCCGGCCGCTGCGGCCCCGGCCGAGCTGGTGGCGGCCGTGCCCGCGTACGTGGCGCACCTGACGTTCCAGCGTATTCGCGACATGCTCACGGCCGGCGGGGCCGAGGAACGGCTGGCCGCGCTGGTCCCGGACAGTCTGCCGTTCGCGGCCGTGACCCGTCAGGCGTACACCCGCGTCTGGGCCCTGGAGACCTTCGAGACGCTGCGCCCGGCCGTGCGGGCCGCGATCGACGCCAACAGCCGGTCCGCCGAGGACATCGCCGCGGCTGGACCGCCGGCCGACGTGTGGCCGGCGCTGGAACGGGCCGGGCTGCTGCCGCCGACGACCGACGGGTTCTACGCGGATCCGGTCGATGGCATCGTCGCCTGGCTGCGCGGGCCGGCGATCCTGGAGCAGGCGGCCGAGGCCCAGCGGGCGCAGCCGGACCCGGAGGCGGGCCTGACCGCGACACCGCCGTGGTATCTGTCGGAGCACGGTGTGCTCGGCGACGGCTATGTGCTCGGTGTGATGGACCCGGATCAGGTCGCCGGAGCCGGCGCGAGGGTCGATGCCTGGCTGGACGGACTGCGGCGCCGGGCGCCTTGGGTGGAGCAGGCGCGCGATGAGGTCACGTCGCTGCTGCACGATCCCGGGCGGACCGCGAACCCGGAGCGGGAGAACGCGCACTGGGAGTCGATGCTCCAGCACGGGGCGTTGATCAAGATCGGCGGCAACCGCATCCGGCTTCGCTTCGGCTTGCGGAACGTGGTGCCGACCGCGCCGCTGCCCGAGAACGCCGGTGACCCGAACGCCGCGGTCAGACTCGCGATCAACGAGTTCGGCGACACCACCTACTCGGAGCGCACTGCCCGAAAGACGGATCAGTCCCTGCCGGTCGCGGTGGAGCCGATTCTGCATGCGCACGGCGTGATGGGCTCCGTGGCGCACATGGGACTCTCCGGCCGCCTGGCACTTCGCGCGAGGTCGTCGCGGCAGCACGGCGTGGACATGGAGGTGCAGTCCGGCAACCGGGTACCGCTCAACGACATGCTGGACTTCTCCGGGGGTCTCACCGTCGATGCGGAGCTGATCGGCCCGGCGCGGCCGGGCGCGACACCGCGGCTGCACCTGTTCGATCTGCGCCTGGCCCAGCCGCGCGTGTTCTCCAGCCCGGCGGACGGCCGCCCCTCGGGCGAGGGACGGCCGGTCTCCGATCCGGCCGCGCTGCACGAATTCCCGAACGTCCTGAGCGCGATCGACGTGAGTACGGTGCTGCACGGGTTGAACACGTCGCTGCGGGACGCGGGCGTGCCCGCGGCCACGCGCACCGACATCCTGTTCGCCATCGAACGGGAGTTCCTGAACCAGAAGTCGGTCAAGCAGCGCAACCGGTGGCTGCTCACCGACAGCCTCTCCTCGTCGATGGTGTCCGCCAAGGGCGACTGGTTCGAGACCCGGCGGCTGGTCCCGAAGGGGTTCGCCGGTCACCTGCTGGTCGGCGCGCGGCCGTCCCGGCTGGAATACGTGGACACCACGGAGGTGCCGGTGACGATCCGGGAGGACGTCGCCGAGACGTTCACCACGCACGCGGGCGGCTCGCGCGAGACGTCGGCGACGGTCACGGTGGGCTGGGACCCGTCCGCGCCGGTCAAGTCGCACGCGTCCGCACCCGAGGTGACCGTGAAGCTGTTCGGCTCCGGCACCTCGCGGGGGGAGTCCGCGGTCGGTCAGGGGCAGGCGAAGGGCGCGACCGCGCGTTCGGACTATCTCGCCCGCTACCGCAGCACGCTGACCGTCGACCTGACCGTGGTCTCCGGCGACCACGGCACGATCAGCATCTCGGCCGAGGCTCCGGCCGAGATCGGCGTGTTCGACGCGGACCGCGCCGATTTCGAGTCGCGGATGTTTGGCGGACCTCCCGCACCGCGGGCATCGGTGGACCGCTCCGTGCCGTCGCCGCTGCCGCGCGTGTTCCGGCACCGGGCCGACGTGCTGCACCGGCTCCGCACCGGCCAGCGGATCGGGATCATCCCGCCGAAGCGCCTGTCCGGACTGGTCCGGCTGCGCTGGGGGGCGGTGCTCGCACACGAGAACGCGGTCATCGCCACCCGCGACGACCTCGACGCCGGACGGACGCCGGGCTCCGGCACGTACCGGGCGGACGTGATCGGGCGCCTGGTGCGCGTATTCTCCCGGGCCGTCAGCTTCCGCACGTACGGTGACGAGACCGGTGGCGGCACGGCGGAGACCACGGCGACCGCGGCACCGGCCGAGAGAGCGCCTCTCCGGTACCGCGACCGGCCGGGCTGGCGCCGTGATCTGACGCCGCTGCCGACGATCGACGAGGACACGGCATGGGTCCCCGAGCAGGCCGTCGTGCTGGCCGATTCGGCGTCGGACGTGGCGGCGGCATCACCCGCGCCGCCAGGCCCCGACCCCATCGCCGCCCGCGAGCCGCTGTCGCTGCGTCGCGGGCTCGGCCTCGGCGGAGGCGTGTTCGAGCGCACCGGGGCGGAGCGGGTCCTGCCGGCCGTTCAGCGGCTCATCGACGGCCGGATCACCGCGCTCGGCATCCGGGACGAGTCCGACGGCGCGCTCAGGTCACGTACCGACCGGGCACTGCGGGAGAAGTTCGGCGTACCCGGCATGCGCGGTTCGCTGCGCGGGTCGATCGGGGGCGGTTCGCTGTCCCACCGCATCGAAGTCGATGGCTACGTGCTCACGGCGCGGGTGGCGGCCACGATGCTCCCGCTACGGTCCTATCGGGACATCGGCGGTACGCCGAACGGGCGGCCCATCCCGGCCGGTCTGCGCCGCCGGTGGGCGACGTATGGGATGACCGTCGACACCCAGACCAAGGGCACCCGCCAGGCCGACGTCATGAAGGAACGGCACCGCGCGTTCGGCGTCAAGGGCAAGGGGACGCTACGGGTGCGAGCCCTCACGATGGCCACCTTCGAGGTGACTCCCGGCCTGGTCAAGTACGAACACGTGCGGCACCGGAAGGTGGTCGCCACCTCGGCGATCAAGGGCTATCGGCGCGCCAAGGCCACCGGAGGCACCCGCCGCTTCACGTATCCGATGGTCTACACCGTGTCCGTGGTGGCGCGGCGCGGTGACGCCGGCCCGGTGCTGAGCGCCGCCGCGGAGACGATCGCCGGCGACGACGTCAGCGCCACGGTCAGCGTGCCGCACTCGCTGCTGCGCCCGGCGGACACGGCGCCGGACGCGGCGGACTCCCTCGGCCGGATCACCGAAGGTGATGAGTTGGCGTCGGTGCTGACCGCGACCGACGCGGTCCTGCCGCTGCGCGACGAGGGCCTCAACGGCATTCCGATGACGCTGCTGCGCACGGACGCGCTCGTCGCGGCCGCGGCCGCGCTCCCCGCACGCCTCGACGAGCGGTTGGCCGCGGAGAACCGGGCGGCCTGGCGCGCACGCCGGGATCGGATACGCGACGCCGTCCGGCTGATGCCGCCGGAGCCGCCCGTGCCGGTTACGTCCGGGCCGCTCCCGTCTCCGGTCGCACCGGCGGAGACCGGCGACGGCGGGCCGCACGAGTTCGCGGGCCTCACCGACCTGCTCACCGACATCCTCGCCGCCCAGCACTTGGCACCGTCCAGCGAGCAGCAGGAACGCAGCACCCGCCCCTCGTTCCTGGAGTCGAACGGGCCGCTGCTGGTCAGTGAGGACGGGTTGCCGATTCCGCTGCCGGACCTGCCGAACGGTGACCAGCATGCGCTGACCATCTGGCTGCGTCCGGTCAACGCGGCACACGAGAACACGCTCGGTGACTCCGTGCACGAGAACTACGCGGAGACCGACATCAAGATCGGCAGGGCGGCGGGCTGGACCAACCAGCTCGAGGCCGGATCGATGGCCGGCGTCCTGTTCCCGAGAGCGAGGATGGAGTCGCACGAGAGCTTCGCCGGCGGGGACCGCGCCGGTGTGGGTTCTTCCACCGGTGGCCTGCTGCGGCCGGCCGCAGCAGGCGGGGGCACGCCCGGCGGTCACGGCGGCGCCACCGCCGGTGAGGCGACCGGCCGCGGCGGGGACCACTCCGGCGGCGTCCTCGGACCGCGGTACCCGGGACCGGCCGCCGGTCTGTCCGGCATGATGGCCCGCGGCCGCGACAGCGGCACGACGGACGGCAGCATCGCGCTGAACCTGGGCACCTACCAGGACGTCGGCTACCAGTACCGGGCGGACGCGGTGTACGAGATCGCCTACGACCGATGGACGTACGCGCGCAACGGCGACTTCGAGAAGATCGGCACGCAGCGCACGTTCGTGCGCGCGGACGGCGGCACCGAGCTGTCCATCCCCCATCAGCGGGCGGTGCAACTGGGTCTGACGCCTCCGGAGGGCGGGCCGGCGCCGCGCACCCCGTCCCCGGCCGACGGCAACCTCGACTACGTCGAGCTCGCGCTGGCGACCGGCGTCGCCTACATCGAGGGCGTCCAGGCGAAGGACGTGCTCCGTACCGTCCGGGACATGTTGGCCGACGCCGGCCTGGTAGGCCAGGAGGAGCTGAGCGTCGGCTCGACGCTCAAGGCGGGCCTGCTCGCACACTTCTCCGAGACCGCGCTGGCGGCCCGCAGCCCCTCCGCCGACGCGAACGGTATCCATTTCATCCACCCGAAGAGCGCCGGGTACGGCCGGGTGCGTTTCATCGGCGTCAAGGTGTCCCAGCGTGTGCACGGCCGATCGCACCAGCAGTCGCGCCCGGACGTCAAGATCACGACCGGGGGCCAGGCGCTGCACATCGGCCGGGAGACCCATCACGAGGGTACGGCGACCGCGTACACCGTCGCGGTCGGCGGCCGCTGGGCCGACGAGCACGCCAACCGGGTGTCGATGGCGATCGGTTACCGCGGCGAGCGCGGTGGCGCCCAGACGACCAGCGAGGTCGGCACCGACCGTGACATCCGCCGCGCCACCGCCAAGGACTCGGTCGCCCAGCAGTTCCGGCACGATCTCGAATTCACGGTCGAGCTGTTCGTCACCACGGACTCGGCCGAGATCCTTCGCCTGCTCGGCCGGGCCGCCGGGTCACCGCTGCGCGCCATCGACTGGCTCACCGGGCAGCGGATGTCCACGGCATGGCCGACGCTGTTCGGACCGGACCCGGCAGCGGCCGCCACCCGGCACGCCACGGGAACGGCGCGCGCGATTGTGCCAAGCCATCTGGTGACCCACCGCCCTGCCGGGTCCGATCCCGGCGAGACCGGCCGGCCCGAGCCGCTGCCGATCCGGGCGGTGCCACGATCGACGCCGATGCCGCCGGTGTCGGACTTCGACACGTCACTGGCGGACGTCATCCACGCGGTGAAGCTGCCGCACATCGGTGAGCTGTCCCGGTGGACGCTCACGGTGGCGGAGAACCGCTGGCGCCCGCTGCCGGACCAGCTCACGCCCGGCGCGGACGGTACCGGCGCGCACACCGCCCCACCGGTCGGCCATCGGGCCGACCCGCTCGGCATCGGCGGCTACGTCCTCCAGTCCGCCCTCGACCATGAGAGCGCACGGCACCGGATCAAGTCGCTGCTCACCCGTACCTTCCGGGTGCAGGGCGTGGACGGCGGCCCGGTGAACGTGAGCGTGACGCTGACCAACGGCCGCTGGATCAGCCGCGGCGAGATCAACGCACTCAACTTCCCGGAGACGTCCACCGAGGAGGAGCGCGAGTTCGAGCGTACCCGCCGCGGCGAGCTGGAATGGTCGCAGCGGCAGGGCGGCGAGTTCACCGACCCCGTGCTCGGCAGTCAGGAGTCGCCGTTGCTGGACGTATCCGCCGACCTCGGCGGCGGCCGCGAGCGGGAGAACACCGGCGCGACCTCGTCGGCGGGGTACCTCGAGG
The DNA here is from genome assembly GCF_031458235.1 of Catenuloplanes atrovinosus. Taxonomy (NCBI): domain Bacteria; kingdom Bacillati; phylum Actinomycetota; class Actinomycetes; order Micromonosporales; family Micromonosporaceae; genus Catenuloplanes; species Catenuloplanes atrovinosus. Next base: position 4,569,983 of record NZ_JAVDYB010000001.1, on the reverse strand, counting down.
TCAACCGGATCAGGGAGGGCGACTTCGACTACTACGTCTTCGACGCCACCTGGACCCAGCAGGGCGACAACGACTTCCGGGTGATCGCGCAGGACAGCCGCGGCTTCTTCGGCATGATGCCCAAGGAGTGGGCGAACGCGTTGTCCGCGGCACACCCGGACCGGATGGGCCGCCCCCCGATGGACGTGTCGGATCTGGCCACGGCGTGGAAGACCCCCGGCGGTACGTTCGACCCGTCACGACGACCGGTCGACTGGCCGGCGAGGGACACGCCGAAGCTGTTCGCGCACGCGCCGGCGGACCTGCGCCCCGCCGTCGCCGACCCGTCCGGCAAGGGCAAGGGCCGGGCGACCGACCCGCCCGCGGTCACCGCGCCCGAGCCGCTGAGGATCGCGCGGATCGCCGCGGAACAGCTCGGCCGCCAGGTCGAGCTGGTGTTGCGGGAGCCCGGCGGCCGGCTGACCACCCAACGGGTGGATCCGGGACAGCGCTGGCTGGCCTTGGACGACGCCACGCTTACTCGGTCCGTGACCGAGGTGACGTCCGCGGAGACGACCGGCGAGAACACGGCCGCCGACCGTACCCACGGCGAGCGGCTGGCACTGAGCCGGGCACTGCTCGGGCGCCTCTACCCGGGCGGAGAGCTGCCGCACGCCGTGCGGATGCGAGGAGGCGAGGCGGACCGGCGGGCCGGCACGTCACCCGACCCGGACTTCACGCCGGTCACGTCACGGCAGCAGGTGGAGACGTCGGTGCACGAACTCGGACCCGGCGCCTCCGCGCTGGTCCTGGTCCATCACGCGGGCCGGGACAACGGAGACGTGTACGTGGCCTACCGAACCACCGATGCGGGCGTGACGTGGCACAGTCTGATCGGCCCGCGCACAACCGTCACCGGCGGGCCCGCGCTGGACGGGCCGGCGCCCGCCCGCGCGCTGCTGCTCGATCACACCGGTACGCCGCCGGCCGCCGGTGACGCGTCCCCGGCGGTGTGGACGCTGCACCGCGATGACGGGGGCCGCTGGTTCGCTGACGGCGCGACGGTGCAGTGGCGGGAGCTGACCGATGGGCGCGACGGGGTCGCGTTCGTGTCGGACGGTGACTGGGACGCGCTGGAGAACGGTCCAGGGCTGCCGGATGGGCAGTGGCCGGCGGTGGTGGTCCGCGGCGCGGGCGAGTTCGTCACCGTACCGGTACGGCGGGGTGGCACCGACGGCACCGCCCACCTGACGCCGGAGCATCTCGCGCGGATGACCGCCGACCTCCGCGGCACCGTCGCGCTGGTGGCATGCGAGGCCGGATCGCTCGCCGGCGGTTTCGCGCAGCGCTTCGCCACGGCCCGTGGCGATGACGTGCTCGCGCCCGCCGGCCCGGTCCGCCTCGGTGTCCCCGGCCCGGAGCCGCTCATCACGGTCGGCGGCGAGCCGTGGTCGCTGTTCACCCCGGACGGGTTGGACGGCGCGGGCTGGGACACCATCAACGACGCGGAGACCGACGGCGCACGCGCGTTCGACGGCTTCCGCGCGGTCGACGGCGCCGCCGAAGGCCTGCATCTCGGCGATGCTGCATCGGCTGATGGCGCGGGAGCCGGTGGCGAGGGTGCACCGCCGGACTATCCGTCCGGTGAGCTGGGTGGTGTGAGTGGCTTCGAGTTGGCCGAGGTGAGCCGCCGTATCGGCGTCGACCCGGGTCAGGTGACGGCCTTGGCGCGGGATCTCCGGCTGACCGGTGACGGCGTGGCCGCACGCACGCTGGTGGGGTTCGTCGAGTTGATCGGCCGGGTTCCGGTTGACCTGCCGCGTCTCGCCGAGTCGGTGGGGCTGCGCGGCGCTCGCCCGCTGTATGACATATCGGTGTCGCTGGGTATCGATCCGCGTGTGGTGGCCGATGTGATCGGCGAGGACGTGGCGTCGGTCGTCGGTGATGACGTGGACGGCGACGTGGCGGGATGGATGAGTGCGCTGCGCGACCGGAACGCGGGGCTCGGCGTGCTGACCGATACCGCGCTTACCCTGCTGATCGGGCTTGGCGCGCGTACCGGTCTTGGTTCGGGCGTGCGGGCGGTTGTCGGGCCGTTCACCGGGCGGGGCGTACCGATCGAGCTGCTGCACGCGTTGCCCGACGAGGTCCTTCTCGCGCTCGCTGACCGGGACCGTACCGCGACCATGCTCGCGGAGGATCCGTGGGCGCTGTCGATGGAACTGGGCGGGCGGCTGGGCCGGGTGGCGGTGCGGACGCTTGCGAACGCGTTGAACGTGTCCCTGGCCGAGCTGTACACGGTTTTCGGGCCCGTGGTCCGTGAGGTGGTCACGGAATTGGCTGATGGCGGGCGGCTCGGGCAGCCGCAGCTCCAGGCCCGGCCGCGTACCGACGGCGTGGGTCTGGAGCGACGGAGTTGGGATGCCCCCCTCGGCGACTGGGGCCCGTGGGAGGTGTCCTACGAGTCCGCGTCGCAGGTGACCGACGAGACCGTGCAGGCCACTGTGGTTGCCGAGGAGGTCCGGCGGCGCTTCGCCGACGGTGGCGTGGACGCGCGCATGCTGGACGTCGTGGTGGAGCGGACTCGTCTGCTGGGAGTTCCGCTGTCGCTGCTGACCGAGTGGGGCCCGTCGCTGTTCATGGACCGGCTCGTCACCGAGATGCTGGGCGATCTGCCGATCAGCCGGGTGACGTCCTTGCGTGCCCAAGAGGCGGACATCGCCGACGGCGAGCATCCGACGTGGTTCGACGCGGCCGATGTGGACGACCTCGTCGAGGACGCCGGCCTGGGTGAGGGCCGGAGACAGGCGATCGTGGACCTGTCCATGCGAATCGGCCGAGTCCCCACCGACCTGCCACAGCTTGCGTTCCGCCTCGGCGTGCGCGGCGGCGATCTGCTGGAAGTCGCGGCCGAGCTCGGCGCCGACCCTCGCCATCTGATGCCCTTCCGGGCCGCGTTCACCCGCCTGATCGGTGCCCGGGTGGGTCGTGCCGATGAGGCCGTGCCGGACGCGTACCGGATGACGCCATCGGAACTGGCGACGCAGATCCGGGACGCCGCGGCCGTCCTCGGCATCACCGATGATGTCGTCGACGTACCGACGATGATGTGGTTCGCCTCTCGCGGCATCTACGGCGACGGCCATCCCGAGGGAATCGACCCCCACAACCTCATGCGGCTCATCCAGGTGCGCCGACTCCACGAGTGGAGAGATACTCGCGCCCTCGCCGAGCAGGCACGGCAGCGACTGGACGTCGCCCTGGCCAGGGCGAACACCTCGGACCGGTCAGAGTGGCCGCGGGCGGCAGCCGCCGGATTCCTGGCCCAGTGGGTACTCACGAACACCAGAGGAATATCCCTGAGCCTCCCGCCGGCCCACCGGGTGCCCTCGGCTGATCCATCGACGCAACACGTCATGCAGGTGATGAGCCTGCTGCAGCAGCGTACGAGCGACGACCGTGAGTTCGTCAGCCTGATCGGGCACTCGGCGGCGGCATTTCAGAGTATCCCCGTCCGGATGGCCGCCGTACGCGACGCCGTGACGAATGGCGCGAGCCGCATCGACCAGGAGCGCGAATTCGGCCGCCTGGTCGATGCCATCAGTGCGGCGGCGCGGCCCACGGTTGACGCCATCGACCGGCTGATCGGCCGGCTGGAGCATCCCGCTGGGAATGGCGGCAGGCGGCAGACCGTGGAGATCCTGCGACGAGCCGGTGATCTCCTGCGATCGGTTGACCACATGGTGTCGAACTTCTATCCGGCGTGGCTGGGCGACTGGAGTTCGGCGCAGGCGCTGCATGCCATGGGAGACATCCGGGGGCGGAGTCACTACGACATCGTCGGACGTCCCGAGAATCTCGGCCCCATCGTCGCGGAGGCAGCGAGGTCTGAGGGATGGCGGCTCGCGCTGCCGGCTCCCGGGGCGCGCGGCGCCGACTGGTGGCTGGCGCAGTGGTTCGCGGCCCGGATGGAACTCAGCCTGCCCGAGGTGTGGCTGGAGACGTTGACCCTACCGTGGCTCGACTACGGTCAGATCCTCGCGCTGGCCGACGCCGTCCAGCAGGATCCCCCCACCGTGCTGGGACACAGCCGCGAGATCGGCCGCGTACCGGCGGACCTGCCCGAGCTGGCCCGAGCGTTGTCGACGGACCCTCGATGGCTGTTCGGGCTCGCAGAGCGGCTCGATGTCGACCCGGTGCTGCTCGGGCGTCCGATACTCACCGCGGTGGGTGTCGGACCCGCTGACCGGGCGGATCTCGCGGAGTCGACCGCGACCGCGGCGAGGCGCGTGCGTGAGCTCGTGGAACCACTCGAGATGCCGACCGTCGCACTGGCGCTGACGTTCATAGCCGACCATGAACCGGCGATCGACACCTGGACGGACGACCCGGACGCGGCGACGGAGTCGCTGGATCGATGGCGAGCCGCCATCCTCGGCGTCGATCCTCAGGTGGTGCGGGCCTCGACGTCCCATCCGTGGTGGAACGAGCGGACCCTGCCACGGATTCTCGACTCGCTCCTCGAGGAGCTGCCGGACGCCCACGAAGCGCGTCCGACGGCCCGCCTGCTCGGGGTGAGCCGCGACTGGATGCGCGGTCTCAGCCTCCGGATCGGCAGGGTGCCGTCCGACATCATCCAGTTGGCGGCCCGATTCGGCGTGGACGAGCCCGCGCGGCTGTTCGCCCTGGCATCGGAACTCGGCGTGGATCCGCGGAATCTGCGCGAGTACGGCGACCTGAGCGCGCTGAACGACACCACGAGAAGCCGTACGGCGGTGGTGGACGCCGTCGCCGGCCGAATCCGGAGCGAACCCGAATGGGCGCACCGGCCGGTCCCCGAATCGGCCTTCCAGCAACTGCTCGACGTCGCCACGGAAGCCCAGCGGTTCCCCGTCGACCTCGTCGGCCTGGCCGAGAGCGCGCAGGGTCCGATCAGGGTGACCGACCTGCTCACCGCCGCGGCGCGCCTGGGCCAGGACCCGCGTACCGTCGTGCTGCTGGTCCGCGCGGAGCATCGGGAACTGGTCGGGAACGGCAAGGCCGGTCACGACGTGGTGGACGCCCTCACCACCCGATTCCCACGGTGGCTGGCGGAGATCACCGAACGGTTCGGCGCCCGGCCCTCGGAGCTGTGGCCGCTGTCGGAGGCGCTCACGGGTGGCCAACGACTGCACGAGGTCCTCGCGACCCACGGCCGTGCGCTGATGCCGGAGATCCGGGAGGCGGAACTGGCCCGGGAGGCGGGCCTGACCGTGGAGCAGCTGAGGTGGGAGCGTGAGGCGCGGTCCTGGATCGACCATCGCGTCGCCGTGGACGCCGCGCACGCGGCCGGAGTGCAGCCATCTGTCCTGCTCGGAACGATTCGGCGCCTGCACCGCATGCCGACTGAGATCGTCGATGCCGGCGAACTCGACATCCGGGGCGCGGTACGGCGCGTGATGGTCTCCGAGCAGACCGGCATACCGCACTGGACGCTCCACACGCTGGACCCGGTGTGGGCGGAGTCGCGGTACTTCGACGCCGGAGCCTGGGCTCAGTTGATCCGCGAGTCGGCCGACCACCTCCTCCTGACCGCCACCGAGTTCATGTCGATGTTTCACGACACCCGCACGCCGTGGCCGGGACCTGTCGCCGCACTCAGCCATGAGGAATGGTCGGACCTCAACGACATCTCGACGCAGTACTTCGCCGATCTTCTCGGTGTCGATCTCGCACAGTTGCGCCTGGCGGAGGAGCAGCCGTGGTTCTCCCGCGACGATGTGCAGCCCATCCCGGTGTGGATGAGGGCGGTGGTGCGGTCCTACGGCTGGAGCGGGACCGTCGCGGAACTGGCCGATCAGTTGCGTCTGTCGCCCACGCTGGTGAGCGGACTGAGCCTGCGCATCGGCCGCGTCCCCACCGAAATCCCGCAGTCCGCCGCTGAGTGGGGCGTGCATGACCCCGCGCGGCTGTTCGCTCTCGCGGCGGAACTCGGCACCGATCCGCGGCGGTTCACCCATGAGGACCGCTTGCCCATGCTCAACGAGAACGGCGTCGCCAATCCGTTCGTGCCGGCGCGGGCTCACGCCACGTGGTTGCGGAGTACCGAGCGGTGGATCGGCTGGAGCAGGCCGGCCTCACTCGGCGAGCTGACGTTGCGCGTCGCGCTGCGGGACCGCCGGATGCCGGTGGAGGTGATCGCGTCGGACGGGCGGCGGCTGGTGGATCCACGTGTGGTGCTGGACGCGGCCTGGCAATTGAACCGAGACCCGCGCGGCGTTTTCATGGCAGCCCTGATGCACAGAGTTGATTCGAGGGAACCGTTCAACGGTCTGGCCGACGTGGTCGGGGGGCTCGTCGACGCGTACGGGCAATGGGCCGGCAGGTTCCTTGATGAACTCGGGATCCGGGACCACGACGTGTGGCGTCTCGAGGCCTGGCTCCAGCGCACCACCGGACGATCCCTGCGCGACACCCGGTGGGATGAGATCAGGGACCTCAGCGCCGGCTGGCTGGAAGCACCCGAGGTGCCGGCGCACCTGGAGGAGACCGCGACGGCCCTGCGAGCCCGCTACCACCTGGGCGCCGACGAGGTGTCGTGGCTGATGTCGGACCGATTCGCCCGCCGCCTCGGACCGAGGGCCGCGACGATCGTTCGGCGGTGGCTGGCCACGGTGCACGGCACCATTCCGCGGGGCGCGTTCCCCATCGACGAGCCGGCCTGGACACCGCAATTCGCGGCGGCGCTGCAGACCGACCGGCGAACTCTCGACCACTTCGCGCGTGCCATGGGCCTGGACGGGCATCGGATCGTGGCGCTGAGCCGATCACTCAGCGTCAGTCCGCTGTGGATACGAGGGGTCAGCCTGCGGCTCGGGCGCGTGCCCGACGACATCGTCGAGGCGGCTGCGGCTTACAACTTCGCTCCGGTGCGGCTCCTCGCGCTGCTGTCTACGCTGGGCGTCGACCTGCAACGCCTTCCGCACGACGCTCTCGGACGATTGGAAGTAGCGCGGGGGGCGGACGACATTGCGGCGGGGGAGGCGCTGGCCCGGCGCCTTCGGCGGGAACACCCTGCGCTGCGTGCTGGCCGCATCCCGACCCTGCCGGATCTTCTCGTCCGGATGCCCGGGGCGCTGCCGCGAATCGTCGGCGCGCATGCGTCGCGGTCCGCCGAAGATATCGATATCCGCCTTTTCGTTCTACTCGCACAGGCGCGGGCCCAGGACGACGGATCGTTCCAGCCGAGCGATCTTGACCGGCTGATGGAGCAACTCGTCTCCGAGATCAGTGACTGGTCCGATGATCTCGCCCGTCATACCGGTCTCCAGCGGGACCAACTGTGGGACGCCTTCCAGCGGGGCCAGTTCACCATCGAGGACCTGCGCTCCGGCATGACGCGTCCCGAACTCGACTTCGACTCGTCCGACGACGAGAGGGAGAATTCATCCGAGGGCGAGAGCGAGAATCCCTTCGAGGATGAGAGGGACAGTTCCTCCGACGACGAGGATGGGGACGACGCGTCGGACGATGACGAGGGGGACGACGCGCCCGACGATGAGGGCGGCGGTTCGTTCGCTGACGACCGGCCCGAATCTGATGACGGGAACGACAGCACGGGCCTCGACGAGGACGACGGCTCGGACGACGCCGACAGCGATCCGTTCTACCTCGAGAGAGTGCTCGGCGGCGGACAAACGGCACCGGCGGACGGCGGATCCTCGGACGGCGGCGAGTCATCGGATGGCGGTGATGACGAGGCCCGCGACGGTTCCGGATCAGGCGACAAGCCGGCACGCGGCGGTGACGGTCGGTTGTACCTGGGGTCCGTCCCGGATCGTGCGCTGCTCGAACACCGCGTGGCGGTCGCCGTGGAGACCGTCGACGACACACGCACGCCAGACGGTGACCATACCGACTACTGCCTACGTTTGGTCGCCGAGTGGGGTCGTCGGTCCTATCCCGGCGGGTTGCGGGGTGCCGGCGATGACACCGTGCTGCTGTCCGGCCCCGCCGCCGCGCGCCTCGTACCCGGTGCCGTCTGGGTTCGGGTGCCGTCCTGGGCCGCGGTCGCGGACGCCGTCGGCGTCGCCGGGCCGGGTGCGTCGGCCGTGGTGCTGTTGGGCCGGCCGAATCGGGTGGGTCACGCCTTCGCGGTGCAGCACACCACGGAGGGCCTGACGTGGATCAACCTCACCGCGCCGGAACCGGCGCAACGCCTGGCTCCTGACTCGGCGCGACCGGCCGGGCAGGATGCCTGGTTCACCCAGGCCGGCCTGCTGTGGGAATCGGCGGTGGACGTACGCGCGGTGGTGGTGAACGCCGACGGGTACGCGATCCCGGATGCACTGGACGGGCAGCCGGAGTCGGTCTCCACCGCGGCGGCGCTGATCGACCCGCCGGACATCCGGTACGGCGCGGACGCTACCGGCCTCATCTCGAGCCCGTATGCGTTGCGGGACGGCTTGACCTCGGCGATGGTGCACGACCGCCACGCCGCCCAGGAGGCCGTCCTCGCCGCGGCCCGGGACACCCTCTCCGACGCGGAGACGTCCGTACGGTCGGCTACCGATCGGCTGCGGGAGGCCGCCGCCCACGCAGACGCGTTGCGGGCCGAACAGTCGGCGCTGGCCACCCGGCTCGCGGACATCGAGGCGGTGCTGGCCGGTCAGTGGTCGGAGACCGAGCGACGCCGGGACGATGCACGGCAGATGGCGAGCCGGGCGGACGACGCGCGCCGGCGCCACGGGGCCGCGGCCGACGCCCTCACGGCGGCCGACGGCCGGCTGTCCGACGCACAGCGGGCGTACCAGGCCGCGGCGGAGGCGCTGTCGGAGGCGACCACCGCACTTCAATCGGTGCGGGACCGGCTCGAGGCGTCCAGCGGGGAGGCGCGACGCTCGTTGCAAGACAGCCGCGGACGGCTGGCCATCGCACACGGTGAGGCACAGGACGCCCTTGATGAGGCCCGTGCGGCCGTCACCGCGGCCACCGACGACGTCCGCTCCGCCCGAGTCGCCCTGGAGGCGCGCCTGACCGAGCTGACCGAGGCCGAAGCGCGGCAGGCGGACGCGGATGTGCGGATCGCCGTGGCGGAGGAAGCCGCCGCCCGCACGGCGCGCGAGCGTGCCGACCTGTTGCGCCGGGCGGAGGGCCTGCCGGTGCTGTTGACCGAGGCGCAGGCCGGGGTCGCCACGCGCACCGGTGAACTGTCCGGCGCCCGCACCGCCCGGGAGGCGGCCCAGGCCCGGGTGGACGAGGCGAGCGTCGAGGTCGCGGGCTGGCGTGCGCGCCGGGACGCGCAGACCGACCTGACCGATCCCGGACGGGGGCCGATCAGTCTCGGCCTCGCCACCGATGCGGCCCTGTCCGCCGCCACCGCCGCGTGGCTGCGTGGTCAGGCCAGAGACGCGCTGCGCGCCCATTGGGACCGGGTGGGCCTCCCACCGACCAACGATCAGCAGCGCATCGGAGCGGCCCTCGACGACGTACTGACCACGAGGCGGCTCTCCGATGCCATGGAGACCCTCAGCTCGCCCAGCGGTGCGGTCTACCTGCTCGGTGACGGCCGGCACGCGGTCCGGCTGACCGTCGGCGCGACGCTGCGCCGGCCGGTGGGCACGCCGGCCGCGCCCGGCGACCCCAGCGTGTCGGACACGATCCAGCGGGAGGCCCGTGCCGACCACCGCACGACCGCGGATTCCGGCCACGCCATGGCGAACCACCGCACGCTGCCGCTGACACCGCTGTCGATGGTGCCGAGGATCGGGTCCATGCTGGAGGGCGCCGTCACCCTCAACGGCTTCCGCCGGTCCACCGCCATCGAAGCGGGCACCACCCACTTGCTCGCGGTGCGGACCCGGGAGGCGTCGTACCCGCACCGTTACGAGGCGACCTGGTGGCTGCGCGCCGAGTCCGCCGCCCGCGAGCAGGGGGCGCCTGGCGCGGAGGCGGCCGACGTGGTGCTCCGGACCGGCATCACCGGTCCGGAACCGATCACCGTGTGGTTCCCACGGCACCTCGCGCTGCCGAACCCGGTCGCACCGGGCGGGACGCGGCAGCCGGGCAACCGGATGATAGTGCTCGACGGTCTGCAGGACGCGTCGTCGGTGGAACGGGAACTGCGGTCACGCATCGTCGTCGACGGCGTCCGGGTGCTGGACCGGCTGAACGTGGCGTCCCAGCGCGCGCTGCTCGATCTCGTCGCCCCCGACAACCTCCGGGGCGGCTTGACGAGGTTGCGCGCGGAGGGGCTGACGTCCGCTCCGCTGTTCGATCGCGACGGCCACCATGTCGGCCTGGTGCGGCTCCGGGCGACGTTGACCGTCCGGCCTCCGCTGACTCACACGGACGACAGCCGGATCGAGGACGTGCACCAGAGCCGGTCCGCGGAGAGCGGATCGGCGACCATCCGCAACGCCAGCACCCTCGGCATCGGCGTCGATCTCGGCGTCACCGAGCACGTCTCGGTCCGGGGCCTGTTCCTGTCCGGCGGTCCTTCGGCCGGGGGCAGCCTCGGGCGTGCCAGGGAGCAGGGTCAGACGGCCGGTGGCGCGGTCGCGGGTGGGCGAGGCCTGCGTTCCGGGTTCGACCCCGCCCGAAATGACACCTACACCCCGGCCGCTGTCGCACCGGTGGACATCAGGTGGACGGCTCGCCTGATCGCCGAGGTGGAGCACCCGGAGCAGAGCTGGGACGGCACGGCGGCCGACAGCCGGGGCGGCTGGGTGCGGTACGTACCCGTGACGCTCGGCGACCCGGATCCGGCAGTGCACCCGCCGGCGGAGATCGAACACGGTGCCGCGGGCGGCTTCGCCGACTTCGACTCGTTCACGCTCGCGCCGCGTGCGGACGGCGTGGATGTCGACGCCTGGGTACGGGACGTGCTGACCCAGCGCGGATACCTCCACCCCGGCCGCGATCCGCATCCGCTGCACCTGCACAACCTCCAGCTACTACAGGAACACATGTCGCCGGACTACCGCGCGGCGAACCTGGCCGCGCTCCTCACCGATGGCGACTGGCTGTTGGTCAAGCGGCACAACGCGCTGGGCGCGGCCCGTCAGGCCTTCGTGCGCTTCGTCGCGCGCCGTGCCGACGCCCCCACCCGCCATCTCGGCGCCAGCACGGAGGTCGGGCTGACCTTCACCTCACGCGGCACCATGCGGCTGGACACCTCGACCACGCTGGAGCGCACGATCGAGGCGAGGGCTCAGGTGGATCTCGGGGCGGTTACCTCGCCCCAGGCCCGCGAGTCGCGGCTGATCACGGCGCTCGGCCCATACGCCTACCGCCAGCAGCATCGGCGGGAGCACGAACGCGGTCTCGAGGTGGGACGCAACCTGACCATCCACACCGACGGCGAGCCGGTACACGCCTTCACCGTGGATCTGCGCCTCACCGCGGAGTTCTACGAGACCGGGCGGCGCGAGCCGACGCTGACGTACCACGGTGCCGCCGATGCGGGCCGCGACGGTGGCCTCGACGCCTTCCAGCCCGCGACCGTCCGCGCCTGGGTCCCGGACTTCCTCGTCGTCCGGGACCCGGCCGTCGATCACACTGCCGACCCGGCCACCGGCGGCCCGCGCGCCGTGACGCGGGCGGACCGCGGGCCGGAAGGGCTGAGCCGGCCGCCGCGGGAGCGGTTCGCGTCGCTGCCCGCCGCCACCGTGCGAATCCCCGCGGCGCTGTCCACCGGGCTCGCGTCCCTGCTGCACGAGGTTTTCGGCGGCTCGCCGGGGGTTGTCCAGCGATGGCTGAACGGCGTCAGCCCCGGCGCGCCGGCGGCGTACTCGGCGCAGCTACTGCGCCACTTCGCCAGTCCGGACGCCCTGAACGGCCGCCTGGAACAGATCATGAACGGGGTCTACACCAGCAACCAGATCTCCGAGTACGGCGCGTTCGGTGAGTCCGAGGGCGTCGTGCGAATGGCCGGATACCTCGGCACGCCGCGCTACGTTCCGGGCGCCGAGACGTCGCTCGTCATCCGGGACGCGGCCTTCGCCTCGCACCGGACCGGCCGGTCGGGCGGCGCGGACCAGGACCACGAGATCGTCGCGCAGGGCGGAGTGGTCGGCCGGGCCACCGGTTCGCTCTCCGGTGCACTCGGCCTCTCGGCCGGCGGAACCCGCGGCGCCGGCCGGTCGAGGACGTCGGCCGAGACCGTCGGCGAGACCCGAGTCCCCACCCACCGCGGCCGGGTGTTCACCTTGCGGTTCCCGGCGACCATCGTCGCCTCGGTACGCGGCGCGCTGCGCAGCGCCCCCTCCACCGCCGCCGGCCTGGCGCTCGCCCGGCCGCCCCGGCAGGCCGATTTCGCGCTGGACGTGCCGGACGCGGTGCAGGCTCACCTGACCTTCGCGGAGCTGAGCGACGTGTGGCGGGTCATGCGGCTTCGTGAACCCGAGACGCCGCCCGCGGACCTCATTCCCGGTCTGTCCGCCGACCTGGTGGAACGCCTGCGACACGCGCATCGGCAGGCGGATGCCGACACCGGCGCCCGGCAAAGCGGCCGCACCCCGGCCGGAGACGATGTGCGATACCTGCCGCGCTCCATCGTGGAGCGGCGTGGGCTCGGCGACGCGGCCGTGGTGAGCGTGACGGAGACGTCGACCGCGTCCACCCGGTCCGGTGACGTCCGCACCGGCGGTCTCTACGCGGTCGCCGTCGACGCGCTGGAGCGGGCGGTCCCGGGCATCACCGTTCCCGGGTCGCCGGCGTACCTGGCCGGTATCGAGCAGTGGGCGGCCGACCTCACCTCGCCCACGGCGCTGCGCGCACTCACCGCCGCCTTCTTCACCGGCGGCTGGACCGGCCCGGCGGCGCTGCCGATGGTGCTCGCGTCGATGCCGTTCACCGCGACCCGAGGGCTGATGGCCGTCGACGGCCGGCTGCGCCTGGTGGCCCGTCCGGCACCGGAGGCGGCGTCGGCCGACGCGCTGCGGACGCTCTTCGGGCGCGGCTCCGGTGAGTCCGGGATTCGCGAGCACGACGACGTCGGCCAGGCCCAGGACCGGGAGGACACAGTACGTACCGCCGGAACGGCGCACCTGACCCCGACCGGCGCGATCGACGGCGTACCGGCGCCGCTGGACGGGCGTGCGCTGGTGGTGTCGGCGGGGGCGGCGCGGGATTCCGGTGTCTCCCGGATCGCCGGTGACAGCAGAACGAACCGGCGCAGCGCCAAACACCGGCACGGCGCCGCGCGCTTCCCGATCCCGCTGCGGCTGTCGGTGGACGTCGTGCTGGCACCCCAGGAGGGATCGATCCGGGACGCGACGCTGGCCGTGTTCACCCGGAACCCGGCCGGGACCGACGAGGTGCCGCCGGCCGACGCCGACACCTGGGTCGAGGCCCAGGTGATCGTCGGCGTGCCGTACGCGGATACCACCCCGGCGCCGCTGGTGCCGAGCGATCCGGTCTGGTACCGCCAGCCCACGGCATTCACCGGCGACCCAGCCACCGACGACGCCGGCGACGACGGCGCCGTGCGGATCGACCTGGACCCGGGCGGGTTCCCGCCGGCCCAGACCCGCACCTGGCGGCCATTGCACGGGCCGGACAGCGACGGTCTCGCGGCTCCCATGCCGCCGGTTCACCGTGTGGTGTGGTTCGACGGCGCGCGGCACCTACTCAGCCAGGCCATGCAGACCCTGCCGGAGCTGGCCGGCAGACCGGCTGCGGCGCGGACCCTGGAGGACTTCCTCATCGGGCCGGCGTCCGGCGTCCGGATCTACCGCTACCTCGCCGATGCGGGTGCGGTGTGGATGTCACCCGTGCACAGCCTCGTGCCGTTGCGGGACAGCCAGGCCACCCTGCGGGTGGAGGTGGTACGGGCGGGGGAGTGGACGATCCCCACCGACACCATGGCCGACGGTGACCGCGGCGTACCGTTCGTGCTGGGCGACGGCGCGCCGGTGGACCTGGAGAGCGCGCCGATCACGTCCGTCCACGCGGGCCCGCGCGCGACGCTCGAACAGCATTACTCCCTGGCCGTCAGCCAGGGACACGGCTCCTGGCTGTCCTCCGGCGACGAGCCCGGCGACGCCGCGGCGGCGGCCGGTCATCCGTCTCGTCCGCGCCGTACCACGTTCCGGCCCGGCCAGACGCCGGTGCAGTTGACCGGCGGCGAGACCGGCGACGACGCGACTGTCAGCCAGACCACCGACCGCCGGGTGATCCGCCGGCCGGGCGTGGTGCCGGGCCGTCCCGACGCCCGTAACGTCGTGCTGACCCGGCCGGTCCTGCTCAAGGTCACCGGCTCGGTGGCCCACCGCGACGCGGTCGCCACCACCTGGCATCCCCGGCCGCCGGTGAGCCGATGGGTGGCCGCCACCATCGCCGTCCGCGTCCCGTACACCGACGTCACCCCATGGCTGGCATCCGCGTCGGAGCCACCGAACCAGGCTGCGGGGTGACCTACGACGGACGTGGTCGGGGGTCTGGGATCGCACCGATGTACGACGAGGACCCCTCCACCGGGCGGTGATCGGAGCCCGGGCCGGTGTGGATCCGGCCCGTTGAGCTGCCGTGAACCGACCGGACGGGTCGATCGTCTCACAGGAGCCGGTCGCCGTCGTGGTCTCGCGGCGGCGGCCGATCATGTCGAATCGGCGTACGGAGTTGGAGGTCCGCGATGGACGGCGCACCGCTCGACGAGTCGCGGAATCCCGCGGAGGCCGGCTCGCCGCCCGTGCCGCCGGCGCTGGCCGGCGCGCTGGCACGGGCGGTACGCGAAGCGGAGGGGGCCTACCGGCCGGCGGACGGTGACCGATGAGCCGCTCGGCATCGCGCCGGTCCCAGGCACTCCTGTGCGGCCGGGGCGCACAGCTCGCGGCGCTGGACGGCGCGGCCCGGGAGACCGGCGGGCGTGGGCGCCTGCTGCTGGTGACCGCGCCGCCCGGCGGCGGCAAGACGGCGTTGCTCAGGGCGGCGGTACATGGCTGGCGTACCGCGGGAACGCAGGTGCTCACCTGGTCGGCCGGGCGTCGCACGACCGCGGCGGGGGCGGGCGATCCGTACGGCTTCGGGGTGCTCGGCCGGCTGATGCGCACACACGTGGAGCGGTCGGGACAGTCGCCGCTGGCCGGCCCGCTGGCGCGGATCACCGCGCCCGGCCCGAGGGTGACCGATCAGGTGCGGGCCTTGCGGGAGGCCGTCGCGGCGTTGACCGCGCGGGCCAGCACCGTACTGGCGATCGACGACGCCGACGCGATCCCGGCCCCGGCCCTGGTGCTGTCGGCAGCACGAGGTCCCGGCTGCCTGGTCGTGGCCGCCTGCCGTACCGGCGGCCCCGCGGCCGAGCAACTGCGCCCGATCGCCGACGCGGTGATGGACCTGCCTGAGTTTTCCGAGAGCGAGGTCGCCGAGTTCCTGCACCGTCAGCATGGAGCACCCCCGGATCCTGGGCTGACCGGGGCTCTGCGTGAGGCGCTCGGGCCGCTGTTCGGCAACCCGGGCACGGTGACGGAGCTGTCCGCGGACCTCGCGACCGGCGGCCGGCTTCGGGTGCTGCGCGGCCACCTCTGCCTGAAAGAGCCGCACGCGGCCATCGCGCTGCCCGAGACGCATCCGCTGTGGGGCCGGCTGCGCCAGGCGGGCGAGGACGCGGTCCGGCTGGCGGTGATCGTCTCCGCGGTGCGCCTGACCGTCGACGATCTGCCGTTGCTGGAGGACGCGGTCCGGGCCGACCACAAAGTGTCCGGTCGTCTCCTGGACGAATTGGACCGCGCCGGTGTGCTGCGCGTCGACGCGGACGGGGTCATCGCGCCAGTCTGCCCGGCGGCCGGCGCCCGGCTGCGGCAGTCGGCCGGCCCGGTCGCGCTGGCACGCCTGCACCGGGCGTTCGCCGCAGCCCTGCTTCGCCGTGCGGGGACCGGTGGCCGGGCCGACCACGCTGTCCTGGCCGACCGGCTGACCTCGGCCGGGGACACGGTGCCCGCCGGCGCGCTGCCGACGGTGTGGCTGACCCGTGCCGCCGCATCGGCGGGCGAGCAGGACGCCGACCGCGCCGCGAGGTGGCTGCTGGCGGCGGCCCGGCACGCCGGGCGTACCGCGCTGTCCGGCCGCCTCCTCACCCGGCTGGCACCGATGCTGGTCCGCACCGGGCAGTACCGCGAATTGGGGGAGCTGAGCGCGGCCGTCGCCGCCTGCGACCGTAGCTGGGCGGCGTCGACGCCGTCGCAGCGGCGGGACGCCGCGGTCGCGGGCCTGCTCGCGGGGCTGCACACCGGATCTCCGATCCCCGCTCGCCTGCGCGGGGCGCTGCCCGATGACGCGGGCCTGGCCGCGATGCGTGACTGCTGGCTGCCCGGGGACCCGGCCGCGGCGGTCCCGCCGGAAACCGGGGAGGATCGCGCGGCCGGCGGCGATCTGGAGCCGTCGACACTGCTGCCCGCTAGCGAGGTGGCCCGGATGGCTGGGGCGGTCTCCGTGCGGCCGGACTTCGCCGCCCGCCGTCCGGAGCCCTTCGACCAGGCCCTCATCGCCGCGGGGACGACCGGCGATCTCGGCGGTGTGCTGCACCACGTGCTGGGTCCGCGGTACGGCGCTCCGGTGGAGGGCCCGCTGTCCGCCTACCGCCGCCTGCTGGACCACCATGCGGAGGGCGCGCTCGGGCGGGTCCTCTCCGCCGCGCGCGAGCTGGAGCTGTCCGGCGCGCCGACGACCACCGGCCACCAGCTCGCCCGAATCTACGCCGCCGACGCGCTCCTGATGCAGGGAGATCGCCGCCGCGCCGAGACCTGGCTCGGTGCGGTGCCGGCGGAGCCGCCCTATCTGGCCTTCCACGCTTGGGCACGGTGCGGTGCCGCGCTCGGCGGTGACGACCCGCCGGAGCAGCGTGCCGCTCTGCACGACGGCTGGGCGGCCTTCCGGCGGCAGCGCACGGCCGGCCCGCGGTTCGGCCTCGACCAACTGCTGCTGCGGGTGGCCGCACTCACCGCACGGCTGGCCGACGAGGCGATGGCCGCCGCGCTGCGCGAGGAGGCGCACGCCGTGGCCCGGACCCGCGCGCCGTGGCTGTTGCGGGAGACGGTGCTGCTGGTGCGCGCGGTGGTCGATCGGGACGCGGGCGCCGCGCACGCCGGCCTGTTGCTGGCGCGCCGCCGCGGACACCGTCTCACGCTGCTGGAGGCGTGTCTGTGCCTCGGCGCACTCCTCGACGACCCCCGCTCATGTCTGCACGAGGCATATGAACTCGCCCGGTCGATCGACGCGGCGCCGCCGCGTTCCCGTGTTCTCGCGCTCATGCGGGAACGAGGGGTCGGGATCCCGCGTCCGCGCCGGGATGACGACCGGGCGTCCATCTCCGAGGCTCGCATCATCACGCTGATCCAAGCCGGCCTGACGAACCGGCAGGTCGCGCTGCGGCTCGGCATCAGCGAGAAGACGGTGGAGTACCACCTGACCCGCATCTTCGCCCGGACGGGTCACCGGTCCCGGGTGGAGTTGGTTGCCGCCAGCCTGGCCGGCTCGCTCCGCCCCGCCTCGTGACGTCTCCCCGCAGGCGGGTGCCCGCCGCTGACGAAAGGTGTCCCGCGTGAACCCGAACAAGATCATCGTCTCGCCGTCCGGTGGTGAGCACCGCACGCTGGGGGAGGCGGTCGCTGCGGCGGCCGACGGTGCGGTGATCACCGTGCGGCCGGGTCACTACCAGGAGAACCTCCTGCTCACCAAGGCGGTGACGATCGTGGCCGAGGACGGGCCGGGTACGGTGCGGCTGACCGCCACGGCCGGCATTCCACTGATCCTCGTAGCGGAGTCGGCGGCCGTGTCCGGCCTGGTCATCGAGGCCGCTGACGCGCAGGCCCCGGCGATCGCGTTCGAGACGGGTCAGCTCGCGCTCACCGAGTGCTCGGTGATCGGCAAAGCGTGGGCGGCGGTCTACGTACGCGGCAGTGGCGCGCTGGTGATGAGGGCCGGCCGCGTCACGAACGAGGGCGGCGCCGGTCTGGTGGTGACGTCGCCGGCCGGCAGCGTCCTCGACGACTGCCGCATCGAACGGCTCGGCACCTCCGGGGTCGTCGTGGCGGAGCAGGGTGTGCTGCGTATGCGTTCCGGTGCGGTCGCCCAGGCTGGCGGCAACGGGATCTGCGTGCACGGCACCGCTCGGATCGTCGTCGAGGACACCGAGATCTCCGGCGCGAAACGGCCGGCGTTCGCGGTCGAGCACCAGAGTCGCGCCACCGTCCGCCGACTGCGAGTGAACCGGACCGACGGTATCGGCCTCTATCTGGCCAGCACGAACCGGGTCACGGTGGAGGAGGCCGCCGCAGACGACTGCGGCACCGACGGCTTTTACATCGGCGAGGGCTGCAAGCCGACGGTACGGGCGGGCAGCGTGCGCAGAGCCGGCCGGAACGGCTTCCGGTTCACCGGCGAGGCGTCCGGGAACTTCGCCGACTGCAAGGTGATCGAGACCGCGGGCGCGGCGGTGTCCGTCACCGGCCGGTGCGCTCCCGAGCTGGTACGCATCACGGCGCAGCGGTGCGGCGCGGGCGTGCGTCTCGAGGCCGGTGCCGACCCCCTGCTGCACCGGTTGCAGATCTCCAGCAGCCGGGAGCACGCGATCGAGATCGGGAACGGCGCCCGCGGCAGGTTCGAGACGGTCACCATCGACGGCGGCGGTGCTGCCGGCATCGTGGTCACCGGCGGCGCCCGGCCCACGCTCACCGGGGTCGGTATGCGCGGTACCGGCGGCCCCGGTGTGACGGTGACCGAGGCCGCCGCGGTCCTGACCGACTGCGACATCAGCGCGGTGCGCGGCGACGGCATACAGATCGGTCGCGGCGGCGAGATCTCGGCCGGGAACTGCCGGGTGCGGGCGAGCGCCGGCAGTGGCTGCCGGTTCGACGCCGGATCGACCGGGGGCCTGACCGGCTCGGAGTTCAGCGAGAACGAGGCGGACGGGATCGAGGTTCACACCGGCGACGCGGTACGGGTGATCGACTGCGTCGTCCGCGACAACAAGAAGTCCGGCCTGCGCCAGTCCGACGCCGCCGCGGCGCTGACCGTGGAGCGGCTCGCCAGCGAGCGCAACGGGCTGCCGGACGCGTTCGGTACGGCCGCAGCCGGCGGCTTGCCCGCGCCCGCCGCCACCCGGGCCGACGGTGGAGACAGGGTCGCCCGCGGCTCCGATCCGCTGCGAGAGCTGCTCGGCCTCGTCGGCCTGCAGGGTGTCAAGCAGGAGGTCACCTCGCTGATCAACCTGATGAAGATGTCACAGCGGCGCAAGGAGGCGGGTCTGTCGGCGCCGCCGATGGCCCGTCATCTCGTCTTCGCCGGGGCGCCCGGCACCGGCAAGACGACGGTCGCGCGGCTCTACGGCGCGATCCTGGCCGAACTGGGGGTGCTGCGCATCGGTCACCTGGTCGAGGTGGCACGCGCCGACCTGGTCGCCCAGATCATCGGCGGTACGGCGATCAAGACCACGGAGGCGTTCACCAGCGCGCTCGGCGGCGTGCTGTTCATCGACGAGGCGTACACGCTCAGCTCCGGCCAGGGCGGCACCGGCCCGGACTTCGGGCGAGAGGCAATCGACACGCTGGTCAAGCTGATGGAGGACCATCGCGAGGACGTGGTGGTCATCGCGGCCGGCTACTCGAAGGACATGCAGCGTTTCCTGGAGGCGAACCCCGGCCTGGAGTCGCGGTTCAGCCGCACCATCGAGTTCGCCAACTATAGCCCCGCCGAGCTGGTCACCATCGTGCAGGACCAGTCGGCCCGACACGACTACCGGCTCGACGACGCGGCCGCGGCGGCGCTGCTGCGCTATTTCGACGAGATCCCCAAGGACGGTACGTTCGGCAACGGACGTGAGGCGCGCAAGGTCTTCGAGCGGATGGCCGACCGGCAGGCTTCCCGTCTGGCCGCCGGAGAGCCCAGCCCGGCCGAGCTGACGCTGCTGACCGTCGAGGATCTCGACTACACGCCCGCGGCCGGCAGGTCGTGACCACGGTCGATCCGGTTCTCACCGTCCTGGCCGGCCCGTCCGGCATCGGTCGCAGCACCGCACTCCGGCGGATCTGCGCGCGGATCAAGGCCGACGGCGGCAGGGTGTTGCCGATCCCGCTGACTCCACCGGAGGAGGGACTGCCACTGCACCTGCTCGGCCGGCTCGCCGTCGAACTCGGCGCCCCGGCGTCACAGCCGGTCCGCCCCGGCCCGGTGGCGGACCCGAGCCGGTGGCAGGCGGCGGCGTTGGTGCGCGGCCTGGCCGGGCGGGGACGCCTGCTCGTCGCCCTGGACGACGCGCAGTGGGCCGATGCCGCATCCGCGGCGCTGCTGGAGCAGATCGTCCACGGGTTGCGGGCGACCGAGACCCGGCTGATCTGCACGGTACGGCTGGTGGGAACGGCCCCCGGCGACCCGGCCGCGGCCGCGCTGGGACGGCTGCGGGACGCGGGCCTCGCCGAGGTGGTACGGCTGCGCCCGCTCACGGACGCCGGGATCGCGACGATGCTGTGCGAGCTGACCGGCGCGCGCCGGGTCCGGCCCCGGGTGATCCGGTGGATGCGGGCCCTCACCGGTGGACTGCCCGCCGTCCTGCACGCCACCGTCACCGCGTACGGCGACGCCGGCGCTTTCCGCATCGCCGACCACGAACTGTGCGGGCTCGGCACGGCACCGGGCGCCGCCCGCGCCGTCACCGGCCACCTGCGCGGATTCGACGACCTCACGCTGTCCGTCGCCGGTGCTCTGGACGTGCTGCGGCCGCTCGGGCCGGCCGCCGAGGCGGTCGCCGCCGAGGCGCTGGACCTCGGCCCGGAACAGGTCCGCGCCGGCGTCCACGCGCTGGCCAGGGCGGGAGTGACCCGGCCGGACCGCCGCGGCGGCTGGTCGTTCACCGCCGCCGTCATGGGCACGGCGGCCCGGGCCCGGCTGGGGCACTATCGGCGCCGGCAGATCGCCCGGTGCGCCGCGGACGCGGTCCGGGCGGGCCGGACCGAAGCGACGCCGCCGTCCGCGCTCGCCGACTGGCTGTCCGACGCCGGGGCGCTGGTGGAGCCCCGCCGGGCCGCCGCGCAACTGGTCACACTGGGCCGCGCCGGGCTGGCCGCGGACGCCGGTGCGGCGGTGCGCTGGCTGAGAACCGCGACCGCGCTGACCGACGATCCGGCCGTGTCGATGAGCGCCATGCTCGCCCAGGCCCAGGCTGCCGAGCAGACCGGTGACCCGGCCACCGCGCGCGACCTGGCCGGGCTCCTGCTCCAGGAACACGCCGCGCGCCTCGGCCCGGACCGGCGGCGCCACGCGCTGCTGCTGTACCTCCGCGCGGTCCGCGGGCGCGGCGACCACGAGACCCTGCACCGGGTGGCGCGCGGAGCCGGCCACGGCCCGCTGCCCGCGTCCGACCCGGTGCTGCGCGCGGCCGCGCACGCGCTGCGCGGCGAGTGGGCTCCGGCCCGGTCCCTGCTCGACTCGGTGACCGGTGACGGCCTCGATCCGGAGACGGCACTGCTCGTGGCCGTGGTGGCCGCCGTGAGCGGATCCCCGTCCGCCCTGTACCGCCTGAGGCCGTCGCCGGCGGCCGTCGCCCCGGAAGCCCACCGCCGGCTGCTCGGCCAGGCGAACGTGCTTCTGCTGCTCGGCGACGTGACCGGCGCCGAGGAGGCGCTGGCCGCGGGTGGTCTCGACGCCGGCGCGCTCGGGGGCGCGGACCGGCTGATGCGCGCCTGGCGGACCGGCCGGTGGGACGACGTGCCGTGCATCGCCGCCGAGGACGATGCGGGCGCCACACCGCTGTCCCAGGTGGGCGCGGCGCAGGCCGCCGCCGCGGTGCGGCTGTCCTGCGGCCGGCCCGGAGCCGCCGTGGCGATCCTGGACGCCGCGCGCGCCGCCGGCGCGGTGCTGCCGCACCTGCTCGACTCGGTGGCCGCCACGGTCGCACGGGCCATCGGCACCGCGGATGAGGCGGCGGAGCGGGTGACGGCCGGTCTGGCCGCGGCACGGCACAGCGGGGCGGTCATCGGTACCGACGAGCTGTGGCTTCAGGCGACCGAGATCAGCCTCGACCGCGGTGATCGGGAGGCCGCCGCCCGCGCGGTCGCGGCCGCCGCCCGTACCGCCGGGCGGCTCGGCACCGGGCCGGCCGTCGTTCACCATCTGGTGGCCCGGGCGCTGCTCGATGCCGACCCCGGCGCCGCCGCCGAGGCGGTACGGGCCGCGCGTCCGCTGCGCCAGCCGTATCTGCTCGCCCGCGCGCTCGTGGCCACGGTACGGGCGGGTGGTGACCCCGCGGCGCTGTCCGAGGCGTACGACCTGCTGGGCGGCCTCGGCGCCGTCCTGGACCGCTACTGGCTGCGGCTGTTCATGCGCGCTCACCACGTCCCGGTGCCGCACCGGGCCGTCACGTCGGCCGAGGACCAGACGCTCATCATGTACCTGGTCGCCGAAGGGCTGTCCAACCGTCAGCTCGCACGGGTGTTGCGCATCAGCGAGAAGAGCGTGGAGGGGCGGCTGACTCGGCTGTTCCAGCGCACCGGCTACCGCTCGCGGGTCGACCTCGTCACCGCGGTGCTGTCCGGCGGGCCGGTGCCCGGCTGACCGGTGCGAGGCCTCATCGCAGCACCTCCGCCAGTGGCTCGGGCTCGTCCCACGGTTCTGCGACCCACGCGCCGTCCGCCGCCCGGCTCACCCCGGTGACGGTGACGGCGGGGTAGGCCGCCGGTGGCAGTACCGGTCCGGCGCCAGCGAGCCGCAGGTCCCACAGCCGGGTACGGACCGAGGTGAGCGGCGCCAGGGCGGCGAGGCTGGCAGTGACGTCGATCCCCCCGCCCGTGGGAACGCGCAGCCGCACCAGGCGGTGCCCGGCCCTGACCGGGGGCGGTTCCGGCAGCAGCGGCAGCGGATCCGGCGGGGTTTCGCCATCGTCGGGCAGCAGCGCGTATACCTCACGCGGAGCCGCGGGCCAGGGCACGACCTCCTCGGGCAGTCCGTCCACACCGTGCCGGGCGCCGGTGGACCGGACGACCAGTGCGCCGGGAACCTCGGTGTCGGCCAGCCGTACCCGGTCCAGGCGGCCCGCGGGAATCAGGTAGCGGCCCGCTGCCGGTGTGAGTTCCGCCCGCGGGCCCAGCGGGGCGAGGTACACGCAGTCGGTCAGTGAGACGGCGGCTCCCGGTGCGGCGTGAACCCGTACGTGCGGTCCGGCGGGCGCGGTCTCGCCCGCCACCCCGACGATGAACAGCCGGGCCGTCGGCAGCCCTTCGAGGACCACCCGCTCCACCGGCCAGTCGCACGGCACCCACAGCGTCAGCGGCGCGGAGTTGCCCGGCAGATCCGCCGGGAGCCAGCTCAGGCCCGTTCCCGGGGGCAGCGGCCCGGCATCCGTGAGCGCCGCGTCCGGCCCGCCGCCGGGGTCTTCCACGGGGTCGGGGGCACCGCCGAGGTCGCGGTCCGGTGCCGGCCGCGGTGCGTCATCGCCGACCGGTCGCAGCCGGCCGTCCGCCGCGGTCCGGAACCGGCTCGGCGCGGAGTCGTCGACCGGCCGATACGGCCACCACTCGTCCGGGTCGCCGCCGGGGCCGAGCGCGAGCAGGTCGGTGCCGTCCTCCGTCGCCCGTACGGACCCGCCGAGCGGGGGCACCCAGACGGTGGCGCCGGTGACGTCGGCCAGCCGGGACAGCTCGCCGTCCAGCGTCTCCCGGCCGGCGCGGTCGCCGGGCCAGTCCAGCCACAGCCGCAGATCGCCACCGTAGAGCCGGATCCAGGACAGCGCCGAGGCGAGGTCCTCACCGGTGCAGGCCAGGTCGGTGCCCTCGTAGGTGCCGGCCCGGAAACCGCTCGGTCCGGCCGGCACCACGGCGGTCAGCAGCTCGTCCGGTCGCGCACCGAGCCGCTCGACCGCGGCGCGCAGCCGCACGAAACCGGCCCGGTCACCGATTCCCACGGCGCCGGCGGCCTGCACCACCACCACGCCGGTACGCATGGCCAGCGTTCCGCCGCGCAGCGCGAACCATCCCGGCAGCGAGGTCGCCGCGGCCGGGGGTTGTATCAGCACCCAGTCGGCTATCTCGTCACGCACCGGCTCCACGGCGAAGACCCGGTCCGGCCCGAGGCGGCGCGCGACCGCGTTCGCCGGCGTGACGTAGACGTCCCGGTCGAGCAGCGCCGCCAGTTCGCGGAAGAGGTCGCCGTCCCGATCGCCGTGGTCGACGATCACCCGTACGTCGTGCCCATGCCCGCCGGTGTCCCGGACGATCCCGGCGAGCCGCTCGGCGGTGACCTCCCCGCGGCCGTCCGGAACGCGTAGATCTCCGCCGCGGGTACGTGCCAGCGGCAGGTCGAACAAATCGGGCAGGCGCGCCGTCGTGTCCGCCGGCTCGGGCTGCCGCGTACCGTGCCTGTCGAGCATCCGCCATCCCGCCCGCATCAGCCGGCTCCTTCGTCGGGGTTCGTCATCCGGCCGGATCCGTCAGCCGGACCGTCCACCGGGCGTCGGGGACCGCGCCGGTCACGATCGGGATGACCCGCGGGCCGGCGGAGCGGCAGAAACGCTGGATCGGACCGGTCATGTCCCCGTCGCCGGCGGCGAGGACCACGATCTGGAAGCGCCCCGCCGCGACCCCGGCCGTGCCGGTCAGTACCTCCGGCAGGCCGGCGAGATCCGCTACGTACCGGCAGCCGGCCGGGAGCCCGTCGCGCAGCGCGGTGCCGTGCACCGCGACCGGGCTGCCGGCCGCCCATAGCTGGTCGATCAGCGTGTGGAGGTGCCGCAGCGCCGCCTCGGCCGGGCCGGTGACGGTCAGCGGGTCCGGTGAGAGCGTCAGGTCGACCCAGAGGCGTCCTTGGTCGCCGTGGCCGAGCACGACCGAACCGTCGACGACCGGAGGTTGCTGCCCGGGCGCCAGCCAGGCGTAGTGCCGGCTGTCCGTCGCGTGGGTACGGGCGCCGACCAGCGACACCTGGATGCGGTCGCCGCCGGAGCGCAGGGACGCCCGCAGCGGGGCGACAAGGTGGACGGCGGCGGGGGCGTCGGGCCGCTGAAGGTCCGCCAGATGCGCCGGCGTCGTCGGTGGTGCCGGCAGCTCCGCGGGCACCGGCACGGGCGCGTCACCGCTCGCCGGTACCGGCTCGTCGGGTACGCCGCGAGATGCCTTCGGCTCCTCGGCCGCGGCGCAGGGCCGCGGCGGCCCCGGGGGGCTCCACCCGGCGGGCCGCTCGTCGGGCGCGGGCAGCGGGGCGCGCGCCCGGCCGGACAGCCGGGACGGGGGACTCGGCTCGACGACGACCGGACCGCTCGGCGCACCGGGCGCCGATAGCTCGACCGCCTCGGTGGCCGGTTCGCCGAGTTCCGCACCGACGGTGACCGGCGGCACGGCGGTGATGACCGGAGCCGCCGGTACCACGGCGACGGCCCGTACGGCGACCGCCGTCCCGATGACCTTTCGCGGGGCCCGGCGTCTCTCCGGCCGGCGTCCGCGGACGTGGCCCCGCCCGCGGCGTACCACCAGCGCGGCCAGCACGACCAGGCCGCCGGCCGCGCACAGCGAGACGATGCGGATGAGCGGTGCGGCGGGATCGGCGGCCGGCGGGCGGGCGATCGCGGGTGGCGGCGGTATGGCCGGAGTACCGGTTGGGGTGCCGCCGGAGGGTGATGTGCCGGTGCGCACGCCCTCACCGCGGGCGTCCGCGGGCAGGTGCAGGATCCAGCCCGGCTGGAGGACCGGCGGGTCGGACAGGTGCCGGCCGTCCGGCTGCACCCGGCCCTGGTTGAGGGCGATGATCTCCGGGTAGCGGCGGCCGTCGCCGAGCGTCGCCGCCGCGATCGCGTAGAGGTATTCGGGCCGGCCGTCGGCGTCGGTGCCGACGATGTAGTACTTGCCGGACGGTGCGGCCGAGGCGGTCGCGGGTACGGCGACGACCGCCTCAGCGGCTCCCGCGCCGGTCGCCGCGGTCGCCGCCAGGGCCAGCGCGATCGCGGCCACCCACCGCCCGCCGCGGTGCCGCCATCCCGGCGACGCGGCCGCATCGTTACCGCTGATCCGCGATCGCACGTCTTTCCCGCCCTTGGTGGCCGACTCCCGCTGCATGACGATCCCGCGTGCCATTCGGTTCACGGCGGCCCCGTGAACCGAATGGTGCACGCGATCGTCACCCCAGGGATTCGACGCCCACCGCGGCATGACCGAGAGAGAGGTAGGCCGACGATGAACCCGCGCACCAGCGGCCGGGGTGCGGCACTGCGGCTCGCGCTGGCCCTGCTCCTAGCCGTGTCGTGGGCACCACGCTCCGCCCTCGCGGCCCCGTCCCCGGAGGAGTTCGTCAAGTTCTACGTGGTGGCCGTCGCGTACGGCGGTCAGCCGGAGCAGTTGCCGTCGATCGCGGAACGGCTGCTCGGCGACCGCAACCGCGCCACCGAGTTATTCGACATGAACAAGGGCCGTCCGCAGCCGGCCGGCGGCAACCTGACGGACATCGGCACGCTGCGGCCCGGCTGGTACCTCGTGCTGCCGTGGGACGCGCTCGGCACGGGTGTGCGGTACGGGGCGCTGCCGGTTACTCCGCCGGCCGCGCCGCCGCCCGACATCGCACCCGCCAGCGGCACACCCACGCCTTCCACCTCCGGTGCTCCCGCGCGCCGGGAGGGCTGTACCGCCTCCGCGGCAGCCTCGCGCCCGGGGACGAACTGGGGACAGGTGCGCCTGGCACCCGAGGTGGCGTGGGACCGCAGCCGCGGTGCGGATGTCCTGGTGGCGCTGGTGGATTCCGGAGTGGACACGCAGGTCTCCGCGCTCGCGGGACGGGTGGCGCCCGGCGCGGACATGGTGACCGGCGCGGCGAACGGCAACGTCGACTGCACCGGTTCCGGCACGGCGCTGGCCGGGATCATCGCGGGCGGCACCAACGGCAACGGCGCGGCGGTCGGCGTCGCGCCGGAGGCGGAGATTCTTCCGGTGCGGGTCGTCGACAACGCCGATCGGGCGACGCCAGACGACGTGGCGTCGGGCATCACCGTGGCGGTCTCGGCCGGCGCGGGCGTGATCGCGCTCGGCGGGGTGACGAACCCCGCCGACGAGGTGGTGGCGGACGCCATCGCGGACGCGGCCGAGCACGACGTCGTGGTCATCATCGCCGCGCCGGCCGGACCGAGCGCGCAACCGGCATCACCCGGGCCGGCATCGACCGCTCAGCTCGCGCCGGGCGCCGCTTCCACGTCGCCGCCGGCTGCCGGCGTGCTGCGCGTCGGCGGCGTCGGTGCCGAGGGGCAACTCGCCGCGCAGTACCGGCCCGGCTCGGTGGACGTGGTGGCACCCGGCATCGACGTGGCCAGCGTGGGCGCCGCGGGCACCGGTGCGGTGGTCGGCAGCGGCACGGAATACGCCGTGGCGTTCGTCGCCGGTGCCGCCGCGCTGGTGCGGGCGGCCTTCCCGACGATGAACGCGGCGGACGTGGCGCGGCAACTCACGTTGACGGCGGCGCCCGTGGGCCCCGCCGGCGACGCCGGGACCGCCGAGGACAGCCGGTACGGCGCCGGAATGATCGATCTCGCCGCGGCCGTCGCGGAACCGCTGGCCGGTGACGCGGGCGGGATTCCGTTCGGTGGCGATCCGGCACTGTGGTCTCTGGCGGCACTGGGTGGGCTGGCGTTGGCGCTGGTGGCGGCCATTCTGTGGCGACTGCGCGCCCGCGGCTGGCGGGAGGCCGCTGCGGCCGACGACGACGTGGACGGTCGCCCGGAGGAGTCCGCCGCGCAGACCGTCATGCCTCGGTGGCCGGCGGGCGTTGCGGACGAGGATCGGTGAGCGCCGCCGGTTCACGGCCCGCGGGGCGCACCCGCGACCCCCGCCATCGGCCCCGCGAGGCGCGCCTGCACACCCGGATCGGTGCGCTGCGGGCCGAGGTGCTGACCTTCGCGGAGATCTGCGGCGGCCCGCGTGATCAGCAGTGGCAGGCGTTGGTGTCGAGCTTCGAGACCTACGCGCACATGCTGCTGGAGGCCGTCGGTGACATCGCGGACCCGGCCACGGGCCGGGCGTCCGACCCGTGGCCGGCGGACGTCGGCCGCCCCGATGCCACCGGGTACGGCCCGCGATCGCCCGACACCACCGAGCTGACGCGGGCGGCGGGACTGCTGGCCGACGAATTGAGCGAGCTGAAGCGCCGGTTCCGTGATGAGCGGCCGAGGTGGACCCGGACCCCGCACAGCCCGTTCGCCAGCCCGGCCGCGGAGTGGGACGTGGCGGCGGACGGCCTGCTCGGCCCCGATGGCGTCGCGGCTTGGCTGGCAGGCCGGGCGGGAATGGAATGGCCGGACCTGAGCCGGGCACGGTGGGACGGCGGCGCGCGCACCGATCGGCCGGTGGCCTGACCGCCGGGAACGATGAAGGCGGCCGGGCACCACCGGCCGCCTTCGTTCATGCCTGGGTCAGGACAGTGACGAGACGACGAAGAAGGAGCTGTCCGTGCGGAATTGGTCCGAGTCCTCGTACGGGTCGATCCACACCTCCGAATTGCGGTGCCGGAGGTAGTGGCCGGGCTTGTTGTACGACTCGAACATCAGCGATCCCTCGACCGCGCCGGGCCTGGCGCAGAACGTGATGTCACCGTGGAACACCTCAAGGTTCTCCAACGGGCTCATGTAGACCCGGTACGCCCAGTGCCGCAGGTACCGGTTGTCCGGTCCGGCGAACGAGTAGCAGGCGGAGTCGGAGAAGCCCGGCACCACGGTGAAGGTCGCGTCGGCGCGCTCCACCGCAGTCGAGCCGGACGTCATCGTATCGAGCCACATCATCTCGTCGTCGTGGAATCGCAGGTACCGGTCGGGGAAGTTGCCGGCGCGCAGCAACCGTTTGACGCCGGTCGGCAGTAGCGCCCTCGCCATGGGCGTAGCGGCCTTCGGTGCCGGTGCGGCCGGTGGTGGCGCGGCCGTGGTCCGCGACGCCGACGGCGCCGGGCGGGCCGGCGACGGTGCCGTGGGCTGCGTGGGCTTCGGTGCGGCACTGGTGACGGCAGGTTTCGCCAGGTTGAGCGTGGTGCCGGCGTTCGGTGCCGCGCCGCCGCCATCCAGGGTCGGCTGCTTGGCGTACCAGGCGGCGTACTGGTTGACGAGGTCGACGTACTCCCGTACCTGTGCGGGCACGCCGTTGACGGCTTTCACCGCGGTCAGGCCGGCGCGGTAGGCCGCCAGCGCCGCGGTCCAGCGATCCCCGGGTATCCCGGCCACCCGTACCTGACCGACGAGGTCGCACATGTGGTGCGCCAGCGCGGTGATGGCGGCTCGCCGGTCGTCGCGACCGGCGTCGCGCCACGGCATCCACCGTTGCCAGACGGCCGTGGTCAATCCCACCCCGTCCCGGTCCGGAGCGGAGTGGGCGGTGTTGGCCTGTAGCTGCGCGGCGAGCCGGGCGGCGGAGACGGTGGGACAGGACCGTGCCGCCTCCACGACGGCGATGACGTCGGCGGCGGACAGCGGCGTGCTGGGCCGTTTCTCGGACTCCGCGATCGCCGCACTCCACTGGAAGGCCCCGATCGCCGCGATGACGACCGCTAGCGCCATGGCGGCGAGCGCGGTGGCCCGCTGCCGGAGGGAACTCATGGCGCGCCATCGGCCGGAGATGGCGCGCCAGCGAGGAGGATTGAATGGCCGGCGATCCCGTCCGTCGGGTTCCGGCCTCCGTTCGGTTACCGAGGGTCCCACTGTTCCCGTCTCTCCGTGTGCCAGTTCCGTCGTCAGGTGACGATCGAGCACCGCGGGCGGTTCATGTGGCCCACCCGGCTCAGGAGACGGTCTCGCCCAGCCGCTGTCGGCGTGACGCGGGCGCCACGTGCAGCACCCGCTTGCCACGTACGTGGCGCGTTCCGAGGTCGCGGTACGCCTGGCGGACCTCGTGCAGCGGGTACGCCCGGGTGATCGGCACGGTCAGCCGGCCCTCGGCGATCAGCCCGGCCAGCCGCGACCAGATCCGGGGATCGTCGGCCTGCTCCTGAGCCTGGTGGTGCACGCCGTAGCGGTGCACCGCACGGCCGTCGGCGATGGTGTTGATGCGCGACGGCGATACGCCGAGTGCGATCGCCGCGTCCACGTTCCCGGCGCCGAACGTGTCGATGAGCGCGTGTACGCCCTCCGGTGCGGCCTGCCGGAGGCGTGCCTCCAGACCGGGCCCGTAGCGGACCGGGACGATGCCGAGCGAGGCGAGGAACTCGTGGTTGCCCTCGCTCGCCGTGCCGATGACCCGTGCGCCGTGCAGCGCGGCGAGCTGGGCGGCGTAGCTGCCCACGCCGCCCGCGGCGGCGGAGACCACCACGGTCTCGCCGGGCCGAGGGGCGACCGCCTCGACTGAAGCCCACGCGGTCGCGCCGACCCCGGCGATGGTGGCCGCCGCGTCCCAGCCGATGCCGGACGGAAGCACCGCCACGGTGGAGACGCCGGCGGCCACGAACTCGGCCTGTGCCGCGCGCGGGGCGAAGCCGATGACCGGCTGGCCGGCCACCAGGCCGGTCACGCCCGCGCCCACCTCGGCGACGACGCCGGAGAAGTCGTTGCCCTGGCCTTCCGGGAACGTGGCCGGCCACATGGTGGCGAAAAGGCCCTCCCGGATGCCGATCTCGCCCGGATTGAGCGCGGCCGTCACCACTTCGATGAGTACCTGCCCGTCCCCCGGCCGAGGCCGGGGGACGTCGGTGATCTCCAGTACCTCAGGGCCGCCATACCGGCGGAACCGCACCGCTTTCATGACTTCCTCCTATGCGTTCCGGGCCGCTTCGGGAGACCCGGCCGCCGGAACGCCGCCGAGGCCTAGGACCATCCCGGCACGCGCCGTGGATCACAGTGCGTCGGGAGACGTTTCAGCGGGCCCGCGCGTTCACGGCCCGGCCGATGAGCCTTCCTATTCCGATCGTTTACCGTACCGTCCGGTAGTAATTGGTTCGATGCTCTGTGAATTCCTGGAATTAACGCAGTCCGTCTGCTGTAAAGATCTGCGCTAGGGAAAACTCCCGCGAGTTCTCACGCATTTCGTAATGGAGCACGCTCTCTCGCCGAAAAGGCGTGAGAAATGCGTCATCTCTCGTTCAGTGGTTGCGCGCACCGGTATGATCGTGTGCCGTGTCCAACAGACCCCAAGATCTCATCACTGGCCGGTATCGCCTTCTTCGCCTGCTCGGGCAGGGTGCCATGGGCAGGGTCTGGCTCGCCGGAGATGAGATGTTGCGACGCGAGGTCGCGCTCAAAGAACTCATTCTGCCGGCCGGGCTATCCGAGCCTGAGAAGGCGGACCTGCGCGAACGCATGCTCCGTGAGGCTCGCGCTATCGCCCGTGTGGACCATCCGAATGTGGTACGGGTTTTCGACGTCTTCCGTGACGGCGGAGAGCCGTGGATCGTCATGGAATACGTCCGATGCCGGCCGCTGAACCGGGCACTGGCCGAGGACGGCGCGATGGCTGTCGCGCAGGTTGCCCGGATCGGGCTCGACCTGCTCGCCGCGCTCGCCGCCGCGCACGGGGCCGGGGTGATGCACCGGGACGTCAAGCCGGGCAACGTCCTGCTGGCCGACGAGGGCCGGGTGGTCCTCACCGACTTCGGGCTCGCCACCGTCCACGGCGACTCCGGCCTCACCCACGCCGGCCTAGTGATGGGCTCACCCGCCTATGTGGCACCCGAGCGGGCGCACGGCGACCCGGCGCGGCCGGAGTCGGACCTGTGGTCGCTCGGCGCCACCCTGTACGCGGCGGTGGAGGGCCGTCCGCCCTACAGCCGTTCCTCGGCGATGGCGACGCTCGCGGCCCTCGCGACCGAGCTGCCTCCGGCACCACGGCATGCCGGCGCGCTGCTGCCCGTGCTGGAAGGACTGCTGCGCCGCGATCCGGCCGAGCGGATCAGCCTGGCCGAGGCTGGATCGCTCATGCGTCAGGCGCTGGGCGGCGCGGCCACGCCCGGGGTCGCCGGCGCCCGGGCGGGCGCCGGCGGCAGTGGACGGGACGCGGTCACGGACAGCGACGATCATCGGGGAGCCACCCAGACCTGGGCGGCCACGCCGCCCGCTCTCGCCGCCACGGAGGACACCCTTCGCGCCGCGGCACCGGCGGCTGACGGATGCGCCGCGGCGGACAAGGGTTCCACGCCGGACGGGCACACCGTCACCGGGCCGCCTGTCCGGCGTCTCAGCCGCTGGGCGTCGATCGGTACGGCCCTGGGCGTGCTGGTGCTCGTGGTCGTGGCCGCCGGGGCGGTACCCCTGCTGGGCTGGTTCGTCAGCGCCGAGACCGAACCGGTGGCGATAGCGCCATCCTGGCAGGTCCCGGCCGTCGTGTCCGCGGAGCCTGCGGTGCCGTCCGCGAACTCCACCCCCGTGGCGTCGGCGTCGCCGTCACCGTCTCCGTCGGCGCGGCGGTCGCGCAGCGCGAGCCCGGCCGCATCGAGGACCAGGGCGGTGGCGGCCAGCTCGCCCGCGTCGATCACCCCGGTGGTGTCCGGCCGCATCATCGTCAACGTCGGCACGTCGAAGTGCCTCGGCATTCCGGGCAGCGATCCGGCCACCACGCTGCCGATCCACATCTGGGAGTGCGACGGCACGCCGGGAACCAGCTACACGCTGCCCGGGGACGGCCGGGTGCAAGCGGTCGGCGGGTGCCTCCAGGTGGACGACACGGCCGCCGGCAGCAACCTGCACCTGGCCGCGTGCGACGGGGGCTGGAAGCAGCGCTTCTCCCTCAACGGCTCCGGTGACCTGGTCAATGTCCGGGCGAACCGCTGCGTCGAGGTGACCGACGGCAGGAACGACAACGGCACCCTGCTGCGACTGGCGGACTGCAACGGGAGCGTGCCGCAGAAGTGGTACATCGGCTGAGGCGGCGGGTGTCCCGCCGCCGGGGCACCCGCCCACGGGCTACCGCCGCCGGCCGAGCAAGCGTCGTACGTCCCACACCAGCACACACACCAGGGTGATCAGCGGGATCAGGAACATCGCGTTGATGAAGAACACCGAGCCCTCGTCCCGGGAGGCGCCGTCACCCCAGGTGATCCACCCGACGATGAGCGCGCCCAGCAGGAACCAGGCGATGCCGAGCCAGAGCAGCACTCGCCCGGCCCACACGGCGGCGGCCCGCAGCGCGGTCCACCATGCGCTGCCCGCGTGCTGGTCCGCACCGGATCGGGCGGGCGCCGCCACGGCTGGCGCCGGGTGTGTGGTGACGCCTCGCGGCGCCGGACGGGAAGCGGCCCAGGTCGCCCCTCTGCCGGGCCAGCCGCCGGGAGGCCGCTGGGCGACGATGAGCACACCCTCGCCGGAACGCATCTTGCGTGGCCGTTGCGGCGACGGCCCGGAGACCACCCGGTCGTAGACGTAGTCGTAGAGTTCGTCGACGGTGATGATCCCGTCTCCGGTCGCGTCGGCCTCACCCGAGGCGATGCCGGCCACGATCGCCTCGGTGAAGTAGGACGGTTTGACCACGGGGAACTGGCCGCTCGCCGAGTCCTCCAGGCTGAACTCCGTCTCGCCGGACGCGGTCAGCACCGCTACCCCGCTGCCTTCGGGCAGGTCCCGCATGAGCGCACCGACGTTCGGCGCCGGCGCCGACTTGGCCTGCATGCCGCGCAGGAAGGCCCCGCTGAAGCAGCAGTCGATGAGCATCGTCGTGGCCTTGGACCTGCTGGCCTGGAGGCGATCGCGCACCCACGACGCCGACACCGCGGTCGCGCCGAGGAAGTCCTGCTGCGTGTCGGTGAACGCGAAGAACAGATCACCCTGCGGGCTCTGTACGCCGTGACAGGAGAAGTAGAGCAGGTGGCTGTCCGCCGGCCGTGCGGTGCGGAAGAACCGTTCGATGGCCAGCTCCGCCTCCTGGGAGGTGCAGTTGACCAGCGTCTCGACCTCATAGCCGGAGCCGCCGGGACCGGCCAGCACGTCACGCAGCGCGTACACGTCCTGTTCGGGCGAACGCAGCGGCGGGAACGCGGGATCCGAGAAGGAGGCGCAGGCCAGCAGCAGCGCCCGGCGCCGGCGCGCGGCGGTGACAGGGGCCGTCATTCGACGACCGGCACGGTCGCGGCGACCTGCTGGAGGTAGGCCGCGACGATCGCGTCGCGCTGCGCGCGGGTGACGGTGCCCTTCAGCCGCTGTCCGGCCACCTCGATCTCGATGTCCCGCGGCTGCCGGCGCAACCACGACCCGACGACCTCGATGATGCTGGCGACCACCGCGGGTGCGGCGGCGACCAGCAGCGCCCCGTACGTGACGGCCTCGCCGGCCTTCGCTCCTGGTGGTGCCGCGCCGGCGCTGACCTGCCGCACCGAGTCGACGTCCAGTTCGAGCAGCAGGCCGCGGAGGTTCCGGCTCAGAGCGGCCAGTTCCTCGTCGTCGAGCCCTGCGCCGTTGATGTCGATGCGAAGTCCGGATGTGGGTCCCACGAGACAACTCCCAGGCTGAGGATCGCCGTTGCCGCCGGGTCGCACGCCGTGCCGAGGCAGGGGGCGACGGGTCGGCCGACTGTTCGGCTCGCGGCAGAGCGCCGCCGCTTCGTCGGCGCCGACGCTATCAAGGCCGGGGCCGCGGAAAAGCCGCTCGAATCGAGAACCATACGGTCCCGTCGATCGTCATCTGTGCGGAGCAGACCGATCACTTCCGCGCTCGGGACACCGTGACGACGGCGCGGCGGATGCGCGGTCCACGCGGCCGCAACTGCGCGGGACGGTCACCGTGCCCGTCTCCGCGGCCCGGCGGGACCGGCGCCGCCCGCGTCCCGGCCGGGCCGGGCGCGCGGCCCGGCGGTGTCATGTTTGTCACCGCGTAACCGGCGAGCGGTCCTCCGGACACGGGGGCGGCGCCGCCACCACCCGTAGCTGCAACATGGCCGCGAACCGGGCCTCGGGGTCGCCGAGATCGAACTCGCCGACCTCGGCGACGCGACGCAGCCGGTATCGGAAGGTATTGGGATGCACGTAGACGGCGGCGGCCGCGGCGGCCACGTCACCGAACGAGTCCAGCCAGGCGCGCAACGTCTCCACCAGGTTCGCGTTGTGCTGGGCGTCGTAGGCGAACAGCCGCGCCAGCGCCCCGGTCGGACGGTCCCCGCGGGCGGTGACCAGATCGCGCAGCTCCAGCAGAAGCGCCTGCACGTGGACGTCGGCCAGCGTGGCGGCCCGGTTACCGGTGCCGCCCGCGTCGCGCAGCACCCGCAGGGCGCGGTCCGCGCTGATCCGAGCGCCGGGTAGCGCGGCCGCGTCGGCGGCGACCGGGCCGATGCCGATGACGGCTCGTGCACGCGGCCCGATGCGGTCGAGGAAGTCGGTGGCGATCCGGGCCGCCCGTTGCTCGCCGTCGGTGGCGCGGACCGGCAGCAGCCCGTACGTGACCTCGCTGATGACCGCGGTCGCGCACCGCGGATGCACGGCGCTCAGATGCATGGCGAGCCCGTCGCCGAGCCGCTGCCGCTCGGTGGCGAGCCCGGCGCCGTCGCCGAGCGAGCCGGTGTCGGTGCCGAGAACGTCGAGCGCGAGCACCACGACGGGCTGGTCGGCGAGGCCGAGCCGGTGCAGCGCCTCCCGCGCCCCGGTTCCGCCCTCCAGCGCGGTGCCCAGTAGCTCGGTCCGCAGCCGCCGCTCCACGTCAGCTCCGGCCCGGATCCGCAGCAGATGCAAGGCCACCAGCTTGGCGGCGTCCGCCAGCGCCCGCATGCGGTCGTCGCTCAGCGGTGCGCGTACGGCGGCCCAGATGGAGCCGAGCACCTCGTCGCCCGCGCGGACCGCGACCGCGACGCGCGGCAGCGCGACCTCGTCGGTCCTCGTCACCGTCGGCTGCAGGTAGAGCGGCCGGTCGGTGCGGTACAGCTCGCGCAGAATGCCACGTTCGTCGAGCAGCCGCGAGTACCGCTCGGGCACCTGGCGGCCGAGGATCGTCTCGATCCGGGACTGGTCGGCCTCGTCCTGCCTGCCGGAGAAGGCGAGGACGCGGCCGCCGCGGTCCTCGAAGGTGACGGGCGCGTCGAGCAGCGCGGCGACCGCGTTCGCCAGCGCGAAGAGGTCGCCGGAGGGAAAGCCGCCCAGCGTCTCGGTGCCGAAGCCACCCACGTCGCCCTCCGCCAGCAGCGCCCGGAGCAGCGCGGCGAGCTGGGTCCAGGAGGCGCCGCGGGCGAGCCCGAGCAGGACGACGCCGGCGTCCTCGGCCGCGTCGGCGAGTGCGGGCGGCACGTCGAGCGGTGAGCGCAGCACGAGCGCGGACGCGTCGCGCCGTCCCAGCTTCCGCAGCAGCTCGATGATCTCCTGTGGGTCGCGCAGGCCCACGCCGAGCACCAGCGCCCCGTCGGGCAGTGCCGGTTCGTCGAGCGGATCGTGGATGACGACGCCACCGACGGCCGTGATCCGGCCCGGGTCGCCGTGCAGCACTTCGAGCAGGGTGTAGCCGAGGTCGTCGAGGACACGACGCAGACCGGTCTGCGGGCGGAGGTTCACCGAAGTCGACACCGCCCCACGCTAAAGGTCGGCGACGGGGGCGAGCTCGTACGGAGGGACGAAAAACCGTCCTGGATCGGTGCAATTCTACAAAGCGATCCACTCCGTCCAGGTGGTCACCGCGTCCAGCCGCGCCGGGTCCGGCATCACACCGATACCCGGCCCGGCGGGCACGTCCAGGTGTCCGTCGCGGAGAACGAACGGCGCGGTGATGTCGGCGTCGAAGTAGCGCCCGGAAGCGGAGGTGTCCCCGGGCAGCGTGAAGCCGGGCAGGGCCGCCAGCGCGAGGTTCGCCGCCCTGCCGAGCCCCGTCTCGAGCATCCCCCCGCACCACACGGGTACGCCGTGGGACACGCACAGGTCGTGGATGCGCCGCGCCTCGAGGAAACCCCCGACCCGTCCCGGCTTGATGTTGACCACCGCGCACGCGCTGAGCCGGATCGCCGCGGCCGCCGTCCTCGCCGACGTGATCGATTCATCGAGGCAGACCGGCGTGGTGAGCATGCCGGCCAGGCCGGCGTGGGCGAGCAGGTCCTCCTCGTCGAAGGGCTGTTCGATCAGCAGTAGCCCGAACGGGTCCAGCCTGGCCAGGTGCGGCGCGTCGGCCGGCGAGTACGCGGTGTTCGCGTCGACCTGGAGCAGCACGTCGTCGCCGAACCGCTCGCGCACCGCGCGTACCGGGGCCACATCCCAGCCGGGCTCGATCTTGAGCTTGATCCGGGCGTACCCCTCGTCGAGGTAGTCGGCGACGACATCCAGCAGGGCGGGGATGGAGTCCATGATGCCGACCGACACGCCGCACGCCACCCGGTCGCGGGTGGCGCCGAGTTCCCGCGCGAGCGACCGGCCCTCCGCGCGGAGTTCGGCGTCCAGCACGGCGGTCTCCAGCGCCGCCTTCGCCATCCGATGTCCCTTCACCGCGCTCAGCGCCGGCGCCACGGCCGGCCCGTCCGACCGGCGGGCCCGGGCGAGTGCCGGAATCAAGAACCGGCGTAGCACGTCGGCGGCCCCGTCGGTGTACTCCGGGGAATAGCCGGCCCCGGACATCGCCACACACTCGCCCCACCCCTCGGCCGCATCGGTGACCACGCGTACCAGCAGGACGTCGCGCACGGTCTCGGTGCCGAAGGAGGTGCGGAACGGTGCCACCAGCGGCATGCTGATGCGGCGCAGCTCGACTCCGCTGAGCGTCATCGCGGGCTCCCCGCGGGCCGGACGACGTACCAGCCGGATCGGTCGAAGCCCGCCACTCGGCCGCCGCCGGTCAGCAGCGGCGCGAGCGTCTCGCGCAACGCACGCCGCCACTCCCCGGCGAGGCCGGGATCGCGGGTCCGCATCGTCTCGATGTCCTCCGGCACGGCCACCAGCACGCGAGACGCCCGCGGCGCGGCGCTGGGGGTGCTCGGCGCGCCGCCCGGCCCGCGGCCGAGCGCGATCTCCGCTCCGTGCCGCCGTTCGGCCTCGGCGTCCCGGCCGTCCGGGAGCCCGCCGCACGCCAGGACCACCGAGGGCGCGTTGAGGTGCCAGCGCACGTGCAGCCGGTCGGAGGCGTCGGCGCCGTTGAGGTCGTCGTGCATGACGCCGTAGAAGTCGGGCAGGTACTCGTCCGCGGTCGCCGCGAGCTTCGCGAGGTTGAAGTAGGCGTTGCGGCTCACCAGCGGGTCGAAGGTCCAGCCGATCTCGGTCGCGCCGTGCCGCAGCGCCCAGGCGCGCTGGTCCAGCTTGAGCGCGAAGCCGACGTGGCGGGTCCGCCCGGCCGTGGACACGCCGGTCAGATGGCTGTGCAGCGTCTGCTCCGCCGGAGGGGTGAAGAACCCGACCCCCACGCCGACGGGAACGCTTCCCCGGAAAGCCGCCCCGACGTAGTTGCCGGCCTTGGTCAGAGCGCGCAGCAACTCCGGAGTGACCAGGGGTCGGCCCGGCTCGGTGCGCCAGACACCTTCGACGAGCTGGCACACCTGCTCGATCTCGGCCAGGCCGCTCACCTGCCGAATCGTCACGTCCGCGGCGTCGGCCGCGGCTCGCGCGACGGTGTCGGCGGCGAGAGCATCAAGATCCTCAGTGGGTACGCCAGGCGCGCCGGTATCCGGCGGAGAGCAGTCCAGATTGGTCACGGGAAACATGTTCGTCATCTCGGCCGGCTCCGTCATGGTCGTGGCACACCGATCGTGGCGCCGGAGTTGGTGCCGTCGCACGGGTCCGCGAGCAGATCCGCCGTGAGCGCGGTGAGCAGCGCGGTGCGCTCTGGCAGGAGGTCGATCAGGACGTGCTCGTCCGGTCCGTGTGCCCCGCCACCGACCGCGCCCAGCCCGTCCAGGGTGGGCGTCCCCGCCGCGGCGGTGAGGTTGCCGTCGGAGCCGCCGCCGACCGCCGCCGCGGCCGGAACCGCCAGTCCCAGCCGCCGGGCCGTGCGACAGGCCCGGTCGTACAGCCCGGCCGAGGCGGACCACGGCAGCGGCGGCCGGTCCGGTCCGCCGGTGATCTCCAGCCGGGCTCCGCCGAGCACCGGCTGGAGCCCGCGCAGCGCACCGTCCACGCGCGCGAGTTCCGCCGGGTCGGACGCGCGCACGTCCACCGCGAACTCACCGTCGGCGGGCACGGTGTTGGCGCTAGCTCCGGAGGTCAGCAGTGTCGGTGTCACGGTCGTGCCCCTGGCCGGGTCGGCCAGTGCGTCGGTCCGCAGGATCTGGTGGGCCAGCTCGACCGTGGTGTTGACGCCGTGTCCCGGTGCCAGGCCGGCGTGCGCGGCGCGGCCGAGCGCGCGCACGACGTACCGGCCGAGGCCCTTACGCGCGGTTTTCAGCGCGCCACCGCCGGCGGCGCCCTCGAGCACCAGGGCGGCCGCGCATCCGGCCGCCTCGGCCTCGATCACGCCGCGGGAACCGGGCGAGCCGATCTCCTCGTCGCCGGTGATCAACAAGGTGATCCCGCCGGGTTCGCCGAGCACGGCCAGCGCGTGGAACGCCATGGCCACGCCCGCTTTCATGTCGAAGCAGCCGGCGCCGCGCAGCACGCCGTCACGGACCTCGTACGGATGCGTGGCCAGGGAGCCGACCGGCCAGACCGTGTCGTGGTGGCCGAGCACCAGTACCCGGCCGGGCCGGTCACCGAGGCGCCACAGGAGATGGATTCCGTCGATGCGCCGTGGCGCGCGGCCCAGCAGCGCCGTGCCGATCCGGGCCACGAGGTCGGCGCTGCGTGCCACGGCCGCTGCGTCCGCCGACGGAGACTCGCAGTTGATCAGCGCCTCGATGGTGCCGAGCAGATGTGGCAGGCTCGCGCGCGGGTGCGAGGACGGGTCCACGGTCAGCTCACCTTCGGCGTGGCGCGCACGCCGAAGTGGACGTACCGTTCGCCGCCGGCCAGCCGGTAGAACGTCACGGGGGTCCACGTGCGGGAGTTCGGCAGCCGGGTCACGAACAAGTTTTCGGCGACCGGCATCAGCGGGTGCACGGTCACCGGCTCCGGGGTGAGCTCCGCAAGCGGTCCCGTGACGGTACGGCGCAGGATCGGGCCCTCCGGCGTGTCCAGCACCTCCAGCCGGGTGCTGGCGCGTTCGTACACGCCGGTGTGCGCGGCGATCGAGACCTCGACGGGTTCCCGGGGCGGGGCCAGCGGCGCCGGGACCGCGATCCCGGCGATCTCGGCGAAGACCTCCCGGTAGACGTCCTCGTAGAGGTCCCGGGCGTTCTCCGCGTTCGTCAGCAGCGCGACCGCCAGCCCGGCCCCGGGCACGATGCGCAGATAGGCGGACTGCCCGATGGTGTTGCCGTCGTGGCCGACGAGCCGGTGCCCGTCCCACTCGGTGCGCATCCAGCCGAGCCCCCACGAGTCGCCGAGCGTGTGCCGGTCCGGCAGTTCCACCTGAGCGGCGGCCATCTCCGTCACGGCCGCCTCGCTGAGCAGCGTCGCGCCGTCCGGGGCGCGGCCGCCCGCCAGGTGCAAGCGGGCGAAGGTGAGCACGTCACCGGCGGTGGCGCTGATCAGGCCGGCCGGGCCGACCGATCGCGGTAGCTGCCACACCGGGGCCTTGACCAGCCGGTCCCCGTCCCGCACGTGGCCGACCGCGGCACGGTGCAGCAGCGCCTCCTCGGGGAGCGTGCCGGTGCGCGCCAGGCCCAGCGGCGCGAACAGGCGCCGCCTCATCGCCTCGTCCCAGGTCCAGCCGGTCAGTCTCTCGATGACCCGGCCCGCCAGGACGAACCCGGAGTTGCAGTACGACCAGGTGGCGCCGAGCGGGTGCACCTGCGCCTCGTCGCGCAGTCCGGCCACGTAGCGCTCCACCGCGTCGTCACCGCGCCCGGTGTCGGTGAACACGTCACCGTCGATACCGCTGGTGTGGGTGAGCAGGTGCCGCATGGTCACGCCCTTGGCCGTGTCCGGGTCGGCGAGGCGCAGTTCCGGCAGCACCTTCGTGATCGGCGCGTCGAGATCGAGCAGTCCTTCGTCGGCGAGTTGCATGACCACCGTGGCCGTCCACACCTTCGAGATCGAGCCGATCTGGAACACCGAGTCCGGGGTGACGGCGACGCCGGTGTCGAGGTTGAGCACCCCGTGCGCGACCTCGATCCGCTCCTCGTGGTCCGCGGCGCCGATGCGCAGGATGCCGAGCGTGGCGCCGGGGACGCCGTGCCGTTCGGCCAGGACGGCCAGGCGGCGCCGCCAGTGCTCGGTGCGGATTGGAGTGGATCGTCCGCCGGCGTACCGCTCGACCCAGTCGACGATGCGCCGGTTCCAGTCGCGCCGGTGCGACGGAGGGCCGTCGAGGATGAACGTGTGCGTGCCCCCTGGGTAGAGCACCAACTCGGCCGACACGCCGCGTGCGCGCAGCGCCGCGTGCCACTGGTGGGCCTGCCCCGGCGGGGTGACCACGTCCTCGGTCCCGTGCACCATGAGGGTGGGTGTGCGGACGTCACCGACGCGGGTGAGCGGGCTCATCGCCGCGTAGCGGTCGGGACGGTTCCAGAACGGCCCGCCCCACTCGACGGCGGTCAGCGGTGGGCCCTCCGCCGACGTGCCCGCCATGCTGGTCAGGTCGCTGACCATGCCGCCCGCGACAGCGGCGGCGAACCGGTCGTCGCGCCCGGTCAGATACGCGGTGAGGTAGCCGCCGTAGCTGTAGCCGGTCACCGCGAGCCGCCGCGGATCGGCGATGCCCTCCTCGACCAGCGTGTCGACGGCCTCCCACAGGTCGCGGGCGTCGGCCTCGCCCCAGGCACCGGCCGCGGAGGTGTAGAAGTCCTCGCCGTAGCCGTCGCTGCCGCGCGGATTGACCAGCAGGATCGTCCATCCGCGGCGGGCCAGTACCTGGTGGTAGAGATGCACCTCCTCGGCGCCGGCGTGCCAGGCGTTGTGCGGGCCGCCGTGGATGTCGAGCAGCAGCGGCGAGGGGCCCTCGGTGGCCGGGTCGCGGATGGTCCACCCGGCCACCACCGTACCGTCGGAGATGCGGAACTCGCGTTCCCGGCGCGGCAGCAGCGGCAAGTCCGGGGGCGTGTACGAGGTGCGGACGGTCATCTCGCCGGCCGCCGCGGCGAGATCCACGACGGCGATCTCCCCGAAGGAGGACGGCGTGCCGAGGACGACCGCGACGGTATCGCCGGCCACGGACAGCCCCGCCACCGTGATGCCGTCGCCGGCGATGAGCGGCCGGGGGCCGCTGTCGCCGCCGAGGCCGGTGGCGTAGAGGTGCGTGCATCCGCGGTCCCGCGCGCAGAAGACGACGGTCCGGCCGTCCCCGGCCGGTCGTGCCACCCCGCCGGGGTACGCGGGTCCGCCGGGCATGACGGCGCGGTCGAGCGCGGCGGTCAGATCGGTGGCCGGGCCGCCGTCGATCGGCACCAGCAGCAGCCGGGCGAGCCCGGCCGGTGCGCCGAGATGCCCGGTGACCAGCAGCCCCGCGCCGTCGGCGGTCCAGACCGGCCGGGTGCCGGAGCCCTCCCGCAATCCCACGGTACGGACGCCGCCGGCCGGGTCCGTGAGGTCGACGACGTGGATCGGTGACCGGGTGGTGAGGTCAGCGTCCGGTGCGCTGGCGGACGCGAACGCCAGCCGGGCGCCGTCGGGTGACCACGCGGGCTCGCCGGCGTCCCAGTCGCCGTCGGTGACGCGCTGGACGTGGCCGGTGGCCGTATCGAGCACGTGCACGTGCCGGCGCCGGCCACCGCGCGGCCGTGGGTCGTCGAGCCGGTGTATCGCGTACGGGTGGCGAGGCGGTTCCGGAGTGTCCGCCGCGGCCGGGTCGGCCTCGGCGGTGAACGCGAGGCGGGTGCCGTCCGGCGACCAGACCGGCGGGCCGGCGCCGAACGGCAGCGACGTCACCGGCTCCGGTTCGCCGCCGCCGCGGGGCAACGTCCACACCTGCGGTACGTCGTCACCTCGCAGGAAGGCCAGGCGCCTGCCGTCCGGTGACCAGGCCGGCGCGGTGTCCGCCGGGCCGCGGGTGAGCCGGCGCGGCTCACCGTGACGTGTCCCCACCGTCCAGATGCCGCGCACGATCCGGTCGGCGTCCCGGTCGTCGACGCGCAGAACGTAGGCGATCTCCTCGCCGTCCGGGGACAACGCCGGCTGTTCCGGCACGGCGATGGGAGCCGCATCGTCGGTGTGATCGGGTCGGGTCACCGGATACTCCTTCGGCAGGCGGGGCCGGCGGTGGCGGCGGTCAGCAGCGACCGGGTGTACTCGTGCGCGGGCGCGGCCAGCACCGTGTCGGTGGGGCCGGTCTCGACGATGCGCCCGCGCCGCATGACCGCGACGGTGTCGCTGACGTAGCGGACCACCGGCAGGTCATGGGAGATGAACAGGATGGTGAGGCCGAGGCTGCGCTGTAGATCCCGCAGCAGGTTCAGTACGGTGCCCTGGACGGACACGTCCAGCGCCGAGGTGATCTCGTCGGCGACGATCACGTCGGGACGGGCGGCCAGCGCGCGGGCGAGCGCCACGCGTTGCCGCTGTCCGCCGGAGAGCGCCGCGGGCAGCCGGCTGGCCAGGTCGGCGGGCAGACCCACCAGTTCCAGGTGGCGCCGGGCCTCGGCGCGGCGGTCGGTGCCCCGCGGCATCGCCTCGGCGATCGACGCGCCGACCGTCATCCGTGGGTCGAGTGACGAGAACGGGTCCTGGAAGACCAGTTGCAGCGGGCGGCGTCCGCGCCGGGGCACGGGCCGGCCGTCGAGGCTGACGCTGCCACCGGTGAGCGGCACCAGGCCCGCCGCGGCGCGGGCGAGCGTGGACTTGCCGGAGCCGGATTCGCCGACCAGGCCGACGACCGTGCCGGCGGGCACGGTGAGGTCGACGCCGTCCACGGCGGTGATGCCGTGCCGGCGGCCGCCGAAGCGCACCGTGGCGTTACGGAAGGCGAGTTCGTTCACGACGGCACCGACCGGGTCAGCGGCCGGTCGGCGTGCCAGCAGGCGACTCGGTGCCCGCAGCCGCCGCCGGCGTCCAGTTCGGGCATCGCCTGTCGGCAGCGCGCGGAGGATCGGGCACAGCGGTCGGCGAACGCGCAGCCGGGTGGCACCGACGCCGGATCCGGTGGCCGGCCGGGGATCACCGTCAACGGCCGCGTGCGGTCGGTGGCCATGTCCGGCATCGCGCCGATCAGAGCCTGGGTGTACGGGTGCCGGGCCTGATGCAGGGCGGTGGCCGGCACGTCCTCGACGATCCGGCCGGCGTACATGACCAGCACGCGATCGCAGACCCGGCGTACCACGCCGATGTCGTGGCTGATCAGCAGCAGGGCGGCGCCGGTGGACCGGCGTACCGAGTCCAGCAGGTCGAGGATCTGATGGCGTACGGCCGCGTCCAGCGCGGTGGTCGGTTCGTCCGCGATGATCAGTGCCGGGGCCGCCATCAGCCCCATGCCGATCATCGCGCGTTGCAGCATGCCGCCGGACAGCTCATGCGGAAACCGGCTGAGCTGTGTCTCGGGCCGGCGCAGTCCCACCTCGCGCAGCCGGTCGATCGCCCGGTCCCGCGCGGGGCGCCGGCCGAGGCCGGTGTGCCGCCGGGCGACCTCGGTCAGCTGTGCGCCCATGCGCAGGGCGGGGTTGAACGACGTCATCGGGTTCTGGAAGAC
The DNA here is from genome assembly GCF_031458235.1 of Catenuloplanes atrovinosus. NCBI lineage: Bacteria > Bacillati > Actinomycetota > Actinomycetes > Micromonosporales > Micromonosporaceae > Catenuloplanes > Catenuloplanes atrovinosus. The sequence goes on along the minus strand of NZ_JAVDYB010000001.1, from coordinate 4,525,561 downwards.
CATTGCCAGCCGGGAGCCGAGCCAGCGGTCGGAGAGCGTGGCCACCGGCGCACCGTCGAAGTTCAGCCGGTCCGCCGTCACCCGCCCCGGCTCCTCGATGAGGCGGGCCACGCCGAGGGCGGTGAGGCTCTTGCCGGACCCGGACTCGCCGACCACGCCGACGGCTTCGCCTGCGGCAATCGTGAAGCTCACTCCGCGGACCGGCTCGGCACCGGGGAACGCCACGCGAAGGTTCGACACCTCCAGCAGCGGCCCACCAACGGACGGTGGCGGTGGCGGGGACGGCACCGCCGGGACACGCGGCAGCGGCCGGGCGGTCGGGCGCAGCTGCGCGGCCAGCGCCTCGCCGGTGAGATTGAAGGCGAGCGCGGCGACCACGACGGCGACACCGGGGGCCAGCGCGACCGCCGGGTGCAGGTAGATCGTGCTCAGACCGTCGGCCAGCAGACGACCCCAGTCGTAGGACGGCGCCTGCACGCCGAGACCCAGGAAAGACAGCCCGGCGAAGGCCGGCAGCACAGCCCCCGCGGTCCCGGCGGCGTTGACGATCAGCGGCTCACCGACGTTGGGCAGCACGTGCCGGACCAGCATCCGCCAGCGGCCGACCCCGGCCAGCCGTGCCGCGGCGATGAAGTCCTGCCCCCAGACGCGTGCCACCAGGGTCTGTGTCAGCCGGGCGACGGCAGGTGCGCCGGCCAGACCGATCGCCAGGACCGCGCCGCGCGCTCCCACGCCGAAGACCACGGCGAAGAACAGCGCTGTCAGCAGGCCGGGAAAGGCGACCGCCACCTGCACGGCCGCGGCGACGAACCGGCCGGCCCGCTCCCCGAGCAGTACGGCGGACGCGCCGAGCAGCACGCCGACTCCCACCGATATCGCGGTGGCGGCGAAGGCGAGCGACACCGACAGCCGGGTGGCCACCAGAACCCTCAACAGCACGTCGCGTCCGAGTTCGTCGGTGCCGAGCCAGTGCGAGGCCGACGGCCCCTGGCCGAGCGCGGTGGTGTCCACGGCCGCTGCCCGCGCGCCCCACAGCGGGGGAGCGGCCACCGCCGCGGCGAGCACGAGCAGGAGCAGGCAGAGGGCGGCCACGGCTACCGGGCCGCGTGGTGGGCGCATCAGCTCTCCCGGATCGTTGAGCGAGGGTCGAGGAATGCCAGGGCCACATCGACCGCGAGGGTGGTCAGCAGTACGCCGAGGCCGTAGACCAGCACCACGCCCTGCACCACCGGATAGTCCTTGGCGAGGATCGACGAGACGAACGTGCTGCCCAGGCCCGGCCATGCGACGACGTTCTCCACCAGGACGGTGCCGGCGACCATCGCGCCGAGCAGCAACGCGCCGAGGGTCATGGTGGCGGTGAGCGCGTTCGGCACCGCGTGACGCAGGTAGACGGTGTGCCAGGGGAGCCGTTTGGCGCGGGCCGTGCGGATGTAGTCGGCGCGCAACACCTCCAGTGCCTCCACCCGTACGATGCGCGCCAGGAGCGCGCCCGGTGCGGCGGCGAGCGCGAGGACCGGCAGCACGTAGGAGTCGGGTCCGGCCTGGCCGGCCACCGGCAGCCAGCCGAGCCGGACGCCGAACAGGTAGACCAGCCCCACGGCGACCAGGAACTCCGGTACCGCGGCGACGACGCCGCTGGCCGAGGTGAAGGCCAGTTCCGCGGGACGGCGTCGCCCGCCGCGTGTCACGGCCGCCATGACCAGCCCGGCGGGTACGGCGACGGTGACCGCGCAGGCGAAGGCGAGCACGGCCAACTGCGCGGTGGCGGGCAGCCGGTCACCAATCACGTCCGAGACCGGTAGCCCGGTGGTCATGGAGGTGCCCCAGTCACCGGTGAGCAGGTGTCCCAGGTACCGCAGGTACTGCGTCCAGAGCGGGTCGTCGAGGCCGAGCGCGGCGCGGCGGGCGTCGACCACGGCGGCCGGCGCCGTCGCGCCGAGCGCGGCGCGTACCGGATCGCCCGGTACCAGGTGGATCATCAGGAACGCGGCGGTGGCGAGGACCCACACCGAGATCAGCAGCCGGGCGCCGCGGCGTGCGGCGAAGCGCAGCCACGGACGGCCCCGCGCGCTGCCGGCCACGGCGGCGGCCGTCATCGGAGCATCCGGATCGAGCCCGGCAGCACGCTGCCCTGACTGAGCGCGAACTCGGCGCCGGTGCCGAAGGTGGGGCGGGCGCCGTCAGCGAAGGGCACGACGTCGAGGTCCCGGAGCAGCGCCTCCTCGGCGGCGGCCCACTCCGCGCAGGCCCGGTCACCGGACAGCGAGGCGGCCTGCCCGGTCGCCGCCATGTAGGCGTCGTTGGAGACCGCGGCGAAGTTCATGCCGTCCGGCGGCGCGGACCCGGAGAAGAACGGGACCAACTCGCTGGGCAGCACCACGCCGAGCGGTACGAACGCGACACTCCACGCGCCCTGCCCACCGATGATCTGTGTGCCGATCTCGGCCTCGGTCACCGCCGTCAACGTCACGGTGATGCCGAGACCGCTCCACGCCTGCTGGGCCAATTCCGCGCCGGCCTGCATCCGCGGACCGAGACTCGACGGGTAGTACAGCGCCAGCGACAGCGGACGCCGGCCGTCGGCGCCGGCGGGGTAGCCGGCCCGGTCCAGGGCAGCGCCCGCGGCGGCGACGTCGTGTCCTGGCAGGTGGGCGGTCACCGTGTCGAGGCCGCACGGTCCGAGGCCGGGAGCGACCAGGGAGGTCGAGGGCCGCCCCTGGCCGCCGGTGACGACCTGGGCGAGCGCGCGGAGATCGAGTGCCTGGGTCAGTGCCCGGCGGACCGCGTCGGAGGCGCCCGGCATGCCCGCCCGCTGGTTGAACCACAACTGGCCGGCGGTGGCCAACACCTCCCGGGCGAAGAGGTTTCGCGCGCGCAGGCGCTCACCGTCGGCGCCGGCCACGGTCGCGGCGTTGACCTGATCGGACAGCAGCAGATTCGCGGCGGTGGTCTCGTTCGGGATCACGCGCAACACCACCGTGTCCGGCAGCCCGGGCTGATCGGCGCGCCAGTCCCCGGGCCCCCAGGCGTACTCCCTGCGTCTGGTCAGCGTGTAGTGGTCGTCGGGCACGGCTTCGGTGAGGGTGAACATGCCGGTGCCGTCCGCGCCCCGGGCGAGCATGGACCGGTCCGCCAGGCCGCGATCGCAGACGATGTGCAGCCCGCCGACCATCCGGTCCAGGAAGGCGGTGGCGGCCGGCACGGTCACCGTGACGGTGCGCTCGGTGTCGTCGGCGGTGGCGGACGCGCCCGGCGGTACGAAGATCCCGAGTCGTGACGAGCCGTTGGCCGGGTCAGCGACGAAGGCGATGTTCCGGGCGACCGTGCCGGCGGTCAACGGGGAGCCGTCGGCGCAGGTGATGCCGGCGCGGAGCGTGAAGACGGCCTCCGTCGGCGTGGCGGTCCAGGTCTGCGCGAGTCCGGCGGTCATGGCACCGGACTCGTCGATGGTGACCAGCGAGTCGTAGAGGAACCGATCCACCTGGAGGGTGGGCGACAGGGAGGTCAGGTGCGGGTCGAGGTTACCGGGGTCGGCGGTCAGGACCATCGTGAACGTCCCGCCGTCGACGAGACGCCGGCCGTCCGGCGTGCTGGAGTCCGCGCCGCACGCGGTGATGGCGACGAGCAGAGCGCAGGCGGTGACGATCGTCGGGGCAGTTCTCATCGGGCCTCCACTAGCCGGTTCCTTGCCGCAGCTTGCCGGGCGCGCCCGGCGCGGTGTTCGTCGTCGTGTCCATGAACGGGCCCGGGTTTGGTGCGGTACACCGAAGCGCCCGCCTGCGGTAGCAGACGGGCGCGGAAACGAGACGCTGGGTGATGGCCGCTGCCCGCGGTCGGGTCAGAAAGCCGGTTCGTTCGCGCGGGCCGCGAACGAACGGCTGAACTCCTGCCCCGACCGCACCAGCTCGCGGACCGTGGCCAGTCGTCTCCGTTCGTAATCGCGCAGCGCGCCCGGTATCTCCCGGCCGTGCCGTACCACCGACAGCGACTCGGCGATGGCCTCGGCGTCCTGAAGCGCGGCCTCGAAGCCGAGTCCGGTCATCGGCGTGGGTACGTGCCCGGCGTCTCCGACGAGCGCCAGACGCCCGTTGACGAGCCGGTCGGGAACGTACTCGGCGATCGGCGTCGCGGTGACGGCGCGCCGCCGCACACAGTCGAGGATCGCCTCCCGCCACGGCTGCGGCCAGTTGGCCTCGGCCTCCGCCGCGAGTTCCCGGTATGTCTCGTCCGGGATGTCCTGCGGGAACAGCGAATGCCTGACGATGCCGTCCACCACGCATCGCTGCCGCAGCAGCAGCGCGTTGTGTGTGGCGTCGCACCATGCCCAGCCCACCTGGCGCGCGCCGGGGTCGCGGGAGCCGTCCGGGCCGTCCAGCGGATACCCGAGCATGATGTAGCCGCCGCTGCTGAGGTAGGAGAGCTGGTCGTAGCCGCGCGGCCAGCGGTGGCCGGCGGGAATGGCGCTCTCCGGTGCGATGCCGATCCACAGCAGGTAGCTGGCGAACGCGGCGTCGGGATGGCGCGGGGCGACGCTGCGCCGCACGACGCTGCGATGGCCGTCCGCGCCGATCAGGACGTCCGCGTGGGCCGTCTCGCCCCGCGCCGTGACGGCCCACGCCCCCGTGTCGTCCTGACCGGCCTCGGTCACCGCGGTGCTGTGCACCATCCGCGCCCGGGGCTCGGCGCCGACCGCGGCCCGCAGCCGGTCGTGCACCGCGGTCCACGACTGCACCCGCTGGGACGTGCCTCCGGTGATCCTGCGCAGCGACGGCGCGGCGCGCCTGGCACCGGGGGAGTACGAGATGGTCTCGTGCGGCTCACCGTCCACCCGGAGGGCGGCCCCGCTGCGCGGCGACGGACCCGTGCGTTCGATCACCGTCACGCCGTATCCCACGCGGGCCAGGCTGAGCGCGGTCATCAGCCCGGACAGCGACCCGCCGACCACGATGGCGCTGCCGCGTTCACCCGCGGGGGCGAGCAGCGTGGACGGATCGGGATGCTCGACGCGGCCGGTGGCGGTGTCCTGCTGGTGCATCGTCAGTGCGCCCGGGGGAGCAGACGGATGGTGACCGGCACCGCGTGCGCACCGACGACCGTGTTGACGATCCTCGGCCCGTAGCTGTCGTACTTCGCGTGGTACGCCGCGTCGATGGCGGCGTGCACGCCCGGATCCGCTTCGGCGAAGGTCACGTCCCGTTCTATCCCGCCCGCGCGGATTCGTCCCGTGCCGGCGGCCTTCGCCCGGCGGAACCACGGGTTGTCCTTGCCGAACGCGCTGCGGATGTAAAGCTGGTCGTCGACGCGAACCACCCAGATCGTCACGTAAGGGCGAAGGGTGCCGTCGGCCCGTTGTGAGCTGATTTGAAGTTCCTCGGCCGTCCCGATGCGCGCCAGATCGGCGTCGTTCCATGTCGTCATCGCGGTTGTCATCACGTTCTCCAAGCTGAGTACACCGACGGGCGGGCGGGCGCCCGGACGCGTCGGCCGGCACGGTGCGGGGATGCCGCACCGTGCCGGCCTCGGCGTCGGATCACCGAGCCGTGTCTTGCTGTGTCGTCACGACGTCGCTTCAGGAGGCGACGCGGTACACCGATCGGGCGTTGGACAGCTCACGGAAGCCCCAGACGCCGTGGTAGCGGCCGTAGCCGCTGCCGTTCACGCCGCCGAACGGCAGGTTCTGCTCGGCCCAGTGGGTGAGCGGGTTGCCGTTGATCGTGACGCCGCCGGACGTGCTGTTCTCCAGCACCCGGTTGATGAACTCGTCGTCCTGCGAGTAGATGTAGAAGCCCAGCGGCTTGCCGAGCGTCGCGAAGTGCGCGTAGATCTCCTGCTCGTCGTCGTAGGTGAAGATCGGCAGGATGGGGCCGAAGATCTCCTCCCGCACGATCTCGGCCTCGGCCGGCACGTCGGTCAGGACGGTGGGCTCGATGACCAGGTGCTCCTCGTCCGCCTGGCCGCCGAACGCGACCTTCGCACCCCGGGCGACGGCGTCGTCGAGGTAGCCGCGGACCCGGTCGAAGTTCTTCTTGTTCACGAACCGGGCGTCGCGCTCCCACTGGTAGTCGTCCCCGACGTAGTACGTCTCGCGCACGGCGGCGACGTACTTCTCGATGAAGGTCTCCCGCATGGCGGTGGGCAGCCAGAGGTAGTCGACCGTCAGGCAGGTCTGCCCGTGGTTGTAGTTCTTGCCGAAGATCAGGTGCGGCATGATGGCGTCCAGGTCCGCGGTGGCGTCCAGGATCGCCGGCGACTTGCCACCGAGCTCCAGGGTGAAGGAGGTCAGGTTCTTCGCCGCCTTCGCCACGATCTCCCGGCCGACGCGCGGGCTGCCGGTGAGGAAGACGTGGTCGAACGGCATGTCGAGCAGCACGTCGTTGGTGCGGCGGGTGCCGTCCGGCGTGGACACCTCCGTGTCGTTGATGACCGCGACCTCGGCCTCGTCGAACGCGGCGCGGACGACGTCGCAGATGACCTGGCCGGAGGCGGGCGTCAGCGAGCTGGTCTTGGCGATCACCACGTTCCCGGCGGTGATCGCGGCGATCAGCGGGGAGAAGAACATGCCGATGGGGAAGTCCCAGGTGCCGAAGAGCAGCACGTTGCCGCGAGGCTCGTACTTGATGAAGATGGAGTGCGCCTCGGGCGAGGAGGGGGACTTCTCGACCGGCACCGGCGCCATCCACTGCGCCAGCTCGTTCTCGGCCTTCTCGATGTTGCCGAGGACCGTGTCGAACTCGTCACGGTTGTCGAGCGGCCGGCCCAGGTCGTCGTAGATGGCCTGGGCGATCTCCTTCTCGTGGGCGAGTAGCTGCTCCCGCAGCGACCGCAGCCGCTGGATCCGCTGCTCGCCCGTCGCGGCCTTCACGACGTGCCGGTGGTTGCGCTGGACGTCGAACAGACGCTGGATCTCAGACAGTTCGATCATGATGGCTCTTTCCTTTCACCCGCGGCTGTGCGGGCAGTCGAGAACGACGGTGGAATCGGGCGGGATGGAAGAAACCGGGTCAGGCATCGTCGTGCGCGGTCGCCACGGACGCGTCACGCCAGGCGGCGATCTCCTGCTCGGCGCGCTTGGACATCGCCTCGCGCCGCTCGATGGAGTCCCGCCCCAGGTAGAGGTGCGAGGGCAAGTCACCGGACGCGACCACGCGGTAGATCAGCTCCGCGCCCTTGACCGGATCGCCGAGCTGGGCGTGGTTCGCCTCGGTGCTCCACTCCAGCGTCTGGTGCGCTGGCGTGCCGTCATACTCCGGGATCCGCCGCTGCGGCAGTTGCAGCGAGGAGGCGTCGAGGAAGTCGGTGCGGAACACGCCGGGCTCGACCACGACGGCACGGATGCCGAACGCGCGAACCTCCGCGTCGAGGGCCTCGCTGATGCCGGCCACCGCGAACTTCGAGGCGTTGTAGATGCCGGTGCCCGGTTCCCCCTCGAACCCGGCGCGAGAACCCATGTTGACGACGACGCCGGACCGCTGGGCGCGCATCACGGGCAGCACCGCCCGTGTCACGTCCAGCAGGCCGAAGACGTTGAGGTCGAACAGCGAACGAGCCTCCCGGTCGTTGATCTCCTCGATCGCGCCGAGCACGGCGCGACCGGCGTTGTTGACCAGGACGTCGATCCGGCCGAACCGCTCGACGGCCTGCGTCACCGCGGCCTCGACGGACTCGTGGTCGGTGACGTCCATGGCGACGGCGAACAGCCGGTCGGAGGGCTCGAGCCCCTCCGGAAGCTGATCCACCTTGCGGGCGGTCAGGACGACGTTGTCCCCGTGCCGGAGGACCGCGCGGGCGATTTCGGCACCGAAGCCTCGAGAAGCGCCGGTGATGAACCAGGTACTCATTGCTCACCCTTTCTCTGTGCGCATGCCGATGCCTCACCGGTGCCGTTCCGCCGCCTGGCGGGGTGCCAGCCGGCGTCACGAGGCGCCGCCGCGGGACCGAAGCCCCGGCCCGGCCACCCCTCGCCTCGTGCGCCGCCTGGTCTGCCGGATGAGCGGTGCATCGGACATCTCTGCAGAGAAGACTCCCCAGAATCCGTATCTGTCGTATCGGCGACAATCACCTACGTAGCCGGCGATGAGTAATGCGCGATCCCTCCAGCGTCGACGGCGGCGCCGGTCGCGGTGAGCGAGACCGCCACCGATCGCCGTTGGCCGGAATGCCTACAGTGATCGCCATGCTCGACTCGTCCGCCCGCCGCCGTCCGGTCGCGGTACTGCTGACTCTGCTCGTCGCGCTCGCCGGCGCCTACCTCGGTGGCGCCGCAGTGAACCGGGCCGCGTGGGAGTTCGCCCCCGGCCTGCCGTCCGGTGCGGCCGCGAATGAGATCACCGCGACACTGCTGCCCGGGCTACACGTGTGGGGTGGCGGTGACGCCGACCTGTTCGTGTCCCAGAGCGACGGGGAGGGCATCGAGTATGGGTATGCCACCTACTGGGTGCGGCACACCGGTCCGACCCGGGATATCCAGGCGTACACGACCGATGCCCGTGACCGCCTCGCCGCCGCGGGCTGGCGGGTGCACGACTACATCTACGATCCGCCGGAGGATCTGATCGACGGTGGTACGGCTAGCGCCGCCCGGTTCTGGGCCGAGCGCCCCGGCCTGGTGCTCGGCTTCGAGGACTTCCTGTTCACGGAGCGGCCCGCCTACGACGCCGACGGTGGCATCCAGATCACGCTGCGCCGTGACGACCCCGGCTGGCTGGCACCCGTCACGTGGGCCGGGGCGATCCTCGGTGGGGTGCTGGCCGGGGCGCTCGCCGTCTGGACCCGGCGCCGCATCGCCGTGGTGCCGGGCGGGTCCCGGATCGCCGCTACCACCACGGTCTTCATGCTGCTGCTGCTCCTGCCCGGGATGCTGGTGCAGCCGGTCCCGGAGGTACCGGGGAAGGCGCCGTTCTGGGGTGGCTTCATGGACCTGGGGGAGGGCCCGGCGGTGCTCGCCGCCGTCCTGGCGGTGCCGCTGCTGGGTGTGGCGGTCGTGATCGCGTTCCGCGCCGGTCCGCTCTGGCCGCTCATTCGCCGGGTCGCCCTCGCGGCCGGGCGCCGGCGGTGGCTCGTGCTCGCCACCGCGTTGGTGGTCGTGGCCGTCGCCGCATTGACCTGGACCGCCGCGGCCGTCCCGGCCGCGCGCCCGGAGGCCGCACCGTCGGAATGCCGTCCTGCGCCCGGCCCGCCGGCGCAGGCCCCGGCGAGCGAGACGAACGGCAGCACACTGGCCCGGGTGTACGTCGATCCGGCCTCCACCCCGGATGAGCGCAACCTGATCGCGGCGGCGATCCGCCGCAGTTGGGCCGGTGTCGACGGCCCGCTGGTGTGGGACCCGGATTCGGCGGAGTTCCGTGACGTCTACTGCGACGGTGGCGTGATCCCGGCCGAGGCGGTCGCCGGCCTGCCGTACTTCTTCGAGGTCGAACTGGCTGTGCCGACCGACTACCCGGCGCTGGTCCAGGAGGTCACCGGTCTGCGCGGCGTGGTCACCGTCCGCCAGGAACGCCCTCGCGAGGACTGATCACCGCCGCTCCTGGCCGTGCCATCCGAGGTGGCCTGACGGACGGATCGACCTAGGCGGTGTGCGGGTAGGCGAGTATCGCCGATGCGGTGCCGGCCGGGACCCGCGAGAGTCGGCGGCAGCCGGGTCCGCGCAACCCTCGTCCGCCCGGCGAGGAGGAGATGCTCATGGCCGCTGCGGCGTCGAGGTGGTATCTACCGCCTCCGGTGAGTCTGATCGCGCTCGCGGCGACGGCGCCCGGGGTGTCGCTGTCGCTGTCCGGTGCCGCGGCACCGGCGGGCCTGGCGGCGGCTGCCTTCGGGGTGTCGATCGTGGGCGCGGCGTTCTTGCTCGCCTGGGCTGCGGAGGCCGCGCAGGTGGACGTCTCGGCCGGTCTGGCCGTGGCCGTGCTCGCCCTGATCGCGGTGTTGCCGGAGTACGCGGTGGACTTCGTGTTCGCCTGGCGTGGTGGCGGCGCGGTGCAGGAGTACGGTGTCGACTGCCGTGCCCCCGGGGAGGGGGCGTCGGCGTGCTCGCTGGCCCTGGCGAACATGACCGGCGCGAACCGGATCCTCGTCGGGATCGGCTGGGCGCTGGTGGTGGTCATCGCGTGGCGTCGCGCGCGCCGTCGCGGTGTGCCGGCCGCTGAGGCCTCGGCGGTCCGGCTCGGGCGGCCCGACGCCGTACCGCTCGCGTTTCTGCTGATCGCCTCCATCTACTGCCTGGTCCTGCCGTTCAAGCGGACACTGACGCTGGCCGACACCGCGGTGCTGGTGGGGATCTTCGCCGCGTACACATGGCGGATCTCGCGGGCACCGGCAGGGAACCCCGACCTGATCGGCCCGTCCGCGTGGCTGGGCGGTCTCCCGCCGAAAGTGCGCCGGAGCATGGTCGTCGCCGTCTTCCTAACCGCGGCCACGGTCATCCTGCTCACGGCCGAGCACTTCGCGGACGCGCTGGTGGAGAGCGGTACAGCGATGGGCGTCAGCGAGTTCATGCTGGTGCAATGGCTGGCACCGTTGGCCTCCGAGGCACCGGAGCTACTGGTCGCGGCACTGTACGCGTGGCGGCTGCACACCAACGAGGCGCTGGGCGCGCTGGTGTCGTCGAAGGTCAACCAGTGGACGCTGCTGGTCGGCACCCTGCCGATCGTCTTCGCCGTGTCCAGCGGTGGCCTGTCCGGTCTGCCGATCGACCCGGCGCAGCGCGAGGAACTGCTCCTGACCGCCGCACAGTCGCTGTTGGCGGTCGCTCTGCTGATCCGGCTCCGGCTGACCGTACGCTCGGCGTTGTTGTTGCTGGGTCTGTTCCTCACCCAGTTCGTGGTCAGCGCGGTGGCGCCCGGCGTCGCCCGCGGCGCTGAACTCGTTTGGCTGTCGGCGGTGTATCTGGGGCTCGCTGCGGTGGTCCTGATCCGGGACCGAGCCGCCGTGCTGCCGCTGTTGCGGGACGGCCTGGTGTCCTCGTACCGCTCACTGGGCGACCCGGCCTGTTGCACCACCGCCGGCCGCCTGCGACTGCGGGTGGACGAGGCGGTGGACGCCGGCCAGAGCAGGTGAGACATTCCCGGGGAATCACCGGAAGACATCATGATTCTGGGCAGATACTGACCTCGCTCCTGAACACACCATTGCGGCACTTTGGAACGCGATGACCGCGTACGCCGACATGGTGTCGAGTCGAAGGAGTGCAACCGGTGTCAATCCGTGTGAGGCAGATCGCTGGGATGTGCGTGCTGACGACGTTGTTGTCCGCGTGCGGCACGGCCGCCGATCTACCACGCTGGCAGTGGGGAGCACCGTCCCCCGAGGCGCCGCAGGCCAGTCCCACCGTTCCGATCGTGGAAGACCACGAGGTGCCGAAGTCGGGAAGCGGGATATTCGCTGTCGCGGACGGGACCGGTGAGGTCATCGGCAGGGGCGGGGAACCTATCACGTTCCGGGTGGAAGTGGAGACCGGAATCGACTGGGGTGACGTCGAGCCGGTGACACCCGACGACTTCGCCGACACGATCGACACAGTGTTCAAGGACCCGCGGAGCTGGGCCGGGTCGACCCAGCATCCGGTCACCGTGCCCGACCAGGGCGTCACCAATGCGTCGTGGCGTTTCCGGCGGGTCGACGGGGAGGTCTACAAGGTGCGGGTGCGCCTCGCCACGCCGAATACCGTGGACCAGCAATGCGCGGCGGCGGGCCTGGACACCGAGGGTAAGTATTCGTGCCGGTACAACGACACGATCATGGTGAATCTCGGGCGCTGGCTTCAAGGACTGCCTGAGTCGGGATCCCTGGACGAATATCGGGCCAGCGTCATCAACCATGAGATGGGCCATTTCCTGGGATTCGTCCACCAGAAATGCTCCGGTTCGGGCAACCTCGCGCCGGTGATGATGCAGCAGTCAATGGGCCTCGACGGATGTCTGCCCAATGCGTGGCCGTTCACCGAGGAAGGTGAATTCGTCACCGGCCCGCGGGTGCCGGGAGAATACTGAACAACGACGCTGCGGTACGCCATACGGTGTCCGGTGTCTTCCGCCTTGACCGTTCTGGCGCCGGTCCGGCGCCGGTGACTGCCGGACTGCGGCCGTGGTGCCCGCGGTCCGGCAGTCCCCCCGGTCAGCCCGCCAGCGGCAGCTTCCAGCCGGTGCAGGCCCCGAGATAGAGGGCGGCGAAGTCCGCCCCAGTGGGCGTGGACAGGCAATGGCCCGATGCGACGTGGCGTAGGACACCGCCGGTTTCAGCCCGCCACACCTCGGACGCGGCAGTCCCGCAGTCCTGGATGACGATCTGGGTACCCACAGCCGCGGCACCGCCGGCCGGCGCCATGCAGCTATTGTGCGCGGCGACCCGCCCGTCAGACCTGATCTTCCATAGCTGGGCGTCGGTGAAGTTGCAGCCGAACATCCACAGGGTATTGTCGGGCCCGCCACCATCGACGCAGCGCCCGGACGGGTGAATGATGACTCCTTGCTCCCCGGGCGCGATGACGAACCAGGTGAACGTGGCCGTGGTGACACCGGCCGTGGACGCGGCCCGTACCGTGACCTGATACTGGCCCGTCTGGGTCGGCGTGCCGGAAATCGTGCGGGATGCGTTGAGCGCTAAACCCGGCGGCAGCCCGGTTACGGTCAGCGCCGGTGCCTCACCGCCACCGCTGGTGACGGTGAGCGTTAGGCTCACGGCGATTCCGGTGACCGACTGCTGCGTGATCGGGACGGTGACCCGTGGCGCCGTAGGCAGCGTCCACAGTTGCCCTGACCCGGCGACGCAGTCAGCGATGACGAACGCGATGTCCATGTCCAGCGTGGGCGCGGTCAGGCACCGGCCGGAGGCGGGATTGCGCAGCTCGCCGGCCTCGGTGCTCTGCCACACCTGACCCGCGCCGGTGCCGCACACCCCGATCACGACGGGCGTGCCCGCAGATGTGCCGTTGCCGGCCACGGTCATGCATCGGCCCTGCACCTGGAGGCGCCCGTCGTTACGGACGGTCCAGAGCTGGGTGTCGCCGTCGTTGCAGAACCAGACGATGATCGGGTTGCCGTCGGTGAGCCCGCCGCGCGAGTTGTCGGCGCACCACGGGCTCGGCCCGGTGATCTGCCCGTGGTGAACGGTCCACTGGAACGAGGTGCTCGCACCGACGCCGGAGGAATCGGTGACCGTCACGATCGCCCCACCACTGCCGGCCGCGGTCGGCGTACCGGAGAGTTTCCCGGTGGCCGGGTCGAGCAGCACACCGGTCGGCAGACCGGTCGCCGAGAACCGGGCGATCGTCCGGGACGGCAGGGCGGTGGCCGTCACGGCCACCGCGACCTTCGCGCTGGTGGTCCAATGCTGCGGGGGTACGCCGGTGATGGTCACCGGCGCGGTCGGCAGCGACCAGATCTGGCCGACGTTCCCCGCGGTGCAGGCGGCGACGGTGAGCCGGGTGTTCTGCACCGGGTCCGCCGCGGTCAGGCAGCGGCCGGACGCCGGGTTGCGGATCTGACCACCGGCCCCCGCGGTCCATACCTGCGTGGTGGCGGTGCTGCAGTCGGACAGCTCCGTGGTGACACCGTCCGCGCCGATTGTGAGGCACTTGCCGACTACCTCGAGCCGGCCGTCACCACGGACCGACCAGAGCTGGGAGCCGCCGTCGTTACACGACCACAGCACGATGGGGTTGCCGTTCGCCGTGTTCCCGGTGTAGTCGTCGACACAGAAACCGTTGGGGCCGGTGATGCGACCGTCCGCGACCTGCCAGGTGAAGGTGGCCGTGCCGCGCACGCCGTCCTCGTCCGACGCGGTGACCGTCACCGTCGCGGTGGCGGTGGTGGTCGGCACACCACTGATCATGCCGGTGCCGGCGTTGAGAATCAGGCCTGCGGGAAGCCCGGTCGCCGCCCAGGTGATCCGCTGGGTGCTGTCCCGGCTGGTGGCAAAGACGGAACGGCGTACCTGGTCACCCTTGCGCGTCACGTGCAGGCCCGGGTTCTCGACCGTGACCTCGTTCGCCTCGCTACCGGAGGGAAGCTCCCAGAGCTGGAGCGCCGTGGCGGCGCAGTCGGCGAGCGACAGCAGCGCGTGCCAATCTGCCGACGCGGCGTTCAGGCATCGGCCGGCCGCCGGATTGCGGATCTCACCGCTCGGCTGTGCGACCCAGATCTGGGCGGCGCCGCCGTCGCAGGCGCGCAGCACCACAACCTCAGGACCGGCCGTCACGCACCTGTCCTGAATCTCCAGGCGGCCGTCCAGATGTGCGGTGACCAACTGAGGCCCGGTGTCGTTGCACGGGTACAGTTGGATGGGTGTTGCGTCGGCGGAACCGCCGGGGTTGTCCACACACAGGCCGCCAGGGCCGGTGAGCCGGCCCTGCCCGAGCAGCACCCTCCACCGGAACGTGGTGAACGTGCTGGCGCCCGCGGCGTCCCTCGCGGTTACCGTGACGGTCGCGCCAGCAGCGGCGCTACCGGTGATCGCACCGGTGGACGCATTGATCGCTAGCCCCGCGGGGAGTCCGGTAGCCGCGTACCGCATGCCGCCCGCCGCGCTGGTCGCCGTGACCTTCTTCAGTGAGACGGTCTGGCCGGCCGTGGTGGTCTGCGCGCCAGGGTTGGCCAGCGAGACCGGATTGCCGCACCTGGCCCGCAGAAGCCGGTCCGGCGAGCCCGGCCCGGAGTCACTGATCATGCCGGTGGTGGCGCAGGCGGACAGCGCGTCGCGCACCTGCGCGGGAGTGGCCGTCGGATGCTGGGCCAGGTAGAGGCTGGCGGCCCCGGCCACGATCGGCGAGGACAGCGACGTGCCGCTCGAGACCGTCGTGTCGGTGTCCCCGGTCCACGCGGGCGTCGGAATCTCCACGCCGGGCGCGAAGATGTCCACACACGAGCCGTAGCTGGACCAGGACATGCGCCGATCGTGACCGTCGGTGGCGCCGACCACGATCACCTCCGGCACGCGCTGCGGCGAAGTCCGGCAGGCGTCCCCGCCGTCGTTGCCGGCACCCGCCACGTACGTGATGCCCTTGGCGACCGACGCGCGAATCGCGGCATCCAGCGCGTCCTGCGGGCCGGTTACCCAGCTCATGTTCACCACGGCGGGCCGCGGGGCGGTCGCGGTCACCCAGTCGATCGCCGCGAGCATGTCGGCCGCGGCGCCGGCACCGTCGCAGTCGAGGACGCGGACCGGATGCACCGTGGCCCGCTTCGCCACGCCCCAGGTGGTGCCAGCCGCCGCACCGGCCACGGCGGTACCGTGCCCGCCGCAGTCCTCGTGGTCGGTGCCGGGCATACTCGCGCCGATCCGGCCGGCGAAGTCGCGGTGACTGGTGCGGATTCCGGAGTCGAAGACGTAGATGTGCGCACCGGCGCCGTCGGTGTCGTAGTCGTAGGTGCCGCTGAGCGTCCGCTCGGCCTGGTCGATGCGGTCCAGGTTCCAGGACGGGTCGGTCTGCGTGCCGGTGGACTCGACCACCAGGTCCTGCTGGACAGAGGCGACTCGGCCGTCGGCGGACAAGCGTGCCGCGTCGGCTGCGGACATCCGGACGGAGAAACCACGAAGCGCGGCGGTGTAGACGGCGCCGACCGTACCGGAGTACCGCGCCGCGAGGTCCCGCGCGGTGTCGCCGATGTCCGTGACGCCGTCCGGCGCACCCTTCAAGAGAACGATGTAGCGGCCGGTGATCGGCTGACCCGCGCGCCGGATCGGTGAGGCGGTCTGCGCCACCGCCGAGGTCGCCGCCGCTGCCCGTGCCGGGGACGACGACATCGACATCGACGGCGTCGTCGTCGAGACCGGTGTCGTCGGCGGTGGGGACGCGGCTGCTGCACTACCGGCCGGGACCGCGGCCGGAAGCGTCGGCGGCTCCACGGCCTGCACCGTGAACGCCGCGGCCGTCAGCGCGGTGACGGCCAGGGTGGACACTACCGCCGCCGGCCGGATCGGCAATGAGCGTCGGGGTGTCCGAGGATGAAACACATTCATGGAGTTAAGTCCTCGAAGGGCATTGTGTATGGGGCAGTCGCAGCCTAGGGACTCGACCGGCGCAGAAGATCCACATTGGGGAAAACCCTCTACTGCTATACGGAACCGCAGGCCGCCCGGGGTGCCGATCCGGCGCTCCGCCGCACGTGCACGGCACACCTGGTACAAAGCTGCGCGTGAGTGCACAGTCGCAGTACCCGCAACATCCTGAACCCGCCTCCGCCGAGCCGCTCGGCCCGAACGGCCGGCCCCTCGCCGGTCTCGGCCCACGGCTCGGCGCCCGGCTCCTCGACAGCGCCATCAACCTCGTGGCGATGTCCTCCCTGGCCGGGCTGATCGGCGGCGGCCTGGCGCTACTGGCGGCCTCGACCGCCGGTCATGACTCCCCGGTCGTACCCATCACCGCCATCAGCACGATCCTGCTCGTCGTCATCGCATTCCAGTACGTCTACGAAGTCGAAATGCCGCTGCGATGGCACGGGCAAACCCCCGGCAAGCGGCTGCTGAAGATCGCCCTGACCTCGCGAGAACCGGGCGTGGCGCTCAGCCGGAGCGCGCTGACCTCCCGACTGCTGGTCATGTTGGCCGCCAATGTGCTGTCCAACTGCGGCATCGGTTTGCTCGACCCGCTGTGGTGCCTCTGGGACAAGCCGTACCGCCAGTGCCTGCACGACAAACCGGCGAAGACGGTCGTAGTCCAAGCCTGACTACGCACATCTGCGAGGGCGGTGGTATCGGACGCCGCAGGCTCGTCCACACGCCCGAAGCTGCGGCGAAATCCGTAGCGGCCGCGGCGTGCGACGCCATGTGATCGGACGCCGCCTGCTGCAAGCCGGGCATCCTGCTAATGCCCACCGCGCTGCCCAAGCCTTGATCATTGGCGCCGGCCGGTCTCGTAACAGCGCCGTCACGGGCGACGGCTGTCACGCCGATCCGTCGTTCCGCCAGAAACGCTCTGACCGGGAGCGCACCGACGAGCACTACGCCGCCGAGCCGACCGACGACCATGTACGTCGGGCCCGACCGACACTAGCCGCGGCGGCTCGCGGCAGTCAGGGACCCCGCCGGTGATGTTCCGCGGGTGTGGTGGAGCCGTGACGGCTGGTTCTATGCGATTGATAGAGTCGAAACGGGGGAAGCTCAATATGAAAACAACGCGGTGACCACAAGCCCCTGGGCTTTCTGCCCGAACAGTGTTGATGTCTACGTGCCGAGCCGCCGGGCTTCGGTGTTGATGATCCGTTCTTGCTCCGCCGGGCCGATCTCCAGCCTCGGGTAGTCGGGGTCGACGGCGCGGACATCCTGCCGCTTGGCGGTGCTGTCCCGGGCGTACGCGTCGAACGCGCGCCGTTTCTGGTCCAGGATCTCTTCGATGCGTTCGTCGACGGTGTCTTTGGCGAGGAGCCGGTGGACGCGGACTCTCACCGTCTGGCCCATGCGTTGCGCGCGTGCGATGGCTTGGTCCTCGGTGGAGGGTTTCAGTTGTGGTTCGGCGAGGATGACGACGGATGCGGCTTGAAGGTTGAGCCCTTGGCCGACGGTGTCGATCTGGCCGATCAGCACCCGCATGGCCGTCATGGTCGGTGAACGAGGCGAGTTTCTGGGCCCGGCGGTTGCCGGTGTCGGCGCCGGTCACCACGACACGTGGTGTCTTTACGAGGGCGGCATCGATCGTCTCGATCGTACGCAGGTACCGGGAGAAGACGAGGACCTTCCAGCCGTTGTCCGCGGACTCGGCCACAATCTCCCGCAGACGTACGATCTTGGCTCCGCCCGGCCCGCCGTCGTAGGCTGCACGGCGCATGTCATCGAAGCGCCTCTCGGCAACCGCATCCGCGTAGATGCGCGCCTCGCGCTCTTCAAGGGCGACGAAGTCATCGTTCCTGATCACCGTGGGCAGGTCCTTCAGGACATCTTCCTGGTTACGGCGCAGATATACGGCGCCGACCTTCTTGCGGAAGGCGATCTGATCGACGAACGCGTTGTCGTGCGGCAATAGCCGGTCGGCTAGCGGGCCATCGATGTAGCGCACCAGGCTCCGGAACTCCCGCACGTGGTTTTCCATCGGTGTGCCGGTCATCAGCAGGACCCGCTCCGCGCGGGCGGTCAGCGCACGGACCTGCTGAGAGCGCTGCGCCTGTGGTGTCTTGATCCGGTGGGCCTCGTCGACGACGAGCAGACCGAGCCGAAGTTCAGCGGGCAACTGCAGTCTCCCGAGCGTGCCGAACGTGGTCACGGCGACACCACCGTCAGCGATCCACCGCGACAGATCATCGGCGCGTTCGGCGCCGTGGAGCTTGACCGCGGACAGAGAGCTGTGGGTGTGGATCTCGTCCAGCCAGTTCAGCACGCCGCTGGTCGGGACCACGATCAGGCACCGCAGCCGGCTGGCGCGGGAGAGGTGCGCGATGACGGCGATCGCTTCGATCGTCTTGCCGAGCCCCATTTCGTCGCCGAGGATCGCGCCTCGGCGTGACAGCACGTATTGGGCGCCGAACACCTGATAGTTGCGCAGGGCGGTCGTCACTCGCTGCGATCGAGCGCGACGAGCCCGGCCTCGTCCGCGACGGCGCGCGAGATGTGTCCCAGATCAGCGCGGGTCTGCGTTCAAGATCATCGGTGTTCCCGGTGGGAACACCACATCAGCGCAACTGCTACGATGGGCTACGCAGAGCCACAACGTGCCCGGTGCAAATCCGGACAGGTAGGGTCACATGCGGGTCAGCGGCCTGTGATCGTGGGGGTTCAAGTCCCCCCTCGGACACCAGTTTTGGGATCTGTGCGTACAGCACGGGCCCCGTGGTCGAACCCCGTTCGGCCACGCGACCGCAGCATCCCTCCCACCCTCCTGCGAGAATTCGCCGCCAGGGGTGGTCACGGTGAGTACCGTTCCTCGGCTTCCCGTGGTCCCACGTGCGACATCGGCGGATGCCGGGAAGACCACCCGTGTGGCTGGGCTGCGCCGTCCGGCGCTGCCGCTGGCTCCGTTGTCCGAGCGCCGGCAGGGCGGGCTGGTCTATGCGTGCAGCACCCTCGACAGAGGGCGCGTGGTCGACCGCGCGCTCTTCGCCGCCCTGGGGTGGGAACCCGGCTTGAGCGTGATCGCCGGGTCGGGGATAGTGCTGAGGGTCAGACGTACCTTGCGCAATCGACGGTACCGACGGACGGCTGGTTCGGATTGAGGTCTCATCCATGGGCCAGGGATCGAGACAAGACGTGGGTGAATGGGGTGCCGAAGTGAGTGTGCCGGAGGTATCCCAGCCGAGCCTTCGCGGCCTGCGCTGGTTTAGCGGTGCTGCAGTTTTTGCCACATTGCTCGTACCTTTGAAATTCCTAACTCAACTTCCGTACAATGGTGTTCCCAATCCGGACGAGGAATGGTTTGCCGAAGAAATCATTCTTGGGGTCGGAGTGGAGGTGGTTCTCTATCTCTTTCCGTCGCTAATCATTTTGGGTTACCTTGCTACCAAGGTTTCCCGTTCGGGCCGCGACAGAGAGTTCCACAAGCGATGCCGGTTGCTTCTGCTGCCGGTAACGCTTGTCGGCTGTTCCATCACCGTCAACCCGATTTTCCTGGTAGTCGAATTCGTTGGTCAGTTAGCCCTGACGTCCTGGGCTATCTGGCTGGCCAAGCGTTGACATGACCTGAGGAGCCGGGGGGGTCCAGGATCATCTGGCCCCCGCTGCGATGGAGCCGAATCGCCGTGGCCTGGTGCGCGGCGACCGGTGAAGTCGGCTTCACGGTGACGGCGAGTGCTACATAAAACCCTCAATATGTCTGCCGCAGCCACCAATCGGGGAATACCTGCCGAACTCCTTCATGGCGAAGGTCGGAATCAGTGACGACGGAAGAACTGCTCGTTTCGCCAGCGCGTAGAGTGGACTCAACTCGCGCTACCGTGTTGCGCGGTCGACGGCTTTCTCGCGATTGACATCGGAGAGGACGTGACTGTTGGGCTGAGTGGAGATGACTATCCCTCCGTCCAGGTCGTTCAATACACCGAGCGAGGGCAGAAGTATCTGGCGACAGACATGACCGAGACTGACTTCTGGTATGGTCTCCGGTAATTTCCTCAGATGCCGAAACGAAACGAATTTTGGGTTAGCGGAGAGCGGCAGAAGTGAAGTCATCCTCATCCAGGCACAGTGCGTGGGCAGGACTGCGGTGGTTCGCCATCATGGTCGGGATAGCTACGTTCTTCGCTCCGGTGAGATTTCTCCTCGTCCTGTCCTGGGGGGCACCTGGATTCGCCCAGAATCCTGGAGGATATCTGCGGTTCGGCATCGCTGTGGAGGTGGTAGGCGTATACCTTCCAACTGTCATTGCGATTGGTATTTTTGCCGTTCAGCTATCACGGCTCGCAGGTGATGCCATGTATCAGAAGTCACTGTATATCGTGCTACTATCGGTAACCTTTTTTGACGGCGATAGTGAACCTAAACCCGCTCTACTGGATTCCCCTACTGGTCAGCCAAGGGCTGACGGCATTCGTGGGTGTGCGTCTCGCCAAACGCTGACGCGACTCTCACCCCCATGGGCCTGGTCTGCTTAAACCTTCGGTGGGCGGGAGGCCGTCCCCGCCGGATCAGTGAAGACGACGAAGCGTTCTTCGTCGCGACGGCCACGTCCCATCCGCGCCGGCTCGGGCGGCCTTTCATCCGGTGGAGCCTGCGGAAACTCACCGACCACCTCGCCGGCCGTGATGCCGCCCGGCGGCTGGTCGTCAGCCCGGAACGGCTGCGGCAACTGCTCCACGACAACGACGTGTCCTGGCTGCGCACGCGCACCTGGAAAGAGTTCTCGGATCCGGACTTCGACGCGAAACTCGATCGGATAGAGCAGGTCACGAACCTTTCCCGGACCGGTGTTCGCCTTCGACCAGTTCGGGCCGTTGTCGATCCGCCCGCACCACGGCAGCACGTGGGCGCCGCGGTCCGAGACCGATCTACGTCATCCTCGACAACCTGTCGGCGAACAAAACGGCCAAGATCCGTGCATGGGCGGTCCGGAGCAAGGTTTGAGTGGTGTCTGAACCCGACCAGCGCGTCCTGGGCCAACCCGATCGAGGCCCAGTTCGGACCGCTCCGCACGTTCGTCATGGCCGGCTCGGATCACCCGAACCACACTGTCCAGGCCCGTGAGCTGCAGAGATATCTGAACTGGCGAAACGCCGACGCCCGCCACCCCGACGTCCTCGCTGCCCAACGACGCGAACCCGCCGGCATCCGCAGCGAACGCCGACACCGCTGGGGCCGGCCACGCCTCCAGAGCGCCGCCTAGCCACAGACCCAGCGAACGTTCGTGGACAGCCCATAGCCGCCTGCCGCCCGGCGGCCGTCGGCGCGACGCCCGGCCGTGCCGGGACCCCGGCGATCGGGGTTCGCGGACGGCCCCGGCCCGCTGGTCCGGCTCGCCGTCCTTGAGCGGGAGCCCGCCGGCGCCGGCCCGCAGCGCGACGTGGATGTGGTCGCCGAGGTCGTCGTCAGCATCGGCACGCGCGGGCGGTACCGGCTGGCAGGCTGCCGTAGCTGCGGCATCGCCCCTCGGGCGCCGGCCGCTATTCGGTTGAACTCCGCCTCCGCCCCGCGCAGGACCTCCATCCGGTACGGCGCCGAACTGACGTGCGTGTACTTCACCGACATGCCGTGTGCGAGTTCGTCGTCGCCGCCACCGCTCGACGGCACTGGAGGTTGTCTCCGGGCGTTCGGACGGCTATGGTCGTTCAAAGTGAGATGTCTGCCTCATTTAAGATCGGAGTCTCATAGTGTTCATCGCCGAAGGGACGGACGGCGTCACCGTCGCCGCCCGCTGGGATCGCCTCCCCGTGGCGGAGACGGCGCGCCTGGCGGACGTGCCGGCCGCCAACGTCGGTGACGCCCTCCAGCGGATGACCGTCATGGACGGCGGGATGCGGCTGGTCACCGAGGGGGCGGCGCTGCGGGGAAACGCCCTCACGGTGGACGTGCGCTCGGGTGACAACCTCGCCATCCACCGGGCGCTCGACGAGGCCCAGCCGGGTGACGTCCTGGTCGTCAACGGTCGCGGCGATCCGACCCGGGCACTGATCGGCGACCTGATCGGCGAGATCATGGTGAACGCCGGGGTGGTCGGCGCCGTGGTCGACGGCGCGGTCCGCGACGTCCGGGCGCTGTCCGGCATGGGCCTCGCCGTCTACGCGCGGGCGATCACGCCGGCCGGGCCCTTCAAGCACGGGCCCGGCTCGATCGGCTCCCCGGTGGCCGTCGGCGGCGTGGTGGTGGCCGCCGGTGATGTGCTCGTCGGGGATGCCGACGGGGTCGTCGTCGTCCCGCGGCACCGCGTCCCACAGGTCGTGGCGGCGCTCGACGGGATCGTCGAGGGGGAGGCGGCGCTGCGCGAACGCATCCTCGCCGCCCGTGCCGGCGGCGCGGCGGTGGCCGGATGACCGCCGTGCCCGCCGCCCGGATCGAGGAGCTGCGCCGCCTCTCGCGGCGTCCCGCCCTCGCCCCCGCCCCGCCCGGAGCCGTCTCCCTGGCCATGGGCGAGCCCGACTTCCCGACCCCGGCGCCGGTGATCGAGGCCGCCGAGGCCGCGCTGCGGGCGGGCAAGACGCACTACGCCGACCAGAAGGGGCTGCCGGAACTGCGCGGCGCGCTCGCGTCCCGGCTGCCCGCCCACCCCGGCCGGGCCTGGACCGCGGACGACGTCGTGGTCACCCACGGCGCCACCGCGGCGCTGGCCGCGATCGTCTTCGCCATGGTCGGCCCCGGCGACCGCGTGGTCATCCCGGAGCCCGCCTACTCGCTCTACGCCGACCTCGTCGTCCTCGCCGGGGGCACCGTCGTCCCCGTGCCGCTCGGCCCGGATCTGCACTGGGACCTCGACGCGCTGGCCGCGGCGCTCCTCGGCGCCACCATGCTGATCTTCTCCAACCCGTCGAACCCCACGGGTGTGGTCCACGGCAGGAAGGAACTGGAGGCCCTCGGCGAGCTGCTCGACGGCTCGCCCGTCCTGGTGGTCAGCGACGAGGCCTACCACCGGCTGGTCTATCCCGGGCACGAGGCGATCTCGGCGCTGGAGATCCCGTCCCTGCTGGACCGGACGGTGTACGTGCAGACGTTCTCCAAGACCTACGCGATGACCGGCTGGCGGGTGGGGTACCTGACCGGTCCACGGGCGGCGGTGGACGCGGCGGCCCACGTGCACCGGACCTTGCACGGCTCGCTGAACACGGCCGTGCAGCACGCGGCCCTCGCCGCCCTCGACCTGCCGGACGCCGTCGTCGACGCCATGGTCGGCCGGTACCGGCAACGCCGCGAGCTGGTGATGTCCCTGCTGTCCGGCGTACACGGCCTGCACCTGACCCCGCCGGAGGGAGCGTTCTACGGCTTCATTCGGTACGACGCGGACGTACCGTCCGAGACTGTCGCCCGCCGGCTCGCCGAGCGTGGGGTGATGGTCCGGGCCGGAGCCGAGTACGGCCCGTCGGGGGAGGGCCACATCCGGATCTCCTTCGCGACCGCCGACGACGACCTGCGGACCGGGCTGGAACGCCTCGTCGCCCACTTCGACACGACGAGGCGCCGATGACGCCGAACGTTCGCCACGCGCCCGGACGGCCGGCTACCTCTCCGAAGGCGATACCCTGTGCCCGCACGTCGACGAGGTGGAGGAGGCTCGTGGCCGACCGGCAGGCCCCCCCGGGTGGTGGCCAGAAGCTGCGCAGCGACACCCGCCGCAACCGCCGCCGTCTCCTCGAGGCGGTCGGCCAGCTGGCCCGGGAGTCGCCCGACCAGCTCACCATGCAGGCGGTCGCGTCTCGCGCGGAGATCGGCCCGGCCACCGCATACCGGTACTACTCCTCGGTTGAGGAGGCGCTCGAGGCCTATGTGCTCAGCGTCGTCGAGGAACTCCGCGAGTTCAGCGTGACGTCGTCGGCTCAGGGGCGGCCGCTGTTCGACGCCGTCGTGAACAAGTGGATGGATCTGCTCGGCGAGCACGGCGCGGCGCTGGTGCGGTTGCGATCGCGACGGGGTTACCTGGAGCGGCTGCACAGCGGCAACGAGACTATCGCCGCGACCCGCGACGCCTGGAGCGAGCCGGTGCGGGGCCTGCTGGACGACATCGACGCTCCGGCGGAGATGCTGGAGTACGCCCTCTTCCTCTGCAACATCATCTTTGACCCGCGAGAGGTGCAAGACCTGCTGCGGGAGACGCATCTGTCGCGGCGCGAGGTCGTCGCCAGGCTGAGCGAGGCTTACTTGGGCGCCCTGCGCGGGTGGGCGCGGGCGGGCTGACGGCCCACCTCGCACGCGGTCCGGCGTGGGTGCCGCAGGCGGCGCCCTTCAGCACCGAGGGCCCCGCTCGCCGTACCCGGCGCGCGTGAACCGGCACGCCCGCACGGCGCTCACCATGAGGGCGGGCTCTTCCCTGCACGAGCAGGGAAGCGGCGCTCTCGCACCGCCGGCCCGGCGCTGCCGCGGCGCTCGATCGACGGCGGACCGCACCGCCAAAGCTGGTAATAACCTTGTCCGAAATAATGCTTATTTCTCCTATTTGTAACGGCAAGGAGGCCGTCACGATGCGGCGGACAGATCAGGGGTCCCCCCGACCGAGCGGGTCCACCGTACAGGCGGGTGAACTCACCGTCGGGATCATCGACGACGGCGGCGACGGTGCGCCGCTGCTGCTCGTGCACGGCGACGAGGGCGACCGGACCCAGTTTCGGACGCTCCGTGAGCTACTCGGCGGCGGAATCCGGACGATCTCCTACGACCAGCGCGACTCGGGGATCACCGTGAACCCGCCGGTCCCGTACACGCTGGAGGTCCTCGCCGACGACCTCGCCGACCTGCTCGACGCCCTGGGCCTCGACCGCGCGCACCTGCTGGGGACCTCCTTCGGCGGCGCGGTCGCGCAACACGTCGCGTTGCGGCATCCGGGCCGGGTCGTCTCCCTGATCCTGGTCGCCACCACGCCGAGTTCCGCGCTGGGCAGCAGGGTGATCAACAGTCTGCGGCTGATGACCTCCGATGAGCGGGCACGGGCGACCGGCGACTTCCTCTTCACTCCGGACGGACAGGATTCGATGCGGGCCGGACCGGTCCGGACGCTCGCGGCGCGCGACCCCGATCAGCACGCCCGCCGCCACGAGGCCGCCCGGCAGCACGAGGTCCGCGACCGGCTCCGCGAGATCACCGCGCCCACCCTGATCGTGCACGGCACGGCGGACCGGCTGGCGCCCTACGCCGGCGCCCTGTTGATGGAGGAGCGAATGCCGTACGCCGAATTGCGGTCGATCGAGAACGGACGACACGGGATCGCGGTGGAGTTCGCCGACCAGGTCGCCCGCTGGGTCCGCGAGTTCATCGGCGTGGACGCGACCGATGCGGCGGCGCGGCCGTGACGGATCCCCGCCGCCAGGTCGCGGAGCACATGGCCGAGGCGGCCCGGCAGTGGCTGGACTCCCTCGACCCGGATCAGCGCCGGGTCGCGGCATGGCCGTCGCCGGGCGCCGGCGCCGCGGCCGAGACCGAACGCACCCGCTGGTTCTACACCCCCACCGACCACGGCGGCCTGACCTTTCACCAGCAACGGCCCGCCCAGCATCGGCTGGTCATGCGGCTGCTCGCGACCGGACTGTCCGAGGCCGGATACACCACCGTCACCACCGTGCTCGGTCTGGAGAACGTGCTCGACCGCGCCGAGGACTTCGCGGTGAACTGGGGACGGGAGCGCACTCGTGACCCCGGCATGTACTACCTGCGGGTCTTCGGCGAGCCCGGCGGCTCGCAGCCGTGGGGCTGGCGGTTCGGCGGCCACCACGTGTCGCTCAACAACCTCGTCGTGGACGGGCGGGTCGTCTCCACCACGCCGTGCTTTCTCGGCGCGGACCCGGCCGTGTCGCCGCTCCTGGGCGGCGCGACGCTACGGCCGCTGGGTACCGCCGAGGACCTGGCCCGCGAGCTGGTCCGGTCCCTTCGCCCCGGCCTCGCCGAGCGCGCGGTCCTGCTGGCCCGCGCGCCGAACGACATCGCGACCGGCAACAGCGCCCGGGTCGACGGTCGTGTGGTGCGACGCGCCGATCTCTGGCGCCCCGGCCCGCACGTGCCGGACCGGGCCGATCACCCGGTCACCGGGCTCGACGGCGCGAGCCTGCAGGCGGTGACGGTCACCCCGGCGCCCAAGGGCGTGCCGGGCGCCGACCTCGACGGCGGCCAGCGCGAACTGATGCGCGCGCTCCTCGGCACATACCTGGACCGGGTCCCGGCGGGGGTGTCGCCGCTGCGTCACTACGACGACCCGGCCACGCTGGACGCGGTGCACCTGGCCTGGGCCGGCTCCACCGCGCCGGGCGAGCCGCACTACTACCGCCTGCAGGGTCCACGGCTGCTCATCGAGTGGACCAACATCCACCGCGGTGCCAATCACGCGCACGCCGTGTGGCGCGATCCCGAGAACGACTTCGGCGGCGACGTGCTGGCCGCCCACCATGCCACCCACCACAGGGCCTGAGCCCGGCATGCACCGTATGAACGGAAGGTGACTGAGATGGCCACTCATCAGACGCGCCCCACGCTGCGCGGGTCCTTCGGCATGTGCGCCTCGACGCACTGGCTGGCGTCCGCGACGGCTCAGTCGGTGCTGGAGCGCGGCGGCAACGCGTTCGACGCGGCCACGGCCGGCGCCTTCGTGCTGCACGTCGCCGAACCGCACCTCAACGGGCCCGGCGGGGACCTCGTCGCCGTGCTCGCCACCGCGGCCGATCCCGCCCCGCGTGTGCTGGCCGGGCAGGGACACGCGCCGCACGGCGCCACCATCGAGCATTTCCGGGCCCGGGGGCTGAACCGGGTGCCCGGTGCGGGCGCGCTCGCCGCCGCCGTGCCCGGCGCCGTCGACTCCTGGCTCTGGCTGCTGGCCGAGTTGGGGACCTGGGAACTGGCCGACGTGCTGGACTACGCGATCGGCTATGCGGAGCGCGGCGTTCCGGTCGTGCCCCAGCTAGCACACACGTTGTCCACAGTGGAGGAATTGTTTCGATCGCACTGGCCCACGTCGTACGCGCAGTGGATGCCCGGCGGGCACGTCCCTGCGCCGTACGAGACCCTGACCAACGCCGTCTACGCCCGGACCCTGCGCCGGCTCATCAACGCCGGGGTGGGCGGGACGAGAACCTCGCGGATCGCCGCGGCACGTGCGGCCTGGCGAACGGGATTCGTGGCGGCGGCCGTCGAGGACTTCGCCTCCGTACCGCACCGGCACTCCGACGGCCGCGACCACGCCGGGGTCATCACCGCGGCCGACTTCGCCGACTTCGTACCGTCGCTGGAGCCCGCGGTGACCGCGGAGTTCCGCGGCGTCACGGTGGCGAAGGCGGGCCTGTGGTCGCAGGGCCCGGTGCTGCTGCAGGCCCTCACCATCCTCGGCCACTTCGGCGACGAGCAGATCGATCCGTCGACCGCCGAGGGCGTCCACACCATCGTCGAGGCCCTGAAGCTGGCGATGGCGGACCGGGAGGCGTACTACGGCCATCTCGATCCGGACGAGGCGGACTCGGTCCTCGGCCGTCTGCTGTCCCCCCGGTACAGCCGGGAGCGCGCGGGCCTGATCGGCCCGGCCGCGTCGACCGAGTTCCGGCCCGGCGACATCGGCGTCCCGCCGTACCGGCCACCCCTCGTCACGCGTGAGCCGGCCACGCCGGCCGTCGGCGTCGGCGAGCCCACCGTCCAGCAGACCGGGGAGACCCGGGGCGACACCTGCCACCTCGACGTCGTCGACCGATGGGGAAACCTGATCTCCGCGACGCCGTCGGGTGGATGGCTCCAGTCCTCTCCCACGGTGCCGGAACTCGGTTTCGCGCTGGGCACCCGGCTCCAAATGACCTGGCTGGACCCGGCCGCGCCGTCGCGCCTGGCCCCGGGGCGGCGGCCCCGCACGACGTTGACACCGACGCTGTTGCTGCGCGACGGCCTCGCGGTGGCCGCGCTCGGCACCCCCGGTGGCGACCAGCAGGACCAGTGGCAACTGATCTATCTGGTACGCACGCTGGTCTTCGGATCAGACCCGCAGCAGGCGATCGACGCGCCCGCGTTCCACACCACCGCGGTGCCGAGTTCGTTCTGGCCGCGGACGTGGACCCCGAACGGTCTGGTGATCGAGGAGCGGGCGGGCCGGGAGGTCATCGACGGGCTGCGCGCCCGCGGCCACGACGTCACCGTTTCCGGCCCGTGGAGCCAGGGCCGGCTGTCGGCCGTCACCCGCGACCCGGCCACCGGCGTCCTCCAGGCGGCCGCGAACCCACGCGGCGCGCAGGGCTACGCGGCCGGCCGATGAGCGTCCCCGCGGCCCGCGTCACCCCACTGGGTCTGATGCTGGCCCTCACGTTCGTCACGGGCGTCGTCGACGCCGTCGGTTACCTGCGCCTGGACCAGGTGTTCGCGGGCAACATGACGGGCAACGTGGTCATCCTCGGGATGGCGGCCGTGCCCGGCACCGGGCTGCCTGTGCTCGGGCCCGCGGCCGCGCTGGTGACCTTCCTCGCCGGAGCGGCCATCGCCGGGCGGGTCCTCCGCGACTCCGCCGCGGGCTGGAGCCGCCGGTGCACGGCCCTGCTGGGCGGCGTCGGGCTGCTCCTGACCGCCACGGCGATCGGCGTGTACGCGACCGGGGTTAACGGCGCCCGTACCCGCCTGGTGATGGCGGCGTCACTCGCGCTCGCCATGGGGATGCAGGCCGCCACGGCCCGCCACCTGGCGGTGAAGGACGTCACCACTGTGGTCGTCACCTCCACCCTGACCGGCCTCGCGGCCGACTCCCGGCTCGGCGCCGCCCGCGGCCGGGGAGCACTGCGCCGGTGCGCGGCGGTGGCGCTGCTCGTTCTCGGCGCGATCACCGGAGCCGCACTGTGCCGGGTGCACGAGAGCGTCGCGGTCGCGACGGCCGCCGTCGTCGCCCTGACCGTGACCGCGCTGGGCCACGCGTTCGTGCGCCCCGGCGACGACTCCACACCCCCCGGCACGACACACCGGGACGAAGCCGGGCCACGCGTTCGTGCCTCCCGGTGAAGACTCCGCTCCACCTCGACGAAGAGGAGACTCATGACGACAACCCTCGATCCCTCCGTCCGCATCGGGAAGGCCGCGGTCGCCGCCGTCGGCCTGCTGGCGCTCGCGACCGGCGCGCTGGAATCGGTGGTGACGCCCACGCTGCCGCTGCTGCAGCGCGAGCTGGACATGTCGCCCGCCGAAGGGGCGCTGCTCAGCATCGTGCTGCTCATCACCGGCGCGCTCATCACCCCGATCGCCGGCAAGTTCGGTGACCGCTACGGCGGGAAACTGGTGCTGGTCCGGCTGATGGCGTTGGTCTCGGCCGGCGGGCTCATCTCCGCCCTCGCGCCGAACCTTCCTGTGCTGCTGGCCGGTCAGGTGCTGCAGGGTGCCATGGTCGGTGCGCTGCCCCTGTCGTTCATCCTGATGCGCAAACACCTCCCGGCGGGAGAGTCGAAGGTCGCCATCGGCCTGGTCAGCGGCCTCTTCGTGGGCGGCGGGATGGCCGGAACGCTGATGGCCGGACCCGTCGCGGAGGGCCTTTCCCGGCACTGGATGTTCGCGCTGCCGACCATCGTCGTCATAGCGGCCACCGCGCTGGTCGGCAAGCTGTTCCCGCCGGACCCTCCGGGCCGCTCGGACGGCGGCGGTATCGACTGGCCCGGCCTGGCGCTGCTCTGCGGAACGCTGGTCACGCTCATGCTCGTGCTCGCCCTGGCGCCCGACCTCGCCGCCGCGCAGCCGGTCGTGCTCGGCGGGCTCGTCGTGCTGCTGGCCGCCTTCGTGACCGGGTGGATCATCGTCGAGCGGCGGGTGGCCTCGCCCATGGTCGACCTGCGTATGCTCGCCCGGCCCGCGGTGTGGAAATCCTGCGTGCTGACCTTCGTGATCTGCGTGGGCACCGCGACACCGGTCTACCTCGTGCCGCAGTTGCTCGCGCTTCCCAGCGACGCGTACGGGTTCGGGGCCAGCGCCACCGCGATCGGCTTCTTCCTGCTGCCCGGCACGATCGCCGCGACGCTGGCCGGGCCGATCGCCGGAATCGGCGCACGGCGCTTCGGCGCGCGGTTCGTGGTCACCGCCGGGGTCGTGCTCCTGGTCGCCGGCCTCCTCGGTCTGGCCCTCGTCCACACCGCCGTCTGGCAGGTCGTCGCCGGCAAGGCGCTGATCGCGCTCGCCAACGGCCTCTGCGTCACCGCGATGGTGACCAGCACCGCCACGTCCGTCGATCAGAACGACACCGGCATCGCCACGAGCCTGGTGCTGGTCACTCGCGTACTCGGGTTCGCGGTGGGCGTCCAGTTCAGCGGCGCGCTGCTGACCGCGTCGATCCCCGCCGGGTCGGACGTCCCGGCCGAGTCGGCCTTCGTCACCAGCTTCGTCATGGCCGCCGCCGTGACGACGCTGTCCCTGTTCGTCATCCGCACCATGAGCAAAGGAGCCAAGGAGTGAGCCGCACCAGCCAGCCGGCGGAGGGGTCGGCCACCCCCCGGCGCACGGTCCTTGTCTCCGGGGCCAGCATCGCGGGACCGACCCTCGCGTACTGGCTGAACCGCTACGGGTACGCCGTCACGGTCGTGGAGAGGGCCGGCGCGCCGCGGAGCGGCGGTTACCCCATCGACGTGCGCGGAACCGCCATCGAGGTCCTGCGCAGGATGGGGCTCCTGCCGCGGCTGCGGGACGCGCACATCGACCTGCGCCGGCTCACCTTCCTCGGCGGCGACGGCCAGCAGGTGGCGTCGCTCCACCCGCACTCCGTCACCGGCGGCGTCACCGGAAACGACCTGGAGGTGCCACGCGGCGAGCTGACCGCCGCCCTCTACGAGGCCGTTCGCGACGACGTGGAGTTCCTGTTCGACGACTCCATCGCCACCATCGACCAGGCGGGTGACGGTGCCGAGGTCACGTTCCACGGCGGCGGCCGGCGGCGGTTCGACATGGTGTTCGCCGCCGACGGGATGCACTCCCGTACCCGCGAGATGGTCTTCGGCCCCGAGGCGCGGTTCCACCACTACCTCGGCTACTGCTTCGCCGTGTTCACCATGCGCAACACCCTCGGCCTCGACTCCGAGACCGTCATGTGGAACACCCCGGGCAGAGCGGCGGCCCTCTACGCCGTCGGCGGCCAGCGGGAGGTCCACGCCTTCCTCACCTTCGCACGGCCGGAGCCACCCTTCGACGCGTTCCCGACCCGGGCGGCCCAGACCGGCCTGATCAGCGAGATCTTCGCGGACGCAGGCTGGGAGATCCCGGGCATGCTGGCCGCCCTGCGCGACGCGGACGACGTGTTCTTCGACGCGGTCGCACAGATCCGCATGCCCCGCTGGTCCAGTGGCCGGGTCGCGGTGCTGGGCGACGCCGCGTACGCGCCGTCGTTCCTCACCGGACAGGGCACCAGCCTGGCGCTCGTCGGCGCGTACATGCTGGCCGGCTCACTGGCCGATCAGGACCACGCCACGGGGTTCGCCGCCTACGAGCGGGCCACCCGCGAGTTCGTAACCCTCAACCAGGCGCTGGCCGGGGCGGGCGGGGGAACGCTGTTCCCGGCCACCCCCGAGGCACTGGAGCAGCGCAACGATCGGCTGCGCCGGCTCAGCGCCATGCCGTCCCCGCCACCCCGGCCGGCCCACACGGCGCTCACCCTGCCGGACTTCGAGGCGCCCGCCCGCCGCTGACCAGGGACCCTGAGTAGCCGCCCGGCCCGGTGTCGCCACCGGGCCGGGCGGTTCGGTTCAGCGGCCGGGCCGCCGCGCGTGTACCTCGGTGTCGTCGATGGGAACGCCGGCGTCGTTGAGGAAGCCGACGTGCACGGGCTCGCCGGCCTCGTCGGTGAACCGGATGGACGGGATCGAGCCGGGCGCGTGCGCGTCACCCCACTGTTGCAGCGAGGCCAGGACGACGACGAGTTGCCGGCCGGCCGTCGTCAGCACGTACTCGTCCCGTGGTCTGCTGCCCGCCTGCTGGTACCTGCTGCGCTCCAGCACCCCGGAGCCGACGAGGGCGGCCAACCGCGCCGCGAGCACGTCGGTGGAGATGCCCAGCGCGGCGCGGAACTCGGAGAACCGCCGGCTGCCCGCCATGGCCTCGCGCAGGATCAGGAAGGTCCAGCGGTCGCCCACCACGTCCAGGGCGCGGGCCATCGAGCACAGCTCCGGCGGGTTCCTCGGTGACATGCCCGCAGCATAGCTCACTTTGACATCCAAACCCAGGTTGGCTAAGTTGGCTTTACCAATCCAGCCCGCAGGGGAGGAGACAGCTCATGTACGACTACAAGGCACTGCAGGTCACGGTGGCCGACGGCGTCGCTCAGGTGACCATCGACCACCCTCCGGTGAACCTCCTGGACACGACCCTCATCGGGGACCTCGGCCACTTCATCGGCACGGTCCGCGACGACTCCTCGGTGCGCGTCATCGTGTTCCAGAGCGCCAACCCCGACTTCTTCCTGGCCCACGTGGACTTCGAGTTCATGGAGCACCCCGAGCGCTTCGCCGCCCTGGCCGGCCTGGTGCCGGGCGACGGCACGCTGAACCCGATGCAGTCGCTGCACCTGGCGCTGCGGTCGCTGCCCCAGCTCACCATCGCCAAGCTGCGCGGCCGGCTGCGCGGCGGCGGCAACGAGTTCGCCATGGCCACCGACCTGCGCTTCGCGGCCGCCGGCCAGACCTGGCTGTCCCAGGTGGAGAGCCGGATCGGCATCATCCCCGGCGGCGGCGGCACGCAACTGCTGCCGCGGCTGACCGGCCGGGCCCGGGCGCTGGAGGTGATCCTCACCGGCGACCTCTACGACGCGCGCACCGCGGAACTCTACGGCTGGATCAACCGGGCCGTGCCGCCGGAGGAACTGGACGCCACCGTCGACGCCGTCGCCCGCACCATCGCCGCACGGCGCCCGGAGCAGATCACGGCGGCCAAGCAGGCCGTCGACGGCGCGCTCCTGCCGGACGACCTCGCGGCGGCGCTGGGCCGGGAGGGCGCGGCCCTCGCCGCGGTCTATCCCGCGCCGGAGGAGATCGTGGCCAAGGTCGCCCGCGCCGTCCAGGCCGGAGCACAGTCCCCCGACGGCGAACTCGACCTGGAGAACGCGATCGCCCGCGCCTGACCGTTTCGGGGGCCGCCGCGCGCGGCCCCCGAAACGTCCGCGTCGCGCATCCCTCGCCACCGCGCCGAGCCCGGGCGGGTCGCGCCGGAGCGCTATGCGGCCGACCGGGGCTTCTCCCGCATGCGACCGCTGACGATCCCCAGATCGATGCCTTCGTACCGGCCGATGTACTCGACATACCGGCTGATGCGGCCGTCCCGGAAGGACAGGACGATGCAGTTCTCCATCTCCACGCGCTCGCCGGCCGGCGCCATTCCCCTGCACGGGGCCCGCCGGGTCATGCGAGCGCGGCCGGGCGTGCCTGTGGCGCTCGCGGTCAGACGCCGCGGGTCCAGAATTCCTCGGCCGATCCGGTGAACGGTGTGGGG
Source organism: Catenuloplanes atrovinosus (assembly GCF_031458235.1). Classification (NCBI taxonomy): domain Bacteria; kingdom Bacillati; phylum Actinomycetota; class Actinomycetes; order Micromonosporales; family Micromonosporaceae; genus Catenuloplanes; species Catenuloplanes atrovinosus. The sequence continues at coordinate 4,492,114 of NZ_JAVDYB010000001.1, read as the reverse complement.
TCACCGGCGAGGTAGAACTCGTCCCAGGTGTACCCGTCGGCGAGTTCCCAGTGCTCGACGGCCACGCCGTCGACGAAGCGCCACGCGCCCATGCCGACCCGAGTCCAGATCCGGTCGCCACGCGACGTGCGGAAGTTCCCGTGGACGATGCCGTAGTAGTCGTCGGCGAGGATCTGGTCGAACCCCAGGGGCTCGACGTTGGCGTCGGCCAGGCTCTCTCTGCGCTTGGTGTAGCGGCGGAGGAAGCCCATCCCCCCGGTCGCCGCCAGGCGCACCCCGCCGGTGTGGATGACGAAGTCGGGTGACATCCGCTTCATGACCTCGTTGACGTGCTGTTGTTGCCGCGCCAGCCGTTCTTCCTCACTGAGGGTCGGATCCTGGGTGATCGCCGCACCGCCCCGGTAGAGCTCGGACAGCCACAGGGCGTTCGGATGGGTCTCGGACAGCAAGATCGCTCCTCCCGATCGAATGCGCTTCGCGCTCCCAAAACATACTCCTCTCTCAAATGATAGTCCATTATCGTTTTGCGACGTGTCCGACGCTCCCCGTGACGGGCGCGACGAGCGATCTTCGCCCCCCTTGGCTTGCCACGGCCTGAGGCCGAGCGCGGTGGCGGCGATGAGCCGGGTGATGCGGTTCCTGGTGATGGCGAGGCCGATGCCCGCGCCGAGGATCAGCATCGGACACGTTTCGCGGTATGTCCGTGTGGCTCAGCGGGCGAGCGCCGCGAACCAGGCGGCATGATGCCCCCGCCGGCCGGTCAGCGCGGGCGCGGCGGTGCCGCTCGATCGCGAGGTCCACCACGTCCCCCGACGCCCACCGCCTGACGGAATCCAACACCCGCACCGGCAAGATCGTCATCGTCCTCTGATCGAGCGTCTATCCGGCGACCGGAGAGTCCAATAGGGTGGTGCTCCCGCGAATGCCGAGGAGTGGCCGGTGCCGAGCGCTTCCGATCAGACTTCGTACGAGGCGAGTGCACTGTGGCGGAGAACCCTGGCGGAGGTTCCGAACGACCCCTGGCATGATCAGCGGGACCGGCTGAGGTCCGCCTACCAGCAGTTCCGCCGGCGTGTGGTGCCCATCGCGGGCGACATCGCGCTGTCGATGCCGATGTTCACGGACCACTCCATCGATCACATCGACGCCCTCTGGAAGACGGCCTCGATCGTCTGCGGAGACGACTTCGAGGTGAACCCCGCCGAGGCCTTCGTGCTCGGCGGGGCCTTTCTCATGCACGACCTCGGCATGGGCCTGTCCTCCTATCAGAACGGTATGGAGGAGATCCGGGCCCACCCGATCTTCGCGGGCCTGTTGGCGCGCGCCTCGGACCGCCTGCGGGAGGTGGACCCGTCCGCGGACGAGCGGCGCGTGGCGGAGCACGCCGAAAACACGGCGCTTACCGAGTTCCTGCGACGTCGGCACGCCGAGCGCGGGCCGGAGCTGTTGCGCACACCCTTGCGGCTGCCCGACGGGAGCACCGACCATCTGCTGCAGGACAGCGACCTCCGGCTCTCCTGGGGCGACCTGATCGGCAAGATCGCAGCCAGCCACTGGCGGGACGTCGCGGACCTCCAGCGGATGTTCGAGAGACCGCTGGGACCACTGGCCGAGCACCCGACAGAATGGACGGTCGACGGACTCAAGATCGCCTGCATCCTGCGACTCGCCGACGCCGCACACATCGACAGCAGTAGGGCGCCGAGCTACCTGCATGCCCTTCGCCGCCCCGACGGGGTAGCCGTGGATCACTGGGTCTTTCAAGAGCTGATGGTCAGTCCGTATGCCGACGGGGATCGGCTGGTCTACACCTCGAAGCGCCCGTTCACTGGGGAGCAGGCTGCCGCTTGGTGGCTCGCCTACGAGACGGTCAATACCGTCGACTCCGAGCTCCGGCGGGTGGACGCCCTCCGCGCCGATCTCGGGCATCTGCGGTTCAGGGTCCGCTCGGTGGCGGGTGCCGGAGCTCCCGGCCGGTTCGCCGACTACATCAGAACCGACCGGTGGCAGCCGATCGACGCGCGCATCCGGGTGTCCGACGTGAACAAGCTGGTCGGCAACCTCGGCGGCGACAAGCTCTACGGTAACCGGCCCGACATCGCCCTGCGTGAGCTCGTGGCGAACGCCTCCGATGCCACCCGTGCGCGCGCGGCACGTGACGAGGCCGAGGCGAGCGCGGTCACCATTTGCCTCCACGATGACGGGGACGGGTGGGTGCTTACCGTCAGCGATCAGGGGATCGGCATGGGGCCGGACACCATGGTGTCGGTGCTGACCGATTTCGGCCACTCACACTGGCGGTCGGCCGATGCGCTCATCGAGAGCCCGGGTCTCGCAGGGTTCGCGCCGACCGGTCGCTTTGGTATCGGTTTCTTCGCCGTCTTCATGGTCGCCGATCAGGTGAGCGTTCGCAGCCTCGCGGTCGACGAGGCGCCCCGCGACACTCACGTGCTGGAGTTCACCGACGGGGTCGCGGCCCGGCCGCTCCTGCGCGTGGCCGAACCGGCCGAACGGCTCCGGCAGGCGGGCACTGTCGTTACGGCACGCCTGCGGCTCGACCCGCGCTCGGTGAAGGGCCTGTTCCGCAACAGCAGCCGCCGCCTGAGCCACACCGAGCACCTGCATGCCCTCGTCCTGCCGCTGTGCGCGCTGGCCCGGGTCGACATCGACGTTCAGGGTCCGGACGACGCGCGGCCGGTGCGACTGGTGTCGGCGGACGACTGGATGACTATTTCCGAGTCGGAGCTCTTCGACCGGCTGTATCGCCGTCCGGACGACAGCTACAAACAGCGGCTGACTCTCGACGTGTTCCACAAGCGCTTTCTGGAACGCTCCCAGACGCTACGCGACGAGTCACAGCGCATCGTCGGCCGCGCCGTGCTGGCATCCAACTGGGAGGGCGCCGACGGGATGGCGCTCTTAGCGCTGTGCCAATCACATGTGTACGTGGGTGGACTCCGCTCGTCGACGGTTCAGGAGTCGTTGGGGGCCTTCGCGGGAGATCCCCTTACCGCTGACCGGCTGAGGTCCTGGCCGAGTGCCCCGCCCGGCCTCCTGACCGCCTGGGCCGAGTCCCAGGCGGCCGAGTTGGACGATGCCGGCAACGAATCCCGCCACATGATCGGCATGGTGGCCCGGGCGTTCAATGCCCAAGCTGCCGGCCTGCCGTGCGCCTCAAGTGCGGAAAGCTTGCTAGACCTGCCCGCGCTGCACCGCTGGGTCGCGGATCGGCAGCAGATCTACCTGGCGCCGGGCGGCTTCTTCGACTGCTACCCAGACGGCCAGCATCCGCTGTTCCTGACCCGCGACGGCAGGGAGCTGCTGTTCGATGACGACTGCCTGATCGTCAGCCTCTACTCGGCCTGGAACTTCCCCGAGGAGGTGCTGGCATCGCCGAAGGACGAACGGTTCGCCGACGCGGAACCGAACGGTAGTGGCTGGGACGCCCGGGTGTGGTGGTACGACTCCGGTAACTTCGGATCCATCGGCCTGGTGGTGAAGGCCATCTCCGAGGAGTGGGGGATCGATATTCCCGAGCTGCTGGATCTCATGGACAAAAGGCACCTGGACGATGACGGTGACGGGCGCTGTGCCGTTCCGGTGGCAGGTGGCGGTACCGAGCGAATGGAGATGATCTATCTGCGCCGACCGTCCGACGGAGTGGAGGGAACCGGGCGGTGAGGCGGCGGATGGCCACCGGATCGCGGGCCTATCAGGTCAGCCGGTCGGGTCCGGGAATGGCGGAGGGGCTGGCCGACTTTCGGCTCGCCAGGTATCAGTACATCCTTCAGCAGCTCAGCGCCGCGAATGAGAACGTGTACCGCTTCATGGGGGTCTACCAGGCGCTCGCGTCGACGCTAACCGGGGGGATTCTGGCGATCTTCGTCGGGTACCGGTCGTGGGGGATCGATCCGGGGACGGCGCGGTCGGGCATCATCGCGCTGCTGTGCCTGGTGACGATCGTCGCGGCGTTCTCGGTGCTGATGGTGTCGATCGGGGTGATGAGCTGGTTCCACTATCGCAGCGAGGAGTGCCGGCTGCTGGACGAGGCGGTCGGTCCGGGTTTCCGTCACCCGCCGAGCTTGCGGAACTTCTATCGCTGGTACGAGACGTACGTCGTCGCCTTCATCGTGGTCACCGTGGTCGCTCTGTGGGTGCTCGTCGAGACGCTGCTGCTGCCCGCCGTCTGATGCCGCGATGCACGGAAATCGACGGTTCTCATGTCGGTGCAGGGTGAGGTCGGGCTGCGGCACGGTGCAGGAGACGGCAACCGCACCGCCGGGTCGGAGCCCGGTGATGGCTTATATGCATTTGTGCTGCTCAGCAGCTCAGCCTTACCACTTTCACACAGCGGAGGTCCCAGGTTTGATCCTGGTGTGGGCACGGTGGCCGTAGCTCACGTGGCGGACGGTGCCGACGATCGCGGAGACGAGGTTGTGGGGCTGGATGTCACTGTCCGGCAGCCAGGCGTAGGGGGTGCGGTTGCGGGTCGAGAAGGCCGGATACCGCCGGATGCCCGATCCGGGCGGGAGCCTGGTGATCGGCTTCTTCGACAGCGACGACACGGTGGCCGTCTTCGCCCACGCGGTCACCCCGCGTACCGCCGGCCGGTCGACGAGTTCTTCGCGTGCCTGGCGAAGGCCGGTCTGATCGAATCACGTCGCCTGCCCGGACCGCAGGTACGCAGCGATCGCCGCGACCTCCCGCTGAGCGCCGCCGCTACTGGACACCGTCGCGTAGCGCGTGGGCGGCATGCAGTGCGGCCTGCCGGAACGGCCGGCTGAGCCCGGCGAAGGCGAGATAGCCGTGGACGAGGCCGTCGAAGCGGGCGTGCTCGACGGTGACACCGTGGGCGGCGAGGGCGGCGGCGTAGGCCTGGCCCTCGTCGCGCAGCGGGTCGTACCCGGCGGTGGCCAGGTAGGTGGGGGGCAGCCCGCCGGCCGGGTCGGCGTACCGGACGGACAGCCCCGGGTCGGTACGCGGTGTGCTGCCGGCGTAGGCGTCGTACAGCCATTGGATGTCGGCGTGCGTGAGCAGGTAGCCGTCGGCGAACTGCCGCCGGGACGGGGTGCTGCCGTGCAGGTCGGTGGCGGGGTAGAGCAGCATCTGGAAGACCGGCCGGGGGCCGGGACGGTCGCTGAGCCGATGGCTGAGCGCGGCGGCGAGAGTGGCCCCGGCGCTGTCGCCGCCGACGGCGATGCGGTGCGGGTCCGCGCCGAGGGTGTGGGCGTTGCGCACGGCCCAGTCGAAGGCGGTGGCCGCGTCGTCCAGCCCGGCCGGGTACGGGTGCTCGGGCGCGAGGCGGTAGTCGATGCTGAGCACCCGGATGCCGGCATGGTGGGCGAGGAACCGTGCCGGGTAGTCGTAGACGTCCAGGTCGCCGATCGCCCAGCCGCCGCCGTGCAGGAACAGCAACAGCGGTCCCGGTGCCGGAGACGCCCGCGGCGTGTGGAGGCGGGCGGCGATGCCGTCGACCGTGATGGGGGTGGCGGTGACCGGCAGACGGCGTCCGCGCAGCGCGTTCGCACCGGCGCGCAGGGCGGCGCGGGAGGCGGGCGCGGAGTCCTCGACGACCAGCCGGTAGCCGGCCCGGCCGGTCATGGTGATCAGCAGGTGCGCGTCGAGGTCGAGCGGTGCTGGTCCCTCGGTCACCGCCGGGCCGGCCAGCCGGCGCTTGACCGGGGCGGGCAGGGCGAGCACGCCGTGCATCAGCAGCCACTGGAGACGGTCACGCGGGGTCATGGCAGAAGTTCCTCGATCCGGGTACGGGCGTCGGCCCAGACCTGCCGTTGCAGCTCCGGGTCGGCGACGAGCGGCGACGGGTCGCGTGGCCGGTCACGGTGGTAGTAGGCGGCGTCGTGGCCGGGATGCAGCGCCGGGCGCAGCAGGTGGGCGGCGGCGGTTTCGGGCGAACTGAGCACCGGCCGGGCGAGCACCTTGAGCACCGCGCCGGTGCGCCCCAGATAGCGGCCGAAGTCGGTGGCGACCAGCCCGGGATGCACGTCGACGATCACCAGCTCCGGCACCCGGCGGCGCATGCCCGCGTGCAGAAGCAGGCCGGCGAGTTTGGCCCGGGCGTAGCGCGCGTGGGCTCCCAGCCCGGCCGGGTCGTCAAGCTGCGCGGTGACCCGCCCGGGCGTAAGGGTCGCGGCACGGTGCGAGCGGGAGGACGTGGACACCAGACGCGGTACGCGTGCGCGCCGCAGTGCCGGCAGGAGCAGTGTCTCCAGCAGCACCGGTGCGAGCGCGTTGACCTGGTAGTTCGCCTCGTTGCCGTCACCGGTCGGCGCGGGCGCGCCGATCGCGCCGCCGGCGTTGGACACCAGGACGTCGATGACGGGGGAGTGCCGCACGATCTGTTCCGCCGCCAGGCGTACGGATGACAGATCGGCGTAGTCGGCGGTGATCGCGGGCGCGCCGAGCTCGGTGCCGATGCGGGCGGTGCGGTGCGGGTCGCGACCGACCAGGATCACCCGGACGCCGCGGGAACGCAGCCGGCGGGCCGCGGCGGCGCCGGTGCCGGAGCTGGCGCCGGTGACCACGACGGTCGGCGTGGTCATGGCCGTGCTCCGCTGAGCACGGTCCGGCACCGCGGGAACTCGTCGGTGGTGACGGCGTGCAGCAGTGCGTCGGCGACGTCGGCACGGGCGACGCGGTAGCGGGACGGGCGGGTGAGCTGTTTCGACAGTGTCCACCGGCCGGTGGGCGGGTCGTCGGTGAGCGCCCCGAAGTGGATGATGGTCCAGTTCAGGGCGCTGGCCGCGAGCGCTGCGTCGACCTGGCCGAGGTCCCGGAAGTCGGTGCGGAGCAGGGTTGCGGCCAGCAGCCGGATCGCCGGTGGCGCCGGCGCGGTGGTGGCCGCGCTGCCGTAGGCGATCATTGTGGCGATCCGTGGCGTGCCCGCCCGGGTCGCGGCCGAGACCAGGGTGCGGTGGGCCCGGCCGAGGATCTTCGGGGCGCGGGCCAGCGGGTTGCCGAGCGTGGAGATGATCGCGTCGGCGCGGGTCTCGGCGAGCACACCGGCCAGCCGGGTGTCGTCGTCGACGACGTTCACGTACGTCGTCGACAGGTCGGGGTGTGCGGGGAAGCCGCCGTCGCGCCGTACCAGCGCGGTGACCCGGTGGCCGGCGTGCAACGCCCGGGTGACGACGTGGCGCCCGGTGGCTCCGGTCGCGCCGGCGACGACCAGCCTCACGGCGACACCTGTGAAACATCATGTCTCATAGAGCAGATGATCGGCCACCGGGCGCTTGTGAGTCAAGTCGTCTCATAGAATCGACTGATGGACGCCGACGACCCCCGAGCGGTACGGAGCCGGGAACGCATCGTCTCCGCGGCTCGCGAGCTTCTGCGCGGCGAGGGCCCGGCCGCAGTGACCTTCGCGGCCGTCGCGCAGCGCGCCGGGGTCGGCCGGGCCACGGTCTACCGGCACTGGGCGACCGTCGACGCGCTGCGCGACGAGATCATGGACGAGTTCACGCTGCCGTTCTTCGAGCGGCCGGGACGGCCGCTGCCGCAGTGGCTGCACGGTCAGCTACGGCGGCTGGCCGACGAGCTCACCACTCCGGCCGCCGCCCGGATGACCACCTCGCTGATCCAGCGCGACGCCGCCGACGACGGCGCCCTGAACTCCCGCCGCGACCGGCTCTTCGGTGTCCTCGAGGAACGGCTCGCCGCCGTCCTGCACCAGGCCGGAAGCACAACTACGCGCCCCGCGGAGGAGGTCGCGGCGTCGCTCATCGGCCCGCTGCTGTACCTCTGTCTCGCGCGCGGCCGCCGGGCCAGCGACGATTTCATCCGCACGCTGATCGCCGAACATCTACCGGGTTGACATCACGACCCGGCCCGGAACGGCGCCGGCACGGCTGGCCGGCGAGCCGCATCCGCTGGCGTGGACGGGACGCGTCGGCGTGGGTCCCGGACGTCTCATCGGCCCACGCCAGCGCCCGCGTTCGTGCGTCCGAGAAGCGGGCCTGACCGGCGGTCGGTTCCGCGCGGACGGCGGCCTTCTTCAGCCACGGCCAAGGGGCCTCACCGGTGACGGCCGCAAGGGCTTGGGCGATCTCCTCTATGACGGCACGGACGTATTCGCCAGTCCGGACGCAACCGGGCGCTGTTCCGCACGGCTGCCGCCCGGATCGTCGGGACAGCCGTGCGGGCAGGACATCGATGCGGTCGCGCCCGCAGACGGAAGCGTCGGGAGTGCTCGCACAGCCCGAGGGCAGGCGGGTCCGCGAGTCTTCATGTCACGCGGAACACCGGCCACCCGATCTCCGTGCGCCAAGCGGCCGGATCGTTCACGTCCCGGGGGCCCACGCGGTAGACCTCCCGCACCGGCCCGGCCACCGACATCGCGTTCTCCACGACCCACGCACCGAGCTCGCCGTAGGTGACGTCCACGCCCTCGTGCTCGCCGACGTGGGTGGTCACCGCCAGTTCCGCCGCGGGCAGGGTCACGGGGTGCACCCGTCCGGTGCGCGGCGGGGTGGAGGTCGGCAGGTAGACCAGCACCCGGCCGCGGCCCTCCTCGAACAGGGAGTTGTCGTAGGTGCCTCCCGGTGGTCCGGTCGCTGCCGGGCCCACGGCCGCTTCCAGCTCGGCCATCGCGCCGGCGAACCACGCCTCGACGTCGGCATCGCCGATCACGGCCTCGACCGCCGCGACCTCGCGGGCGGGCTCGGCGCGTAGCTCGACCTCGATCGGGGCAGGATCGGGCTGCAGGAGGCGGCGCAGCGCGGTGACCGCGGTCCGGGTGCGCTCCAGCTCGGCCTCCAGGCGCCGTAGGTGATCCGCGACCAGGGCCGACCGGGCGCCGGGGTCCGGCGTCCGCAGGATCCGCTGCACGTCGCTCAGGGGGACGTCGAGCTCGCGCAGCCGGTTGATGACCTGCGCGGTCGGGATCTGCTCGACGGAGTAGTAGCGGTAGCCGGTCGCGTCGTCCACGACGGCCGGCTCGAGCAGCGCCCCCTCGTGGTAGCGGCGCAGGGTCCGCACGCTCAGGTGGGTCACACGCGAGAACTCCCCGATCGTCAGCACCCCCTCAGTGTGCAGGCTCCCCCAGGGGGAGGGTCCAGGGCTTGACCCTCCGGCCCGGCGAGGCCGCACGGTGACTGCATGACACACACCGGCCTTCGCTCCGACACCCTCCCGACCACGGTCCGCGACTTCCTCGCGGCCAGCATCGTGCACGACGCCGACACTGCCTCGTCGTTCCTCGTCGAGGACGTCGTGGTGGTCGACCAGAACGAGACCTTCCGGGGCCGCGATGAGGTGCACGCGTTCGTGCGCGACGCCGGCGCCGAGTTCGAGTACACCACCGAGCAGATCGGGGCCCGGCGCGTCGACGAGGACCACTGGGTGGTGACCCTGCGTCTGGAGGGCACCTTCCCCGGCGGCGTCGCCGACCTGGACTACCGCTTCACGCTCCGCGGCGGCCTCGTGGCCGAGCTCGTCATCGCCAACCACCAGGCCTGAGCCGGACCGCACACCGCCGAACCGTCACAAGGAAGAGGAAGAATGTCCAGCAAGGAACGTGACCGTCTCGACGGCCGCCGCGCGCTCGTCACGGGCGGGTCGAAGGGTTCGGGCAAGGCCGTCGTCGCCCGCCTGCGGGAGATGGGCGCCGACGTGTGGACCACGGCCCGGACGATGCCCGACGGGTACGACCGCCCCGACCGGTTCATCGAGGCAGACACATCGACGGTCGAGGGCGCGCAGCTGGTGGCGGCCCGCGTCGCCGAGGCCGCCGGCCCGCTCGACATCGTCGTGCACGTCGTCGGGGGCGCCTCGACGCCGTCCGGTGGGTTCGCGGTCATCACCGAAGAGCAGTGGCTGACCGAACTGAACCTCAACTTCCTGGGTGCGGTGCGTCTCGATCGGGCCCTCCTGCCGGCGATGACCGCGGCCGGGTCGGGTGTGGTGCTGCACTTCACCTCGATCCAGCGGGAACTGCCGCAGTACGACGCGTCGCTGGCGTACGCGGCGGCGAAGGCGGCGCTGCGCACGTACAGCAAGGGTCTCGCCAATGAGCTCGCACCCCGCGGCGTGCGGGTCAACGCGATCAGCCCCGGCGGCATCGAGACCGAGGCCTACGAGCGGTTCGTGGACCGGATCGCCGAGGGCAACGGGCTCACCCGCGAGGCCGCCAAGCAGACGATCTACGACTCCCTCGGCGGGGTTCCCCTGGGGCGGTTCGCCCAGCCCGAGGAGATCGCCGACCTGGTCGGGTTTCTGGTGTCGGACCGCGCCTCGGCCGTCGTGGGCGCCGAGTACGTCATCGACGGCGGCACGGTCCCGACCGTGTGAGCCGACGGCCGGGCGGCGTCGAGCAGATCGTGGCCGCCCGGCCGGCGGGAACACCCGATAAGTCACCGACGACGAGGAACCCCATGACCAGTCACGTCACCGCACCGTCCCCCGCCCAGCCGGTCGGGCCGCCGCCTCCCTTCGATCCAGAGCTCGCCCCCGTCCTGGAGGTGCTGACCGGCATTCGCCCCCCGGACGCGTACCGCCCGGACACCATCGCCGAGATGCGCCGGCCCGTCCCCGGCGTACCGATCACGACCGACGACATCCTGTCCCGCGACGGCGCCTACCTCGTGCGCGAGAAGACCGTGCCCGGTCCGGCCGGGGCCCCGGACATCGCGCTACTCGTCTGCCTGCCACGGCACGCGCATACCCCGGCCCCGGCCATCTACTTCATCCACGGCGGTGGGATGATCGTCGGCGACAACCGGTTCGGCCTCCCGGAGATGCTGGACCTGGCTGCACCGCTGGGCGCGGCCGTGGTCTCGGTCGAGTACCGGCTCGCGCCGGAGACTCCCCACCCGGGTCCGGTGGAGGACAGCTACGCCGGTCTCCGCTGGCTGTCGGAGCACGCCGACGAGCTCGGCGTCGACCCAGCGCGCGTCGTCGTCGCCGGCATGAGCGCCGGCGGTGGACTGGCCGCGGGTGTCGCACTCATGGCACGTGACCGTGGCGGCCCGGCGATCGCGGGACAGCTGCTCCTGAGCCCCATGCTCGACGACCGCAACGACTCGCCCTCGGCGCGCCAGATGCGCGGTATCGGCGTCTGGGACGACCGCTCCAACGAGACCGGGTGGAACGCGCTTCTCGGCGAGGGCGTGCGCGGAGGGCCGGATGTGTCCCCGTACGCCGCGCCGGCCCGCGCCGCGGACCTGTCCGGCCTGCCACCCACCTTCATCGACGTCGGCTCGGCCGAGACGTTCCGGGACGAGGACGTCGCCTTCGCGAGCCGCCTGTGGCAGGCGGGCGGCCGCGGTGAGTTGCACGTCTGGCCCGGCGGTTTCCACGGGTTCGACGTCGTGGCGCCGTCCGCCGCGATCTCCAGGGACGCGATCGCGGCCCGCGCGGCGTGGCTGCGCCGCCGGCTGATGAGAAGGAACACGGACGCCACGCCGCGCAGCACCGGTGGGGAGAGCTCTGGGCCGAACGAATCCAGCAACCGCATGCCGCGGTAGCCGAACTCCTGTGTAGAGGAAACCCACCTGAGCCGGGCCGGAGAAGGCGCGCCGCCTGTTGGGCTGGCAGCCACGCCCGGCGGCGGACGCGAGCTCGAAGCCTGATCGCGTTCGGGACGGTGTGGGCGCTGCCGCCGGCCTGGTGCGGCGCGACCACATGGGTGAACGCTTCGGCGCGCAGGCCGTCGAGCAGGATCCGGCGGTCCTTCTCACTCTCCAGATAGCGCGCATGTCTACCAGCGGGTTTAGCGCCGCGTCGGCCGACCGGAGTCGTACGGTTCCCCGGTGAGCGTTGCCGCAGCAGCCTCGACCTGACGAGTGCGTCCCACTCGGTGAGCAGGCCCCCGGACGGCCGTGATGATTGCCTCGGCGGGGTCGGCTGGGCAAGGGCAGCCGACCCCAGAGAGTGGCGACGCGCCCCTTGAGGAGGAAGGGCCTTCGGTATGAGCAAGGTGACTGAAGCAGCGCTCGATCCGCGGACCCCCGACCGTCTACCGGCGCCGCGACGTCGTGGACGCGATTCGCTACCTCGAGCGCACCGGCTGCCTGCCGCAGGACGGTGCGTGATGGCGAACGTCTCCCACAACACCACGCCGCGATGGTCCAGTGTGCCATGACGACTCGCCCGCCAAGGGTCCACGTGCACCCCTATTTACCAGGGTCTGAGGTCTCCGGTCGCAGAACTGCCCACCGGAGGCCCACGCTATCGATCACGCCGCGCCGTAACGTCAGACCGGCAGGTTCCTGAGCAGGTCGATCATACTCGGTCAACTCCACCATGGTAATTGCAGACCGTGTTTTCGTCGCCCGGCCTCCACCGTCGCGCCGAGGTTATCTGGTCATTCATTCCCCAGTTCACCGCGGGATTCGACCAACCCGGTCCGAGTTTAGAGCAACCACCCCCATAGCTGGTATCGAAGAATACCAGGTAGGTGTGCGGTGAGCGGTTCCAGTACGAAGTCATCTTGTCGTTGAAGTCATTGCCGACGTTTGGCGAATCTGCGTTGAGCAGGCCGTAGTAATACCCGGTGTACTGGTTGTTCTCCCACATGCAGAACCAGCCCTCGTTGCACTGTTCCGTGCCTGCGAGGGCCGGCTGAGCCGGGGCGAGGCCAAGGACCGCCATGGTCGCCGCGGCGACGCCAACGGCGATCCGGCTCGCGTACTTGCCAATGCTCATCAAGCTCTCCTCCTCCGAGTGTCGACCTGTTTCGAGTTTCGGTCGGCGTCGCACCTGGCGACGCGTTATAGATAACGTCGTATCGGCTTCGACGACTCAGCGCCCTGCGGCGGGCACAATGATGAAGGTAAATGCCACGAGTGGGCCACCGAAGAATTCATCGCAGAATCGATACTCGCCCTGGAACTCCTTCTTGGAGTCCCAAGTGGACCCCCGTCGGCACCAGCCAGTGTTGTTTGTGAGGCAACCATGTCAAGCGCGTGGGGAAATGGTCCGAACTTCCTCGGCGGCGGCGCCTTGCACTGCTGTTCCGTGGCGCCTGCCTCCCTTCGGGTGGTGAAGTGGTTGAGCGACTCCTGTCTGCAAGTGATCGTTGCAGTCGACATCGATGACGCCGACGGCGTAGACCGATGAGCATCTAATAACCAGGACGGTCAGCAACGCCGTGCGGTTACGTCAGACATCGGGGGAAAAGAGTGAGCAAAACCACATTGCACCATTTCAGGCACCAGCCCTCCGCGACCGTGGCCACCCTCCGTAGCAGTGGACCGGCGGCTGCCGGGGGATCGAAGGCCTCGCCGCGACCGGCATACGACGCGGGCGGACCGCGCAATCTACTGCCGCACGTGATCCTGCCGGCCCCGGCCACTGGCCGGCCGCAGCACCCGGCGCGGCGCTCCTAGCTAGGAGAACTACACGAGAACTGCCGCTGATCGCCGGCGCGCATCGACGGTGCCGGGACCTGGCAGATCTTCTGGCGGGTGCACGTGCCGCTGGCGATGCCCGCCCTGTGGCCGCTGGCCATCCTGCTGTTCCTGTTGATCTGGAACCAGTTCCTCCTCGCCATCGTGCTGGTCGACGACCCGGCCAAGCGCACCATGGCCGACGCGTTGGGAGCGTTCCAAGGCCAATGGGGTACGGAGATCCCGCTGCTCTGCGCCGACACCGCCGCCCGGGCCGATCTCCTGGAGGCGGACGTGGTGCACCCGAACCGGGCCGGATCCTCGCCGGGCTCACCCCGCGAGCCGCCGGGCTCATCCATCCAGCCCGGCGGGCTCACCCCTTGACCGCGCCGGTGAGCCCGCCGACGATGCGGCGCTCGAAGAGGCTGAAGAAGACCAGTGCCGGGATCATCGACAACGAGGTGAAGGCCAGCACCTTCGCGGTGTCCACGGAATACTGCGAGGAGAAGGCCTGCACGCCCAGCGGCAGCGTGAAGCCGTCCTGGTCGTTGAGGATGAACAACGGCAGGAGATAGCTGTTCCAGCTGCCGATGAACGCGAGGATCCCGGTGGTGATCAGGCCGGGCACCGAGAGCGGGAGCACCATCCGCCAGAGGAAGCCCAGCCGGCTGCACCGGTCGATGGCGGCGGCCTCCTCGATCTCCTTCGGGATCGCCTGGAGGAACGGGACCAGGATGATGATCGTCGTGGGCAGGCCGAAGGCGATCTGCGGCAGGATGACGCCGGGCAGCGTGTTCACCAGCCCGAGGTCCTTCACCAGGATGTAGAGGGGCGTGATGGCGACCGTCGCGGGAAACATCAGCCCGGCGGCGAACAGCGCGTACATCGCTCCCCGGCCGCGGAACCGGTACCGGGCCAGGACGTAACTGGCCATGACGCCGAGCACGACGACGCCGACGGTGGTGGCGAGCGCGGCGATCGTCGAGTTGCCGACCTGGCGCCAGAAGGTGTCGCCGGTCAGCACGTCGGTGTAGTTGCTGAGCACCCACGGGTCGGGAAACCCGGCCGGGTCGGTAGTGATCTGCGAGTTGGTCCGGAACCCGCCGATGATGATGTAGAGCACCGGCCCGAGCATGACGCCGATCAGCATCAGCGCGGCGGCGTAGACGATGGGGTTGCCCCAGCGGGATTGCGCCATTATCGCCCCTCGGTAAGCGCGCCCTCGGTGTCCCGGCGCAGCACGAAACGCTGGTAGAGCAGCGCGATGATCATGGAGATGAGGAAGAGCACGACCGCCACCGCGTTGCCGAACCCGTAGTTGCCCGCGTTGCGGCCCTCGACGACCATGTACGTCGCCATCGTCGAGGTGCCGGCGGTCGAGGCGACGTACTGACCCCAGATGATGTAGACCAGGTCGAACACCTGGAGCGAGCCGATGATCGACAGGAACGCCCAGATCCGCAGGGTCGGCCCGAGCAGCGGCAGGGTGATCCGCCACTGGGTCTGCCAGTAGGAGGCGCCGTCCACCGCGGCGGCCTCCGACAGTTCCTGCGGGATGTTCTGCATGCCGGCCAGGAACAGGATCACCGCGAACCCGACGTATTTCCAGGTGAGGATCAGCATCAGGGACCAGATGGCCAGCCGCGGGTCGGCCAGCCAATCCGCGGCGAACCGGCCCAGCCCGATCGAGCGGAGCACGTCGTTGACCGCGCCGGTGGTCTGCAGCATCAGGCTCCAGGCCGTGCCGACGATGACCTCGGCGATCACGTACGGCACGAAGATCAGCACCCGGATGATCGACTGGCCGCGGATCTTCTGGTTGAGCAGCAGGGCGAAGCCGAGGGCCACCGGCGCCTGGAGGACCAGCGACAGCACGAGGATGATGCCGTTGTGCCACAGCGCCTCGCGGAACGCGGTGTCCTGGAGGATGGTGACGTAGTTGTCGAGGCCGACGAAGTTGGTCGGCGGCCCGAAACCCTTCCACCGGTAGAAGCCGTAGTAGGCGGCCATCAGAATCGGGAAGATCACGAACCCGACGAACATCAGGATCGCCGGGCCGGACAGCAGCACGATCTCCAGCCGTTGCGCCCAGCCGATGCCGCGCCGGCGGGGACGGAGCGGGGGCGGCGCCTGCACGTCGCCGCCCCTGTTCCGTGCGCGACCACCGGTCTCGGTGATCGTCACCCTCAGTCCTTCTTCGCCGCGTCGTTGACGGCCGTGATGATCCCGGCGACGTCTCCCTTGCCGGCCAGCAGGTTCACCACACCGAGATTCAGCGCGTTGCCCACGTTCTGGCCGTAGACGGTGTCGAGCCACTGGGAGACGTAGGGCGCCTTGTTGTAGGCGTCGAGCACCGCCTTGAGATAGTCCTCGGTGACGGCGCTCTGCGCCTCCTTGGTGATCGGCAGCGAGTTGAAGGCCTTGTACTGCTCGACCTGCACGTTCTTGGTAACGAGGTAGTCGAGGAACTGGACGCACTCCTTGGGCGCCTCGGCCGAGCAGGAGTAGCCACCCGCGCCACCCATGATGGCCGCCGGGTCACCCTGACCGCCCGGGACCGCGGGGAAGGGGAAGAAGCCCAGATCGGGCATCGGCTTCTGATCCTTGGTCAACGAGGAGAGCACGCCCGGATTCCAGGCGCCCATCAACTCCATGCTGGCCTTGTAGTTGGCGACCAGGCCCGCCGAGCTGCCCGCACCCTGTTGGGCGGAGGTGGTCAGGAAGCCGTCGTTGAACGGCTTGGTGTCAGCGAACGCCTTGAGGTCGTTGCCGGCCTTGGTCCAGCACGGATCGCTGAAGTTCTTCTGCTTCGCGGCGGCGTCGAGCGAGGCCTGACCGCACGCGCGCAAGGCGAAGAAGTAGTACCAGTGAGCCGCCGGCCAGGCGTCCTTGCCGCCGAGAGCGATCGGGGCGCCGATCGCCTTGAGCTTGGTCACCGCGGTGTTCAGCTCGTCGATCGTGGTCGGGGGCGTGGTGATCCCCGCCTCGGCGAACAGGTTCTTGCTGTACCAGAAACCCCCGGGCATGATCGACACGGGTACGGCGTAGACCTTGCCGTCCACCTCGCCGGTCCCCAGGGCGGCGCCCCCCACGGCCTGCTTGGTCTCGGCGCTGATCTCGCCGGTGATGTCCTTGAGCTGGCCCGCCTCCACCATCGCGTCCATCTTCCCGCCGCCGCGCTGCAGGAAGATGTCGGGCGCCGAGCCGGAGTTGAGCGCGGTCTGAAGCTTGCCGTCGAGGTCCTCGTTCTGCACCTGCTGGATCTCGATCGTGACATTCGGATGGGTGGCCTGGAAGTCGGCGACGGTCTTCTCCCAGAACGCCGTGCCGGGCCCGGTCGTGGCGTTGTGCCAGAACTGCATCGTCACCTTGCCGTCCGGCCCGGACCCACCGTCGTCGCCCCCGCATGCGGCCAGACCGGCGGCGGCCAGCACCATCACGGCGGCTACTGCGACGGTCCTCTTCGGAGCCATAGAAAGCCCGCCTCTCGATACCGAGAATTTCGGAGTGTTTCCGGAAGATGACGCCAAGTTACGAGCCGTTCCGCAACACGTCAAGGTATCGATGGCAATTAAAATGGCGGGCAAATAAGAATCATCCGGGCCGGAAGCGACCAAGTCGCCCGAGTCGCTCGGGCGGGACGGGCCCGCCCGGGCACCCGGTTCAGCGCTGCCGGCCGATGCCGCTGCAGCCCTCGACCGCCCAGATCTGGCCGGTGTGCTTGCGGCCGGCGGCGAGCATGGCCTGGTAGCCGTGGGTGTCGGTGCCGAACCGTCCCGTCCTCGCGTCCGGTCCGGGTGGTGGCGTACCCGGACGGGCCGCGTTCATGCCCGCGCTCCGGCACCACCGAGGAGGCCCCGTCGGCCGAGCGGGCTGGCGGCCCGGCCATGGATACGGCGACGCTCTACGAAAAATCGCCGTTTTGTGGGGCATGCGGTTGATCCATCTCAGCCGGCGGTGCGTACCCATGGGCATGCGCACACTGAAGCGGAAGATGGCCTTCGTCGCAGCCGCCGTTGTCGCGGCAGGCGTCTCCGCGGTCACCTACCAAGCCTCCGCCGCCGAAGGCCCGTCGCTCCAGCCACCAGCTGGCCTCACCATCATCGGCCAGTTCGTGGTCGGCAACGGCACCCAGACCTACACCTGCTCCGGCGGCAAATTCACCGGCTCCTCGACCCCCGAGGCCGAGCTCTACGACGGCGCCAACCGCAAGATTCACCACTTCGGCGGCCCGAGCTGGCAGTCCACCTCGGACGGCTCCCTGATCACCGCCGCTCCGGTGGCCAATTCACCGGTCCCCGGCGCGATCCCCGAGCTGCTGCTCGAGGTGAAGACCCGCACCGGAACGGGATTCCTCAGCAGGGTGACCCACATCCAGCGGATGAACACCTTCGGCGGCGTGGCCCCGTCCGCTGCCTGCACCGATGGCCAGAAGACCAGCGTTCCCTACAACGCCAACTACATTTTCTGGGGTAACTGAGACACGTTCGCGCCGGCCGGCCGACACCCCGGCCGGCCCGTCGCCTACCGCACCATCCCGCGGCTGGCCGCGGGAACTCGGGCTTTGCGCTCAGCCAGGCCCGCATCTCCGCGCGGCGGCAGCCGGTGCTGTAGCAAAGTAACCAACCGTGCTTCGTACTGCCCGCGTCGCACTGTTCTGCCGCTGCGGAGTGGTGGCGTTGGGCGGCTGTCGTGACCGACCGTAAGGTATCGCTGACTCATCGTTGACCGGCGCCGCCGATCTTCCCCGAGCACCTCGTCCTGCGCGTCGCCGTCGCCTGATACCTGGGTCGCTACCGCGCCCAGATCCGGATTCATGCCGAGTCGGATGTGCACGTGTTCTTGCGCTGGTGCGCCGCCGAGACACTCGACCCGCTTGGTGCAGTCCGCGCTGATGTCGAGCGGTACGTGCGCTGGCTGCAGGACGAAGGCTGCTACCAGCCGTCGACGGCCTCCCGCCGGTTGTCGGTGGTGACCGTCTTCTTCCCCGCACGACGATGCGCTGCGACCGAGCACGCCGGAACCTCGACCGCCACCCCGACTACGTCCTCGCCGCCTACATGGCCTCCGGAACATGACCATGGCCTACGCCCGACTCTGCCGAGAAGCGGACATCCGTTCAAGGGTGCGAGCGGCGAGGCCGTCGGTCGATCGCGGTGACATCGTCGGCCGTTCGAGTTCGACAGAGTGATCGCTCGCGGGTGCTGGCCGTACGTACCGATGCGTTCTGTAATCCTTAATCAATGACGGGATGGCTGTTGCCTGCGCCGACCGGGAGGCTCGTGCTGCTCAGGCCTCCTGCCGCAGGGGACGAGCCGGCGCTCGTGGAGATGGCGACAGATGCCCGCGTGCGTCGCCTACTGGGGTAAGGGATTCGCCGGTGAGGCGGTGGGCCTGATCGCAGGATGGTTCTTCGCCCAGACTGCCGATGATGTCTTGATCGCGACTACGCAGCAGGCCAACCAGCGGACTTGCCGACTGCTGGAGCGGGTTGGTGCGATGCGCGCCGGAACGTTCGAGCAGTACGGGATACAGCAGGTGCGGTTCGAGTTCCATCGTGAGTGGTCCGCTCGCGCTGCTGATTGACGGTTATCGCGGGCATGCCCCTGGCCGTGGTCGTGCACAACGACCGTCAGCCGGCCGAAGGGGGTGTCGCTGGTGGTGGCGAGCCCATAGGTCGAGGTGGGCGGCGGGTTCGTTGTCGTGGATTCGGATCCCGGTCCAGTGGGCTTCGGCTGGGCGGTGGAGGATGTCGGCCTCGTCGGTCTGGTCGGCGGTGTTGATCTTGAGGAGGGCGTCTTCGGTGAGGCGGATGTGGTGTTCGGTGACCGCGGCGGTGCCGTGCATGGGGAAGGACGTGCCGTCGTGGTGGCTCGGATTGCGATGATCATCTACGCTGCGGCCGTTGAGGTGGTGGAGTGAAGGGCGTTATCGGTGCCGCAGTCCGGAGTAAGGCGAATCCATTGGGCCCCGATTCTGCTGGGTGTGGCCGTCATCGGATTCCTCGGATGCATGGGCGGCGCCTTCTGGCTGGCCTACAAGTCGTTGGGCATCGATCATCTCAGCGGTGAGGAGATTCGCGACGGCCGTGTGTGCACCGCGGAAGTGCTGTCAGTCGAGGACACCGGATCGATCCTCAACGACGACACGGTCTACGAGTTCAGGCTCCGGGTGAAGCCGTCGGACGGCACCGGGTACGAAGCCACCCTTCGGGACGCGCTGAACTCGGTCGAGGCCGGGCGGGTCGGTGCGGGCACCGTCGAGTTCCGGTGCGTCATCGACCGGGACGACGCTTCCCGCGTCGAGGTCTTCTGGTCCGACTGACCGGGGCGCTCACACCCGGGGCTGCCGGACCACCCGCGGATCCGCGGCCGCGGGAGCGGCGGGACGGGACCACGCCGGAAGCGGGACATCGGGTTGTGGAGAGGCCGGCGCCACCGGCGCCGGCCGACGGGACGGGCGTCAGGCGTCGTCGGTGCCGAAGACCGTGAGCCGGTTCCGGCCAAGCCCAGGGCGGCCGGCCCTCCCGGTTCTGCTCGGACTCCGCCGGCGAGCCCGGCATCAGTTGCCTGGAACCCGCGAGTGCGAGCGCACCGCGCTGGAACGGGCTGGTCACCGCGTTCCGCGCCGACCGTGACACCCTGCTCAGGGTTTCGGCCCAGTCGACGAGTTTCCGGCGAAGCCTTGATCGGCGAAGACATGCCGGATCGGCGTCGCCGCATAGGGGGCGAGCAAGGCCGGCTTCGTGCCGTCGCGATCCTGCCAACTCGCCGCGAGGACGACGAGCACGACGACGTAGGCCGAGGGCGTCGGTGACGATGAACCGCTTCCGGCCGTAGATCTTTCTTGCCCGTCTCATGGCCGCGGCTGTCGGCGCCGACGGTGTCGGCGCCTTTGACTGGCTGCGAGTCGATGATCCCCGCCGTGGGTTCCGGCTCCCGGCCGGCCCGCACCCGGGCTTTGGCCAGCGACACGGCCAGGAGCTTCTGGGTGACACCGGCCTCTTCCCGTGCGGTGAGGTACCAGTACACCGTCTGCCACGGCGGTGGATCCGTAGGCAGCACCCCGACCGCACCACATACAGCGTCCCGATGACGATCTCCCGGCCCGGATGCTTCTCCGGCCGGCCACCCACACTCGGCTCCGGCAGCAGCGGCTCGATCAGCGCCCACTGCGCGTCGGACAGGTACCCACGGCGCTGCGACAATGCACCACCGCGCCCAGCGCTGGCGCTGACGTCACCCCGACACACCGTCCATAACAGACCTCGCTGAACACGCACTCAGATGGGATCGTCAGCGCGCTTGGTCATCCGGCGGCGTGCCCGGTGCTGGGAACTGAAGTCGCTTCGGCGCTGCTGGAGTGGAGGCGTCCGCCGGTTCCGACTATCAGGTGCCTTTTTCTATTGCATGGCGGATGCGGTCAAGAATCTCGTCCAGCATGGCGGCTTGGGCGGGCGTGATCCCCATCGCGTCCGAGGTGTTTAGCGCTCTGACCGCCGGCCAGGCATGTTCCATGGCCTCGCGGCCCGCGTCGGTGAGGGCGATGCCCGCACGCCGACCTCGCCCGCCGGGGCCGTCACGCACGATGTAGCCCCGTTCTATCAGGGAAGACACGAGTGGAGCCATGCTTTGCGGGCGGACCAGGATTCGGCGGGCGAGCTCGGCCTGACTCAATCCCTGTCCTTGCTCGAGATGCATCAGGACGGCGAACTGCGTGGGCGTGAGGTCGACGGCGGCGAGCAGATCCACGAAGCGCAACCCCACCACGTGCGCTGTCCGAACAAGATTCCACGCGGGAAGCGATTCCTCCTCCATGCGAGTACAGTAACAGGCAACTGATATCGAAACTGAGGGGGAACGAAGATGCGCGTGATGATTATCGGTGCCGGCATGGGTGGTCTGGTGCTCGCCCATGCTCTGCACCGGGCAGACATCGACGTCACCGTGCACGACAGGGACACCGACGCCGCCACCGGCGGCTACCGCCTGGCGTTGGACGGCCGCGCCTGCGCCATCCTGCGCCGCCACCTGACTCCCGAGCACTACCAGGCGCTGCAGGCCAGCTCCATGCCCTCGGAGACCAACCACGGGCTCACCTTCGCCGATCACCGGTTACGGGCGCTGTCGGTAGCCACCTGGGACTCCACCGAGGAGGCCCTGCTGATCGGGCGCGTGCCGCTGCGCAGGCTGCTGGCCGAGGGCCTCGGTGAGCGGGTCCGCTTCACCAGTGCCTTCGTCCGCCACGAGATCCGCGCCGACGGCAGCGTCGTCGCGCACTTCGCCGACGGCAGCAGTGAGGTCGCCGACGTCCTGGTCGGCGCCGACGGTGCCGGTTCCCGCGTCGCCGCCGCCCTGGCCGGGCGGGCCACCAGTGCCTCTTTCGGCTTCGGGGGTCTGGCCGCCCGCACACCGCTGGACGCGGCCACTCAACGCCGCCTGCCCAAGATCGTGGACGGCGGCGCCGTCCTCGCGATCGGGCCCGACGGCGCCGGGATCTTCATGACCCGCCACGACGCGGCCACCCGCGCCGCGGTCGATCCAGCGGCCTGTCACCGAATCGCACCCATCACCGAGGCGCCCGCGCTGATCTGGAGCTTGATCGCCCTGGACGCCGTCATGCCCCCCGAGGCGACTCGTGCTCTGCGCGGTCCCGCACTCATCGAACTCGCCCTGCGGGCGCTGCGCGGCTGGCCGCGGGACCTCCGGGCCATCGTCGCCGCCGCGGACCCCGACAGCGCGGCCTACTACCCCTTCAACGCCGCCGACCCCGACACCGAACTCACACCCTGGCCGGCCGGGCCGGTCACCGCCCTGGGCGACGCCGTGCACGCCATGCCACCGACCGCGGGCCGTGCGGCCTCCACCGCCATCCGCGACGCCGATCACCTCGCCACCGAGCTCATCGCCGCTCGCGACGGCACCACCACCATCGCCCTGGCAACCCTGCGCTTCCACAAGACGATGGCCACCTACGCCCCCGACGCGGTCCGTGAATCCCTGGTGCCGCTGCGCTGGATGCGGCGTCTGTCGCATCCGCTGGCCGGCGGCGTCGCCCGGGTCGCCATGCCCGCCGCGGCCGCGCTGCACCGAGTGCGGCAGGCGGCGTGACCCGCCCGCCCCGGGCGGCCGGTGCACCGCACACCGTGAACCTCGCCGTCTTCGGCGCCAACGGTCCCACCGGCCGCCACGTCGTCGAGCAGGCCCTGGCCGCCGGTCATCGCGTCACCGCAGTGACACGTAGACCCGATCAGTACCCGCTCAGCTCGCCGCACCTGACGCTGGCCGTCGCCGACGTCACCGATCCCGCCGGCGTCGACCGGGTCCTTCACGGGCTCGGAACGGGTCCGCGAGCGGTGATCTCCACCTACGGGGTTCCCTACAGCAGGCACCCGATCACCGTCTACTCCGAGGGCGCCGCCATCATCACTCGGGCAATGGCCTCCCACGGCATTCAGCGCCTGGTGTGCGTCACCTCCACCACCGTCGCTGCCGAGCAGGTGCCAGGCGAGACACTGATGTGGCGCAAGGTCGTCATTCCCTTGCTGCGCCGCGTGCTGGGACGCACCCTGTACGACGACATGGCACGCATGGAGGACATCGTCACCTCCAGTGACTTGGACTGGCTGATTGTGCGCCCGGCCGGTCTCTTCGACGCGGACTCGCCCAGCAACGACTACCAGGTCTCCGCCCAGCGCTCACCTGGCCGGCGCACCTCCCGGCCCGACCTGGCCCAGGTGCTGCTCAACGAAGCCACCCAACCGCAGCACTCACGCTGCGCGATAGAAGTGCTGACCCGCGCTATCCCACCTCGCCAAGCGGCGGCCTTCCTCAAAGAGGCATTCGGCGGCCGCCGTTAAAGGCTGCACGGCGTGTGGCAGGGCTCGGGCGGTCTGCGCGGCAGCGGCCAACACCGCGGGACTGTCCAGAAAACAACTCTGGCGTACTTTCGGCGGTGACCGTGGGTAGTTCAGCCGTGCCTGGCGAGTTCCCGAGCCACTGCACCGACGAGAGCCTCCGCGTACCTGATGCCCTGCACGGACCTGCGAGGTCGCCGTGGTAATCCGGCGTGTGCCGGAGCCTGCGGGACTGCCCGGCCGCGTCGGTGTGGGGCCGTACCTCGGCCCGCTACGACGGCAGGCGGCGGTGCGGACCAGCGCACGTCAGCAAGGCCCTGGGTTGGTACGCCATGCCGGTGCTACGGCCGGCCGGTGGCCAGGCGGCGCGGTCGATTCACGTACGTAGCCGACAGGGGCATGGCAGGCGCTCGTACGCCGCGATCAGCCGACGCTCTACACCCGCGAGGTGGCGGTGGAAACGTTCGTGTATCCGTGGAAAACGAATGGGCGGATATTCGGGCCGCGGAGGCAAATTTGGTGTGTATCCGTTGCGGTTCGGTGCCGTGCTCATACAATCTCCAGTCGCCCCGATAGGGCCTGCATAGCGCTGAGCGCTTCTGTTGCTCCCTATCGAAGGTGCTGATACCGCTGCGTTCCCTGATGAGCTGGACCCGACGCGACCGCCGGACCCTGACCGCCCGACATGCCGCTCTGACCGCGACGCTCGCCGTCGCCGCCACGCTCGTCCTCCCGGGGATGCCCTCCGCCCAGGCCGCCACCGTTGAGGCCGTTCTGGACGGCACCGTCGCCGGCGTGAATCACGGCTGGACCGCGGCTTCCGCCGCCGGAACAGTCGCGCTGCGCCGGGTGACCGACGTCAGCGGCCCGTTCCCCGCCAAGACCGCCATGGAAATCTCCCGCGCCGGTGGGTCGGGCAGTTGGGCGCTGGCGCTGGCGCCGCTGCGGAACCCGGTCTCTTTTTTCACCGTCGGCAAGACCTACCGGATGCAGGCTTGGGTTCGTGACTCCCGCGGCAGTAACCAGTCGATCGGCATTCTGCTGGCCAACGGCAACTACGCGCACCGTCCCGCCGACGCCGCCGTGTACGGCACATACACCGACACGTCGTGGCACCTGATCACCCGCACCTTTGTCGCAACCGCCGCCGCGCACGCCGACACCGCCGTCTACCTGGCCCTGCCGGCCTCGGGCGCGTTCCGGTTCCAGGTCACCGGCCTGACCGTGCGGGAGCACGTCGCGGCCATGCCGGCCAAGGCCGCCCCGAAGCCGGACCGGGTGATCTCCTTCGCCGGCAAGGCCGGCACCGCCCCGTCCGCCTCGGTCTGGAACCACGAGACCGGCGGCAACGGCTGGGGCAACCGGGAACTGCAGACCTACACCACCAGCACCGCCAACTCCTACCTCGACGGCGCCGGCCGGCTAGCGATCACCGCCCGCCGCCAGACCGTCAAGGGCACCGACGGGATCACCCGCGACTTCACCAGCGCCCGCCTGACTACCCAGGGCAAGGTGACGATCAAGCCAGGCTCCTACGTGGAGAGCGCCATCATCGCTCCGGTCGGCACCGGCGTGTGGCCCGCCTTCTGGCTGCTCGGCGCCAACGTCAAGCAGGTGGGCTGGCCGGCCGCCGGCGAACTCGACATCCTCGAGGGCAAGGGCGCCACCCCGACCATCGCCCACACCGCCATGCACATGTCCAAGATCGGCGCCCCGGACACCGACCTGCCCTACGGCTGGGGCGACGCCGGCGGCACCACCGACCTCGGCGTCCCGCTCGACTCCAAGGCCCACCGCTACGGCGTGTACTTCGACAAGCACGTCGTCCGCTTCTACATCGACCGCAAGCCCACCATGACCTTCTGGGCCTCCGACGCCGCCGCGTCCGGCCGGACCTGGCCGTTCGGCAACGAGGCCTTCATCGTCCTCAACGTCGCGATGGCCTCCAGCGCCGTCCCGGCCCGATCCGCGGCGATCCGGACCATGACCATCGGAGACATCAGCATCTACCAGGGCGGCACCCCGTTCTGACCGCACCCGGCGACGGGCCCGAACGGATGAGTCCGGGCCCGTCGCCGGAGGTGATCCCACCCCGCCGGGCTGCTACGGCCGAAGCGTGCTCCGCGATCCGTAATGGTGGTGGCGACGCCAGAGTTGTCCGGAGTTGTTTGTCTGACGACCCTGAGCAGGGCCCAGACAACTCGGATGTCGCTAGACAGGAACCGCGACGACGGCGTTCGAGAGCAGAGGGGGGCTCACATGCTGAGGAGCAGACGCCGGGCCGCGGGAGCGTTCGGCCTGCGGGCCGTCCTCGAGGTGGTCGTCGCCCTGGTTCCCCCCAGCCGGGCACGGGCGTCCAGCCCGGCCGGATGGCGGGAATGGGATCGCACCGGGATCGAGCGGTAACCAGAGGATGCCATCGCATTCGTCCGTGGCCGATGGTGTCACCGCGCTCGACGACCCCCGGCGGAAGCCCACGGAGATCGCACCACGTCAGGAGAAGGCAATGTCGATGCGCTCAACAATCCGCAGGTCCGCCGCGGTGGCGGCGTTCGCGCTGGCCATGACCGGGGTGGCGGCGGCGCCGGCTGCCGCGGCCGAGATCGACTGCGACAGCTTCACCAGCCTGCGCCACGCCGGCACCGGCTACTACACGCACGTGCCGTCGCTCGGGTCGGGCTCCGGGAACTTCAACTGCGTCCTGGCCAAGGGCAGCCGGAACATCGGGGTGAAGGCGCTTCAGGAGAGCCTGAACCACTGCTTCGGCCGGTCGCTTGCCCCGGACGGCCAATTCGGCACCCTGACCGAGGCAGCCGTGCGCTACGCCCAAGGCCAGCTCGGGGGCCTGTCGGTGGACGGCCGGTACGGGCCGAGGACCAGCGCGGCCTTCCGGTTCGCGCTCTACGACCACAACAACGGCGGCAGGCTGGTCACCGGTCTTCCGTGCGTAGGCCGATAACGCCACGCCGGCAGGCGGCGGGGGCACCGCCGGTCGGTGCCGCCGCCCACCGGATCAGCGGGCTGGTCGGCGGCGCCGCCGCTGATCTTGCGTCCCACGTGCCGGGAGCCACGAAAACGGCGACCGGCCAGCCGGCCGCCCTGAGGAAGCCGTCGCAGGTAAAGCCCTAGATCAACTGCTTACCGTTGTTCTTAGTCTGGAAAATACGGGCAACCCGATCGGGGGATGAGCGGGTCGGTCACGGGACCCCTCCATGGTTCGCACGTCAGCTGGTCTGACGCGTCAGGTCCGGTATGACGCGTCAGACCTAGCCTGGCGCATACCACCGCATGATGCCCTTTTCGGGCGGCTGCGGCGCGCGCATCGCCATCCCCTCGGTCGCCAGCGCACCGATCGCGTTGGTCCACGACCAGGCGGTCCCGGCCACGAACCGCATCGAGGTGCCTGCGGTCCTGCCGCGTACGTCCGCGAGCGGGGCGCCGGGAATCCGCTACCGCGGCGGCGCCTGACCGTCCGGGACTTGCCGCGGAGCTGGTTGCGCCAGGAAGTCCTCCACGGCGGCGCGCCACTCGGCCGGGCTGTCCAGGTGGACGTCGTGGCCGGCGCCCGAGATCCGCGCCCGAGCGTTCGACGCTCATGCCGCTCACGCCTGTCGGGGCCGCGCCGAGCCCGACTCAGCCACTACAAACGCCGAGGCCATGCACTCAGCCGACAGCCGATGAGGTGCTGGTGGAGTCGTCGACGCCCGGCCGGGATGCCCGTGACTCGGCTCAGGCGATCAGGTACGTGCCGGTCATGAAGATCATCAGTAGTACGGCGTGCAGCGTCATGCCGACGGTGAGCACGAGCCGGTCGACCAGCCGCCAGGTGCCCATCCGGGCCAGCACCAGGACGATCGCCACCGCCTCCATCGCGTATCGCGGCGCCGACTGCAACGCCCGGCCGCCCACCTCCGTCGACAGCACCAGGAGCAGGCACAGCGCCGAGTACGCCACCAGATAGAACTGGTCGGGCCGGAACCGGAACCGGCCCATCACGCACAGGACCAGCAGTACCATGGCGACCAGCATCGAGCCTGCGTCGATGATCGTGCCCAGGGTCCGCGGGCCCAGCCACCCGTCCCACTGCCCGGCCGCGACCAGCCACGCCCCACCCGGGAGGGTGTACCGGCGGTTCCACTCGTCCTGGGCGATGCTGAACGCCAGCGGGCTGCCCATCTCCTGCCAGCAGTACAGGCTGTAGGCGGCCACGCCCAGTGGCACCAGCGCGATCCCCAGCACGTCCGGCCGGATCCGGCGCGGTCGCCAGCCGGTCTGACGCAGATACTCGATCGCCAGCGGCAGCACAAGCAGGACGCCGAACAGCCGGGTGGCGGACGACAACGCGCCGAGGCTGCCGGCCAGCCACCAGTGGCCGTGGCGGGCGGCGTAGAGGGCGCCGATCGACAGCAGCAGGAACAGCGACTCGTTGTAGCCGATGAACAGGAAGAAGCCCATCGGGGACGCGGTCAGGTACCAGACCGCCCGGTGAGCTGTCTCCGGGTCGATCTCGTGGGCGGCCAGCCGGTGCAGCAAGGCCAGCGCGCCGATCGCGGTGACGTTGGCGACGACCGATGCGCTGATCAGGACACCGCCCGGCAGGAACGGGTCGGCGAGCCGGATCAGCAGCGGATACAACGGGAAGAAAGCCGGGTAGCCCGGCCCGTCCGCCGGATAACCCTCCTCGGCGATGCGTACGTAATGCAGCGCGTCCCACTGGGTCCAGTTCAGCACGGTTGTCGGGCTCAGCGCCGTGACCGCGAGACGGACGGCGGTAGCGGCCAGCCATGCGGCGAACGCCGTGAGGAACGCGGCCCGCCATGGCGAACCGGCGCCGGCCGGCGCCCGGTCCACGACGGGAACGGCGATGGCGAGTTGCGTCACCGGTTCGCCGCCATCTCCGAGCCGGAGGCGACCACGTACGCGGTCCTGCCCTGGAGAGTGGTGAAGATCAGGCGGTAGACCGGCAGGTGCTCCCGCGGACC
Source organism: Catenuloplanes atrovinosus (assembly GCF_031458235.1). Lineage (NCBI taxonomy): Bacteria > Bacillati > Actinomycetota > Actinomycetes > Micromonosporales > Micromonosporaceae > Catenuloplanes > Catenuloplanes atrovinosus. The sequence goes on along the minus strand of NZ_JAVDYB010000001.1, from coordinate 4,463,933 downwards.
GGTGAGCGCGTCCACCGCCCGGCGGTCGAGCAGCCGGAAGTCTCCGGCGCCGACCAGGCGACGGACGAGCCGGTGGTACAGCCCGCCGGTCCAGCGCTTGAACCGGGTGTCACTGCTGCGGTCCGCCCGTATGCCGGGCACCACGTCGCGCCCGGACACGTGGCCGAGCCGTAGCATCGTGGCGACGGTCTCCGACGGATTCTGGCGGCCGGCGTCGACGCTGGCCACGTATTCACCGCGGGCGCGGTGCGGGCCGGCGGTGAGCGCCTTCGGGTGTCCGTTGTCGCGCCGGAGCCGGGCGACCCGCAGCCGCGGCCATCGGTGGCGCATCCCCTCCAGGACGAGCGGCGTGGCGTCCCGGCTGCCGTCATCCGCGGCGAGCACCTCGTACGACGCCGCGAACACGTCGAGGACCGGCCGGAGCCGGTTCTCGAACAGCGGCAGCACGTCCTCTTCGCTGAACACCGGCACGTCGCCGGAGGGCACGATCGACATAGCCCGGCACGGTAGGGAAATGCTGATAAGCGCCGGATAAGCAGACTCGCGGAACCCCCGACGGCTGCGGTCCCCTCGTTGAGGCTGGCGGCCGGGCGCAGCGCGCAAGCCGACTTCGCTCGCCGTCTACGCGGCGACGCCGATCCGGCATGTTTTCGGGCCGACCAGGGCTTCGCCGGAGAACTTGTCGCACACCACGATCGAGATCGTCCGCAACCCCACTGATCAGTGTGGCTTCGCCGTCCACCCCCCCCGGGCGGGTGGTTGGTCGAGCGGACCCTGGCCTGGCTGACCGCCTGCCGGCCCGCGACTACGAATCTTGTGGCCGACCCGAAGGCCGGCAGGTGTTGATCTGCACGCGCCCCAGGTTTTCCGCATCGTGCGGCGGACGCCAAGGAATGTCCCGATCCGCACATCAGGCGGGCGCGGCCCGTACCGTGATGGACGGCCGTTCGCCCTGGCGTCCGAACAGGACGACCATCTCCAGCGGCGCCGCGGTGGCGTTGCTCATCCAGTGCGGCACGCGGGTGTCGAACTCCGCGGACTCCCCGTCGCGCAGCCGCAGGTCGCGGTCGCCGAGCACGAGCCGGAGCGTGCCGCCGAGCACGTGCAGCCACTGGAATCCCTCGTGCCCGCACGGCGCCGGCTCGTTCGGACCGGCCAAGCCGGGCGCGGTCACCCGGTAGGCCTGGATGCCGCCCGGGCGCCGGTTCAGCGGCAGGTACGTCGCGCCGTGCCGGTGCAGCCCGGGCCGGTCCGCCGGCCCGGGCGAAGGTGAGGCGAGCTCGTCGAGCGTGACGCCGTACAGGCGGGCCAGCGGGACGAGCTGGTCCAGCGTGGGCCGCAGCCGCCCGGTCTCCAGGCGGGAGAGCGTGCTGTGTGCGATGCCCGCGTAGCGCGCGGCCGACGTGAGCGTCAGGCCGGCCGCCGTGCGCAGCTCACGCAGCCGTGGACCGATCACGACGCGATCGTACGCCGCGCGACATGATCCTCGTCGGTGGCGCCGACGTCTACCCGGGCGAGATGGAAGCGGCGATGGCCGAGCACTCGGCTCCTGCGTCATCGGCCTGCTCCACGACCACCCGGGAGGCCGGGCGCGGATTCCTCGCCCGTGCGTGAGCGCCGGAACCGCCCGTCAAGCCTCCGGGAATCGGATGCCCTCCAAGGCCAGATTCAGGAGGCGGCGCGCCGCGTCCGCCGCATCGGTGCTTCCCTCGGTGACCAGCGACACGGCGTTGACGAGCATGAGCAGGTCGAGGATTGAAATGTCGCCCCGGACGGCGCCGGTGCGCTGAGCCTTCGCCAGCAGTGCGCCGCCGACCGTCGCGAGCATCGTTTCGCAACTCCCATCGGAACTCGGCGCGCTCTGGTTCGGATCCAGCACCAGGGAGCGGGCCATGCCCCGCGTGGTGGCGCCGAAGACCGTGAGGTCGGTGAGCCATTCGCGCAGCGCGGAATGCGCTTCGTCGGTTTCGGTCAGGAGCCGTCCGCGAGCGCACAGGGCCTCGACCCGGTCGTGGAACACGGCCTGGAGAAGCTCGCGCCGCGACGGGAAGTGCCGGTGCAGGGTCGCCGACCCCACCCCGGCACGGCGTGCGATCTCCTCCAGCGACGCCTCCGCCCCGTGATCGGCGACCTCGACCTCGGCGGCACGCAGGATCCGGTCGTAGTTCCGCCGGGCGTCGGCGCGTCTGGGCGGCACGGATACCGACACGACAAGACTCCTCCCGAGCGGCGAACGGGGTAGGCCCCCAGCTTAGCGTTGACAACTGGGGTGGCCCTCCATATCTTAAGCGGTGTACCACCCCATTTTTCGGAAGGGTCATCATGGCGGACACGAGGCGGGCTTGGCCTACGAGCCGTTCCGGATACGGCCGACCAACTCGCACCTGGCCCTGCAACTGTTGCATCATGCCGAGGCGGTCGGGATGCGCGACGCGATGAGCAAACGCCTCTACGCGGCGTACTTCGCCGAGGGCCGTCACGTAGGACGGGTCGGGTCTGGACGCCGGTCCGGCCGGCGACGCGCTCACCAGCGGTGAGTGCGCCGCCGCCGTGGACCACGACCAGACCCGGGCACGCGCGCTGGGTGCGAAAGCCGTCCCGTTTCACGTCATCGATGGCCGGTACCGTATATCCGGCGCACAGTCGACCGAGGTCTTCGTCGACATCCTTCGCCGCGTCGCCTCGGAACGATGACCGTTCCGATCTGGGCCTGCCCCGTTTGGACGGACATCCAAGATCAGGGGACCTGGGGGCTCCGGTGATCCTTGCCGGTCCGTTGGTCGCCGGAGACGCCCGTCGCGTCATGGACGTCTGCCGTGCCCGCGCCGGCGGCAGGTCAGGCGCTGTTGCGGTAGTCGCGTGGTGGTACGCCGGTCTGGCGGTGGAAGGCGCGGCTGAAGTCGGCCGGGCGGGGGAAACCCCAGCGGCGGGCGATGGCGGCGATGGTGAGGTGGCCGAGGCGCGGGTCGGCCAGGTCGCGGCGGGCCTGGTCCAGGCGGCGGGTCCGGATGTGGCCGGCGACGCTGACCGGGTGGTGCTGCTGGAAGATCCGGTGCAGGTAGCGCGCGGAGATCCGGTGAGCTAGGGCGATGGTGACCGGGCTCAGGTCCGGATCGTGCAGATTCTGCTCGATGAAGGCGACGATGCGCAGGTAGAGGGTGCGGGTGGGGGAGCACAGCGGCGGGTTGTCCCGCTCCAGGTGGTGCGCCAGCACGGCGGTGGTCAGGTCCACCGCGATGGTCTCGAGGCGCAGGGCGTCGCGTTCGGTGCAGCGGGTGCGGCCGTCGGCCATCGAGGCGAGGAATGTGGCCAGCAGGCGGCCGATTCCCTCGGCGCCGGGTAGCGAGACGGCGCAGAGCCCGGCCACCTGTTTGGCGGGCAGCGGCAGCATGCGCTTGCCGAACTGCAGCACCACCGACTCCGCGCGCGAGTCTGCGCTGACCACCGCCTCGAACGGCCGGGAACTGTCGTAGATCACCAGGTCGCCGCAGCCGAGCAGGGCGCTGGCGTCGTTCTGCGCGACGCCCTGCCGGCCGGCCCGGATGAGGCCGACCTGGTAGTACTCCGGGTCGGACCGGCGGATCTCGCGCGGCGTCCGCCGGGCCGCCAGCGCCGTGTAGGCCAGCGAGGTGATCTGCGCGCCGCCGAGCGGCACCGCGCGGAGGTGGGCGGAGAACGCCTCGGGTTCGGGACAGTCGATCGCCGTCGGCGCCAGCGAGGCGGCGGTGATCTCCCGCCAGGCCTCCAGGCGGTCCTGCGGGGCGATCGTGGCGCTGTCGAACACAGTGAGCATGGCTCCCGGCCTCCTCGACACGCCCCCACCGTAGCCAGGCCCATCAATGTGCGCGGAGTGCGTAGGGCTGTGCGCCCGGTGCTAACGACAACGGCGCCGCGCGGTCCGAGACTTGTGGCACGGAAGGACCGGCCGGTCATCCACTCGACACCACAAACCGGGGGAGAAGAGCATGAAGGTTGAAGCTATGCGGAAATCGTTCAGTCGGTCACTGGCCGCCGCCTTCTTGGCGGCTGTCGTGTCCGCCGTCGGTGTCGTGGCCGCTCCGGCCGCGGCCCAGGCGCACCCAGGATGGGCCACCTGCCTTGAACTGAGCAACGGTCACCTGTGTGCCCGCGGTGTCGACAACGGTCAATCCACGGACATCATGTACGACAAGACCGGCGGAAGTGAGATCACGGCACGCTTTTATCTGGTCTGGAAAGTCAACGGATCCAGGGTTTACGACAACGGCTCGTGGATGTTGTACCGCGGAGTTCGATCGTTCGTCTTCAGCGGCGCCCGATTCGTGGACTACCGCAGATGCATGGAGGTCCAGGGGCAGGGAAGCTTCTGCGTCTGAGTCGGTAGCGAGCAGCCACCGCGGGATCTCAGCAGGGATGCCGCGGTGGCTGCGGCCGGCCGCGCCGCTGACCGCGCTCTCGCAGCGAAGAGGAGGGCTGCACCCGGGCGCCACGCTGTATTGCCCGCACGTCGCCAACGGCGGATGGAAGCTTGCCGGGATATCGTCGGATCAGCGGGCCCGAGCGGAACTACCTTCTGCAATAAGGTGCAGCATGACTGTTGTCTTCGACGGCCAGCTCGGCGAAGCCGGCTCGGACGCATGGGTCACCTCCGGTGCGGCCGTGACCGGCGCGGGACGGTCGAGCGGGTAGTCGGTGAGCGGCTCGGTCACGGCGACGACCGCGTGGCGCTCGGGCGCCAGGGGAAGACCGGCGAGCCGGGCCGCGGTATCCCTGTCATGGGCGTGCTCCGATCGGGGTGGTACGGGTGCGCAGCGTGGAGATCAGGCCGGCCAGGCTGAGCAGCGCGACCACCGTGCCGTAGCCGGCGGCGGTGGGCAGCAGCCCGCCGCGGGCTACGGCCAGTCCGGCGCCGACGGCCGGCACGCTCATCGCCAGGTAGCTGATGACGTAGAAGGTGGCCATCAGGCCGGCGCGTTCGGCCGGGGCGGCCAGCGGGGCGATGGTGCGGACCGCGCCGAGGAAGCCGGTTCCGAAGCCGGCGCCGGAGACGATCGTGCCCGCCAGCAGCAGCGGGAAGGAGCCGGTCAGCACGGCCGCGACCGAGATCGCGGACCCGGCGGTGAGGGCGGCCGCGCCGATCAGCAGGATGCGTCCGGCCGGCTGGTGGTGCAGGCCGAGCACCGCGGCCGCGCCGGCGCCGAGCAGGGCGAAGGTGGTCAGGCCGCCGGTCAGCGGCGAGTCCAGGCCGCTCAGTGCGCGGGCCAGCGACGGGCCGAGGGAGAGCGTGAAGCCGCCGAGCGCCCAGACCGCGACCTCGACCGGCGTCACCCGCAGCAGCGCGGAGCGGGCCGTGGCGGGCACCGCGAACCGGGGACGCAGCGAGGCGAGCGCGCCGGGCCGCCGGGGCGAGCGGTCGGGGGTGCGGGCCACCACGGCGGCCTGCACGGCCAGGACGGCGAGCAGCACCAGGTAGACCAACTGGCGCGGGGCGGGGGCGTACGTCACGAGCAGACCCGTGCCGAGCGCGCCGACGGCCAGCCCGGCGATCGGCGCGACGCTGTTGACCAGGGCCCCGCGGACCTGGTCGGCATCGACGATGGCGGCGGCCAGTGCGCCGGTGGCGGCACCGGTCGCCAGGCCCTGCACGATCCGGGCGGCGAACAGTGCGGGGGTGCCGTCGGCGACGGCGAACGTGGCCAGCGCGACGGCTTCGACGGCCATGGCGGCCAGCACGACCGCGCGGCGACCGAGATGGTCGGAGAGCGCGCCGGTGGCGACCAGGGTCAGCAGCAGAGGCGCCGCGTACGCGGCGAAGACGGCCGTCAGCGTGGTGGGCGCGAAGTGCCAGGCGCGCTGATATTCGGCGTAGAGCGGGGTGGGTGCGCTCGCCGCGGCCATGAAGGTCAGCACGACGGTGGCGTAGCCGGTGAGGGCGCGCCGGTCGGTGCCGGGTGAGGGCGTGGCCCGGGTGGGGCTGGATGTCGTGGACACGGTCCTCCTCCGACGAAAAAGCTAAAACTTTGCGTTAGTACGGTAGCGACGCCGGTTCGTTAACGCAACTTCTGTGCTTTAAGGTGGTGTGGTGACCACCCGACCCCGTCCCGGCGGCCGCAGCGCCCGCGTGCAGGAGTCCGTTCACCGAGCCGTCGAGGAGCTTCTGGCCACTGGCGGGCGCGAGGCGCTGAGCGTGCCGGCGATCGCGCAGCGGGCCGGCGTCACCCCGTCGACCATCTACCGCCGCTGGGGTGACCTGCACGACCTGCTCGCCGACGTGGCCGTGCGCCGGCTTCGCCCGGACACCGGGCCGGCCGACCACGGCACGCTCCGCGCCGACCTGCGGGCCTGGTCGCAGCAGTACGCCGAGGAGATGTCCTCCCGCCCCGGGCGGGAGCTGGTGCGTGACGTGCTCTGCGCGCCGGAGTCCGGCGAGGGGAACGAGCGGCGAGGCCGATGCACGGCCTACGCCCGTGAGCAGATCGAGGAGATCCTCGCCCGGGCGCGCGGCCGCGACGAACCGGTGCCGCCGGCCGGCCTGGTCGTGGACCGGGTGGTGGCGCCCATCATCTACCGGGTGCTCTTCGCCGCCGACGGTGCCTCCGCCGCGTACGCGACCGAACTCGTCGACGACCTGCTGGACTGGGTCGCCGGGGGCCGGCCTAGCACCGCGACGGCGGTTGGGTGAGTGCGTAGCCTCGGCGTCCGTAGTGGCCGCGGCGGGCGCCAGCGTGACCACCACCGGCTGTGTGCGGGCTGGTGATGGCCGACGAGGATGCCCGGCCGGCGTCCCACCGCGCGACTACCGGTACACCTTGCGTCACCGTCGGCCGTAGGGCCGGAAAGAACACAGAGGACGGTGCAACTTTTCGGCTGTCCGGAGCATCACACAGAGATCACGTACCGAGGTGATGATGTGGAGCTGCTCGATGAGACTCGAAACAACCCCGTGGCGGCCGCTGGCCCTGACGATCGCGGCGCTCGCGTTGTCGGCCGTGGCGGCCGTGCAGACCGCGGGCCCGGCCGTCGCCGCCGCACCGGTCGGCGTGCCCGCCGGGATGGACGCCGGAATCGCCGTCTACGACCGGGCCACCGGCCGGTTCACCCACCGGGCGCAGGCGACCAAGCCGTTCCGCTCGGCGTCGCTGGTGAAGCTGCTGATCGCGCTCGACCTCACCTGGGCACCGGCCGGGCCGCTCACCGTGGCCGACCGGGCCCGGCTGGACCTGATGCTGCGCGGCAGTGACGACGCCGCGGCCACGGAGTTCTGGACCCGCAACGGCGAAGGCGCCATCGTCGAACGGATGGCCTCCCGGCTCGGACTGCGCCACACCACACCGCCTCCGGACGGGTACGGCTGGGGCTCGACCGGGGTCAGCGCCGAGGACCTGGTGCGCGTCTACCGGTACGTGCTGGACACCGCCCCGGCCGGCGTACGTGAACTGATCATGGGCAACCTGTCGGCCGCGACGACGTGCGCCGTCGACGGTTTCGACCAGTCGTTCGGTATCCGGTCGGCCTTCACCGGCCCGACCGCGGTCAAGCAGGGCTGGACGCTCTTCGGCTCGGCACCCCGCAACCCCTGCGTGCCGGCCGCCTCGGCGCGGGCCGCGGCGAGCACGCCGGCCCGGGAGATCGACTACTCCAGCGGCGCGCTGCACACCACCGGCACGGTCGGCGCCCGCCACCGCGTGATCGTGGTCGCGTTGAGCACGCACCGGCCCGGCACCAGCTTCGCGCAGGCCGGGTACGCGCTGACCAACGTCGTACGCCGGCTGCCCGTTCCCGGCGCGCGCCTCGCGCCGCCACCGCGGCAGCCCGAGCGGGGCATCTTCTTCGGCACCTGGGACAGCGAGGTGGGCGTGTATGCCGCACCCACCCTGTCGTCCGCCCGGGTCGGCACGGTGCCGAGCTACCAGGAGGTGCGCGTCGCCTGCCAGCTGCGGGGTGAACTGGTCGAGCAGTACGGCTTGAGCAACGACTGGTGGACCTACCTGCCGGAACTCGGCGGCTACATGCCCAACATCTTCTTCGACTGGGCGGACAACGAGCTGCCGGCCGACGTGGTGCCGCTCTGCGGCTGAGGACCCGGCCGGCGGTGTACCGGCCGGAGTCCGCCCACGGAACCGCCCGCCCTGCCGGATCGGCGGGGCGGGCGGCGGAAGGCCGGGAGCAGGCGGGCGTCAGGGCTGGTTGGTCAGGTATCCGCCCATGGCGGTGAAGTAGTCGTGGGCGGCCAGTTCGGTGCCGTCGTCGGTGCGGACCCGGGTGATCAGCAGGGCGTGGTTGCGTCCGTATCGTGCGTCCGCGCCGGCGACGATCGCGACGCCGTCGCCCTCGCGGTAGAAGATGCGGCCGGGGGTGCCGCCGTAGATGTTCGCCGAGACTTCGGCGGAGAGGATCTCCAGCCGGCGGCCGCGGTGGTAGGTGTAGGCGCTCGGGTACGGGTACGACTGGGCGCGGACGAGCCGGTCGAGGTCCTCCGCCGGCCAGTTCCAGTCGATGCGGCAGTCCTCGTCGGCGCGCTTGTGGAAGAAGCTCGCCTTGGACCGGTCCTGCTTGACCCAGTCGGTGCGGCCGGAGGCGATCAGGGCCAGTCCGTCCACGGTGATCGGGCCGAACAGGTCGAGGGTGGCGTGGAACAGCTCGGTGGTGGTGGCGCGGGGGCCGACCGGGACCGAGCGCTGCAGGACGATGTCGCCGGCGTCGAGGGTCTCGTCCATCATGTGCGCGGTCACGCCGACCTCCTTCTCGCCGTTGATCAGAGCCCAGATCAGCGGTGAGAAGCCGGCGTAGGCCGGCAGCAGCGAGTCGTGCACGTTGAGGGTGCCGAGCCGGGGCAGGGTGAAGATGCGCGGCGGGATCCAGGTGCGCCAGTTGGTGGCGACGATGACGTCGGGGTCGGCGGCGCGCAGCCGCTCGAGGAGCTCGTCGTCGTCGGGGCGGTTGCGCAGCAGCACCGGCACGTCGTGCTTCTCGGCCAGGTCGGCGACCGAGTCGTCCCAGATCTTCTCGTAGGCGTGGTCGCTCTTGGGGTGGGTGACGACCAGCGTCACCTCGTGTTCGGAGTCGAGCAGCGCCTGCAGGGTGCGGTGACCCCAGGTCTGGTATCCGAACATGGTTACCCGCATGGGCGATGTCCTCCTTGTGCCGCGGTTCCGCCTGGACGGCGCGGTGCGCACGGCCGAGCCGGGGTGTTCACGATAGATGCGGATCGTACTATAGTTAGCCTAGCCTAACTAAGGCCTCGCGGGGTTTCACGTGCTTGCATCCCGCACAGGTGTTCTCCGTTTCCGTACCCGGGCGAGCCCGGCCACGTGATGGGACATGTATGGCAGAGGAGCCTTTCGGCGGCGAGCGGTCGGTTCACGACCTGATCGGCGTCGGGTTCGGTCCGTCCAATCTGGCTCTCGCGATCGCGATCGCCGAGCACAACGCGGGCGTGCGGCGCACGCCCGGCGCGCGAGGAGTGACCGCGGCGTTCGTGGAGCGGCAACGAGGGTTCGGCTGGCACCGGGGGATGCTGCTGGAGGACGCGACCATGCAGGTCTCGTTCCTCAAGGACCTGGTGACCCTGCGCAATCCGCAGAGCGACTTCAGCTTCCTGTGCTACCTGCAGAGCCGGAACCGGCTGGTCGACTTCATCAATCAGAAGAACTTCTTCCCGTCCCGGGTGGAGTTCCACGACTACCTGCAGTGGGCGGCCGCGCTCGTCGACGGGGACGTCTCGTACGGCCGCGAGGTGGTCGAGATCCGTCCGGTGCGGCACGGTGACGAGGTGGTCTCCTTCGACGTGGTCTCGGCCGACGTGGCCGGGGTCGCCGAGCCGCTGGTGCAGCGGGCCCGCAATCTGGTGCTGGGCACCGGCCTGACGCCGCGGCTGCCCGAGGGCGTGACCGCCGACGACCGGATCTGGCACAGCCGCGACCTGCTGCCCAACGCCGAGCGCCTGAAGCGGGAGGCGCCGTCCTCGAAGCGGTTCGTCGTGGTGGGCGCCGGGCAGAGCGCCGCCGAGGCCGTCGATTACCTGCACCGGGAGTTCCCGCACGCCGAGGTGAACGCGGTGATCACCCGCTACGGCTACAGCCCGGCCGATGACAGCGCCTTCGCCAACCGGATCTTCGACCCGGCGGCGGTGAACGACTACTTCGCCGCGCCGGACCAGGTGAAGCAGCTGATGCTCGCCTATCACGGCAACACCAATTACTCGGTGGTCGACCAGGACCTGATCGAGGACCTCTCGCGCCGGGTCTACCAGGAGAAGGTGCGCGGCGAGGAGCGGCTCCGCCTGCTCAACGTGTCCCGGGTGACCGAGGCCGTCCGGATGGGCGACCGGGTGCACACGGTGGTCGAGTCGCTGATCAGCGGCGAGCGCCAGGTGCTGGACGCCGACGCCGTGGTGTTCGCCACCGGCTACCGGCAGCCCGACCCGACCGCGCTGCTGGGTGACCTGGCCGCCGAGTGCCTGCGCGACGAGGCCGGCCGGGTCGCGGTCCGGCGTGACTACCGCATCGAGACGACCCCGCGCGTCCGGGCCGGCGTCTACCTGCAGGGCGGCACCGAGCACACGCACGGGATCTCGTCCTCGCTGCTGTCCAACACGTCGATCCGGTCCGCCGAGATCCTCAACGCGGTCGTGGAGAACGCGGAGGCCGGCATGTCCCTGATCGGCCGGTAACGGGCCGGTCAGGTGGCCAGGTGATGCCGGCCGGCCGGGATGATCAACGGCGTGCCGCTGATCGGGTCGCGGGTCACCTGGCAGTCGACGTCGAACACGTCGGCCACCACCTCCGGGGTGATGACGGCGGCCGGATCGCCCTGGGCGACGATCCGGCCCGACTTCATGGCCACCAGATGATCGGCGTACCGGCCGGCCTGGTTGAGGTCGTGCAGCACCATCACCACGGTCCGGCCGTCGCGCCGGTTGAGGTCGACCACCAGGTCCAGCACGTCGATCTGGTGTGACAGGTCGAGGAACGTGGTCGGCTCGTCCAGCAGCAGGACCGGCGTCTCCTGCGCCACCGCCATCGCGATCCAGGCGCGTTGCCGCTGGCCGCCGGAGAGCTCGTCGACGGGCCGGTGCGCCAGGTCGGTCATGCCGGTCGCGGCGAGCGCCGCGCCGACCGCCGCCTCGTCGGCCGCCGACCACTGCTGCCACCAGGTCTGGTGCGGCGAGCGGCCCCGGCTGACCAGGTCCACGACGGTCAGCCCGGCCGGCGTCACGGGGGACTGGGGCAGGATGCCCACCTGGCGCGCGACCTGGCGGGTCGGCAGCGTGTGGATCGCCGCGCCGTCGAGCCGGACGCAGCCCCCGGCCGGTGCCATCAGCCGGGCCAGCGCCCGCAGCAGCGTCGACTTACCGCAGGCGTTGGCGCCGACGATCGCCGTGATCCGGCCGGTGGGCAGGTCGAGGTCGAGGCCGTCGACGACGATCCGGCCGGGGTAGGCCAGCCGCAACCGCTCGGTCCGCAGCTCGGGGTGGTGCGCAGCCATCGTCAGCCTCCAGAGCCGGCTCGGTTGGCGCGTGCGAGCAGCCACAGCAGGAAGGCCGCGCCCAACGCGCCGGTGACGACGCCGACCGGCAGGTCGGCGTCCGGGAGCAGATATCGGGCGAGCAGGTCGCTCACCAGCACCATGAACGCCCCGGTCAGGGCCGAGATGAGCGGGGGCGGGGAGGGCTGCCCGGCCAGCCGCTGGGCCACCTGCGGCGCGGCGAGGGCGACGAACAGCACCGGTCCGGCGGCCGCGGTGGCGAACGCGACCAGCCCGACGCCGGCCAGCAGCAGGCCGACCCGGGCGTGCTGGACGGGCGTGCCCAGGCCGCGGGCCACGTCGTCGCCGAGGGACAGGGTGCGGCTCCACCGGGTCAGCAGCAGGGTCACCGGCAGCAGCACGCCGACCGCGCCGGCCAGCGGCAGCACGGTCTCCCAGCCGCGGCCGTTGATGCTGCCGACCAGCCAGCCGAGTGCGGCCTGGGCCTCGTGCAGCCGGGCGTGGGTGAGCAGGTAGTCGGTGGCGCTGGTGCACATCCAGGAGACTCCGATGCCGACCAGCACGATGCGGTACCCGGTGGCGCCGCCGCGCCAGGCCAGCAGGTAGATGAGGACGGCCGTGGCGAGCGCGCCCAGCACGCCGAGCATCGAGTTGGACATGCCGCCCGCGCCGAGCACGATCCCGCCGACGACCGCGGTCGTCGCCCCGGCGTTGATACCGATCATGTCCGGGCTGGCGAGGGGGTTGCGGGTGATCGTCTGGAAGACGGCGCCGGACACCGCGAAGGCGGCGCCGGCGAGCAGGCCGGTCAGCGCCCGCGGCAGGCGCAGCTCACGGATCACGAAGGCCGGGCCGGGATCGTCGGAGCCGGCTAGGGCGCGCAGCACGTCCGGCAGGCTGACCGGGTAGTCGCCGATGGACAGGCTGACGCACAGCACCGCGAACGTCGCCACGCCCAATGCCAGAAAGACCGCCACGGTACGGGGTGGCAGCACCCCGGAGACCGGCGGGTACGCCAGCCGGAACGCACCCCGGGGAGCGGCGTCGCGGACCGTCATCAGAGCTCCACCGCCCGGTGCCGGCGGACCAGGGCGATGAAGAACGGGCCGCCGATGAACGCGACCACGATGCCGGCCTGCACCTCCTCCGGGCGGGCGATCACCCGGCCGACGATGTCGGCGAACAGCAGCAGGCAGGGCGCGAGCAGCGCCGTCGCGGGCAGTAGCCAGCGATGGTCGGGGCCGGTGACCAGGCGGGCCACGTGCGGCACCACGAGTCCGATGAAGACGATCGGCCCGGCGATCGCGACCGCCGTGCCGGCCAGCAGCGTCACCGCCAGCACCGCCTGGAACCGGATGGCGCCGACCCGGCGGCCCAGGGCGATCGCGGTGTCCTCGCCGAGCGCGAGGCTGTTGAGTGCCGGCCCGGCCGTCATCGCGAGCGCGACGCCGACGGCCAGGAACGGTGCCATCCGCCACAGCAGGGCCGGGTCCGCGCCGGTGAGTGAGCCGGCCGACCAGAAGCGGAACCGGTCGAGCGCCTCGGGCTGCCGGAGCACGATCGCGCTGGTGCACGAGCCCAGCAGGAAGGTGAGCGCGATGCCGGCCAGGGCGATCTTCACCGGGGTGGCGCCGCCCTGGCCGAGACTGCCCAGCACCTGCACGGCGACCGCGCCGGCGAACGACCCGGCGAGGGCGAACCAGACGTATCCGGAGGCGGCGGTCACCCCGAGCGCGGCCACCGCGACGACGATGGCGAGGGAGGCGCCGGCGCTCACGCCGAGCAGCCCGGGATCGGCCAGCGGATTGCGGGTGAGGCCCTGCATCAGGGCGCCGGCCAGGCCGAGCGCGAGTCCGACCAGGACGGCGCAGACGGTCCGCGGTACCCGTACCCCCCAGACGATCGCCTCGGCCTGCGGGCTGGCCAGCCGGGCGGCCGGCCGGTCCAGCAGCGCCTGGAGCACCTCGCCGGGCGGCACCGTCTTACTGCCGACCGCCAGCGAGATCACGGAGAGGATGGCGAGAAGCGCGATCGCGGTGATCATCAACCCCGTCCGCGCCGCCGCGGCCGACCGGACCGGGGCCGCTGTGCTCATCCCGCCTCCACGATGCTCCATCCACCCGAGACACGACGACTATGCTAAGGGTTACCTAACCATCACGGGTCCGGCAGGGGTGTCTTGTTATTAGGTTAGGCTGACCTTACTATGACGGCGACCATGTCTCCATGTCGGAGGGAATCCGTTGCATACGTCGCCGAGGTCCACCGTTTCCCCCGTCCGCCGCAGGAGCCGGGCGATCGCCGGGCGACTCACCGCGGCGCTCGCCGTGGCGGCCCTGGTCCTGACCGGCTGCGCGGGCACCGACGGCGGCGAATCCGCACCGCGGTCCAGCTCGTCCGCCGCCGGGTTCCCGGTCAGCGTGGACCACAAGTACGGCACCACCGAGATCAAGGCGGCCCCGGCCCGGGTGGTCACGCTCGGCCTCAGCGACCAGGACCCGGTGCTCGCGCTGGGCGTCGTCCCGGTCGGCTCCATCGACTGGTTCCTCGAGCGGCCGTACGGCAAGTGGCCGTGGGCCCAGCCGCTGTGGGCCGGCAAGACGCCGGAGATCGTCGGTGAGCGCGACGACTACAACCTGGAGAAGATCGCCGCCCTCAAGCCCGACCTGATCATCGGGCTCTACTCGGGCATGACCGAGGACCAGTACGGCAAGCTCTCCCAGATCGCGCCGACCGTGGCCCAGCCCGTCGGATTCGACGACTACACGGCGCCCTGGCAGGACATGACCAGGCTGGCCGGCAAAGCCCTGGGCAAGACGGCCGAGGCCGAAGCGCTGATCGCCGGCATCGATGCCCGCCTGGCCGACCTCGCGAGCAAGAACCCGGGCTTCGCGGGTAAGACCGTGGCGGTCGTCGAGCCGTACGAGCCGGGCAAGTACGCGATCTTCGCGCCCAGCGACCCCAAGGTCGTACTGCTGACCAAGCTCGGCTTCGTCACCCCGCAGGCCATCGTGGACGCGGCCGGCCAGGAGTACGCCGCCGAGATCGGCTCCGAGCAGCTCTCGCTGGTCGACGTGGACAAGCTGATCTTCCTCACCGCCGACGCCGGCACCGAGACCACGGTCAAGGCCGACAAGGTCTACAGCACGCTGAAGGTCGCCCAGGAGAACCGGGCGGTGTTCCTGCCGTACGAGGAGCCCCCGCTGGGCGCCGCGCTGTCGTTCAGCACGGTGCTGAGCATCCCGTACGCCCTCGACCAGCTCGTGCCCCTGCTGACCAAGTAGGAACCGGCCGCAAGCTCTCCACTTCTCACCGACGTCACCTTCGAGGGGCGGTACTTCGCTGTGCCCGAATTCGCGCGAACCGACGCTGTCCTGACCCTGGCGACCTGGCCCGAGCTCTTCGCGGACCAGGTGCGCCAACGGCCGGAGGCGGTGGCCGTGGTGTACGAGGGCACGGCGCTCACCTACGCCGCACTCGACGAGCGGGCCAACCGGCTCGCCCACGCGCTGATCGCACGTGGCGCCGGACCGGAGCAGGTGGTCGGCCTCTGCCTGCCCCGGTCCGCCGACCTGATCGTGGCCGAGGTGGCGGTGCTCAAGGCGGGCGCCGCCTACCTGCCGATCGACCCCGAGTACCCCGCGGAGCGGATCGCCTACCTGCTGGCCGACGCCGCCCCCGCCTGCGTGCTCACCACCACCGAACTGGCCGGCCCGCTGGCGGCGGACACCGTGCTGCTCGACGATCCCGCCTTCGTGGCCGAGCTCGCCGACCGGCCCACGGCCGCCCCCACGCCGTCGCTCACCCCGGACAACGCCGCGTACGTCATCT